>JBFGIA010000111.1:0-6712 GCA_041577935.1 Gemmatimonadota bacterium | reverse complement strand
CTGGTTCCCGCTCGCCGGCTCACCCATGGTCGTCGATGAGGCCGCCGGAGGTCAACGCATCACGGCGCGTTATGATGATCGGCACGCGTTGGCGCCACTCGGTATCGACGTACGTCAGGAGAGTTTTGCGTTCGCCGAACAGGGCGAGGACACCTTTGTGTTGCTCCAGTTCGTACTCACGAACACGTCATCGCAGACGATAGGCGGTCTACGCGCCGGGCTGTTCGCCGATTGGGACCTACCCGACGAGGCTGGTGGCATCGCGGAAACGGTCGATTGGGACCCGTCGCGTCGGTTGGGTCTCGTCGCCGGTACCCAGGTGGGTCAGCCGGCTCTGGGTGTGGTCTGGCTCGACGACGCACCGCTGGCGCAGATCTCATTTACGGCGCTCACGCGGGCTGAGATCGTCAGCAGTACCGTCGGCAATCCGGGTACGGCGCTGGTTCCAGCCGAGGCACCGGATCTATTCAGCGGAGAGTTTTCTGACCAAGAAAAGTGGAACGCGCTCACAAGCGGACAAACGCAAACCAGCGTCACACAACCACAGGACGCTTTTCAGATCATCGGCCGTGGCCCGTTGACACTAGGCGTAGGCGCTTCGGACACCGTCGCTGTGGCGTTAGTCGCCGCAGCCGATCGACCGGCCCTTCAAGCCGCTGCGGAGGCTGCCCGCGAGGCGTACTTCAATCGTGTGCTCGGCGTTCCGCCGCCACCCCCCCCGCCACCACCTAGCGCGGTCGCGCTCGATCAGAACTTCCCGAACCCGTTCAGAATCGGCCAACAGACCACTATCCCGTTTACCGTGCCGGGGGATGGCGGCGGCGCCCGGGTGGAGTTGATCATTTTCGATTTGGTGGGTCAGCGCGTGCGGACGCTCGTTGACGGCGACATTATCGCCGGGGAACAAGCTGTCACCTGGGATGGTCAAGCCGATTCGGGCGTATTCGTACCAGCCGGCGTTTACGTTGTCCGATTGGTCACCGGTGGCGCCGAGCGAACCATCCGCGTGCTTGTCGCTCGCTAGATCGATGGACTCGATTCGGCTCCTTGGGATTCGGTTCCACGCCATGGTCGGGGATTTGCCTCACGAACGAGAGATGCTCCAGCCAATCGAGGTCGACGTGGAGGTGATGGCCGATCTCGACGAATCGGCCGATACCGATTCACTGACCGTGGGCATCGACTATCGGCAGGTATACCAGGCGGTTCGCGATACGATCAGCGACGATCCAGAGCATGCTCCGCGCCTGCTGGAAGCGCTGTGCGCGCGAATTGCAGATCGAGTCATCGCTCTGGAACGGGTCGAGAAAGTTCGAATCTGCTGCCGCAAGCCATGGGCGGCGTTGCCAGGTCCCGTGGATCGGGTGGAAGTCGAGGTTTGCCGGCCATGACGCCGACTCATCATTCGAGAGCCTACCTGAGTCTGGGTGCCAACCTGGGCGACCGGGCGAAGAACCTCGGCGTGGCGCGAGCGTCATTGCTGGCCGTCGACGGTATTCGCATGATTTCGTGTTCCGCTGTCGTCGAAACCGCTCCGGTTGACTATCTCGAGCAACCAGATTTTCTGAATCAGGTCATCGGCCTGGACACCGCGCTGGAACCGCGCCAGTTGCTCGAAACGTGTCTGAAGATCGAGCAGCAGATGGGACGCGACCGAGAATCTGTTCCACGCGGGGGGCCGCGAATCATCGATATCGACATTCTCGTGTACGGTGACACCCGAATCGATGAACCCGGATTGACGATTCCTCACCCGAGGCTCGCCGAGCGCACCTTTCTGATCGAGCTATGCCGGCAGGTTGGTGTGTCGGCAGCTCAATTGCCAGAGCTGCCACGTTCCCACGTCGAAACGGAACGACAATGGGCGTGAACGTAAACACGTTCAGCCGCATGAAGGCTGACGGCGAAAGGATCGTCTTCCTCACCGCCTACGATTGGATGCTTGCTCGCTACGTGGCTCAAGCACAGGTCGACGGGATTTTGGTTGGGGACAGCGTGGCCCAAGTTTTTGGTGGTCATGACTCGACGCTCCCAGCAACCCTCGACGAGATGATCTATCACGCTCAGGCCGCCCGACGCGGCGCTCCGGATGTTTTTCTGGTCGTCGATATGCCATTCCTCTCGTTTCAGATCTCGCCGGAGGACACGCTTCGCAACGCAGGTCGAGTGATGAAAGAGACGGGCGCCCAAGGGGTCAAGCTCGAAGGTGGTGCTCGATTGGCCGAAACGATTCGCCGCCTGACGGACATCGGCATTCCCGTTATGGGCCACCTGGGTCTTACGCCGCAATCGATTCATACGTTCGGCGGTTACGGCTTGCGGGCTGCCGATGAGGCATCGGGGGACGAGTTAGTGGCCGACGCGATGGCACTTTCCGAAGCCGGTTGCTTCGCGATCGTGCTGGAGAAGATCCCGCGCGATTTGGGTGCCCGAGTGACCGCCGAGATCCCGGCGATTACGCTCGGCATAGGGGCGGGTCCAAAAACCGACGGTCAGATCTTGGTTACGCATGACCTTCTGGGAATGACGCCCGACTTCAAGCCGAAATTCGTCCGCCGTTATGCCGACTTGGACCAAGTCGTTGCAGGCGCTCTCGATAATTTCGTGACCGATGTCCGAGCAGGACGATTCCCGGGAGAAGCAGAATCGTTCGAGTGACCTCGTTGCGTGTCAATTCGATCTCGGCGTGTCGTCGCGCCCTTGAATCGGAGCGCGCGGCCGGGAAGCACATCGGATTTGTCCCCACCATGGGGCACCTCCACCGTGGGCACCTATCGCTGATCGACTGCGCAAGAGAGTCGGCCGATTGCATCGTTGTGTCGGTGTTCGTCAACCCGCTGCAGTTCGGCCCCACCGACGATTTCGAAACATACCCCAGGGATCTCGATCGCGACCTCGAACTCTGCGCCGATCGCGGAGTAGACCTCGTGTTCGCGCCTGAGGAGGTCGAGATGTACGCACAGACACCGGTCACCCGCGTCACGATGCGTGGTGTGACTGACGGACTTGAAGGCGCCGCTCGACCCGGGCATTTCGATGGTGTCCTGACCGTGGTGATGAAACTGTTCCAGATCGTTCAGCCAGATGTCGCAGTGTTTGGCCAGAAGGACGCGCAACAAGCGGCGGCGGTCCGGACAATGGTGTCGGATTTGGCGGTCCCCGTTGCGATCGTTGTTGCGCCTACGGTCAGAGAGGAGGATGGCCTAGCATGCTCGAGCCGCAACGTCTTTCTTAGCCCGCCGGAACGTGAGTCTGCGACTCGATTGTACGCTGCGCTTAGCGACGCGCAAGAGTTGGTCACAACGGGCGAGCGAGACGTGGACCAACTGGAGGCCGCGATGCATAGCGTGCTCTCGTCCGACGAGAGGATACGAGTCGAGTACGCGGCGGTGGTGGATGGGCACTCATTTCAGCCGCTGGAGTTCGTCGTGCCCGGAGCGCTGGCTGCCGTTGCCGCCAGGATCGGCTCCACCCGCTTGATCGACAATGCCTGGTTGACGCCCGATGTCGAGTGACGGATCACTAGCGGCAGTCATCCTGGCGGCAGGCAGAGGGACCAGGATGAAGTCGGAACTGGTCAAGGTCCTCCATCCGTTGGCGGGGCGTCCCATGATCGTGCATATCGTCGACGCTGTGGAGCGGGCAGGCGCGACAAAAACGGTCTGTGTGGTCGGCTATCAGAGCGGTCGCGTTCGCGAAGTCTTAGCCGATCGCGAGAACGTCGATTCGATCATACAGGAGGAGCCACTAGGAACCGGGCATGCGCTCGAATGCGCAAGTCCAAGCCTCGACGGCTTTGACGGTGACGTACTGGTTTGTTGCGGGGACACCCCGCTGTTGACTGGGGAGTTGCTGCGGGCACTGGTCGATGACCATCGCCACACGGATGCTCCGGCCACCATACTCGTGGCGACACTCGAGGATGCGAGCGGGTATGGTCGCGTCGTCACCGACGGCGATCAACGAGTCGTGGCGATCGTCGAGGAGGTTGATGCCGGTGCCGAGACACTGGGCATTCGTCAAATCAACGCCGGCGTGTATTGTTTTCATTGGCCGAGCGTGCAGCCTCTGCTTGCGAAGCTGGGAACAACCAACACCCAAGGCGAACGGTACCTGACCGACATCATGGAGCTATTGTCCGCCGCCGGTACGCCGGGACGTCTATATGAAACGCAGGACGGGCACGAAATACTGGGTATCAACGATCGAGTGCAGCTTGCGATAGCGGATGGGGTGCTGCGCTGCCGGATCCGTGAACAACTCATGCGTTCTGGGGTCACTTTTCTCGCTCCAGAGACCTCACTCATTGATGCTGACGCTCGCATCGGCCAGGATACAGTCATCCACCCCGGTGTCATCATCGAGGGGCAATCTGTCATCGGATCCAAGTCAGTTATCGGGCCCTTCTCGCGCTTGGTCGACGCCACCATTGGAGACCGGGTCGAGCTCAGCGGATGGAACTACATCGTCCGCACGAACATCCCGGATGAATCGGTCATCGGTCCGTATGTCCAGCAGGGCACAGAGTAACCCTCACGCCTCACTGCCGGAGGTCGTCGCTGCCCGGCTGGCCGACCGTGGCGCCACCGATCGTTGGCAACATGTGCGTTCCGTGGCCGATACGGTCGAAGAAATCGGCGCCGAGGGCGACTGGCCAAAAACCGTAGTCGAAGCGACGGTCCGTGCGGCTTGGTACCACGACGCGCTAAAAGCCGACTCGGTGGACGATTGGCTGCGCTGGATCGCCGCGGCCGACCAAGAACCGGATAGTTGGGCTGTGACCCAAGCGCCCAAACTGCTGCACGCGCACGCAGCGGCGGCATGGGCGGCTACAGAGTGGGCGGAACAGGACGAGGAAGTTTTGAGCGCTGTACGACACCACCCGACCGGCCATCCCGACTGGGGAACGGTTGGCTGGCTACTCTACGTAGCGGACTTCTGCGAACCACTGCGCGACCACTCGGAGATGATCGATACCGCTTCTCTGATTGTCCTCGCGGGACAAGGCTCGGCGGGGCTCAACCGCGCGGCGGCTCGAGTGCTCAACCACCGAGTGCAATTCACGGTCCAGCGCGGCGGGGCGGTTCACCCGTTGAGTCTGGCTGCGCTTGCCGCTCGCTTCGGGGCTTAGCAGTGTTGAGACTATCTCGAAGAGGGGTTCTCGAGGTCGGCGCGATAGCGGTCTTTGCGGCCCTGGTGGGCACGTTTCTGCTGTCGACGATCGCCCGACACGCCGCGTCCGGCCCACATGGGGCCTCAGGGCTCGACCAGAACAGCAGTGAGTCGGTACCAGCGATGGATCGGTCCCGAATCCGTGTCGAAGTGCGCAACGGCTCGGGCGCGTCGGGCGCGGCTGGAAAAGTGACGACCTTCTTGCGCGACGAAGGGTTCGATGTGGTCGACTACGGTAACGCCGACCGATTCGACTATGAACGCACTCACATTATCGATCGCGTAGGAACTTCGGCCGCGGCGCGGGAAGTAGCGACGTTGCTTCCCGGCGTACCGATTGAATCAAGTCCTGATTCGACTCTTTTCCTCGATGTGACGATCGTGATCGGCCACGATCTCGAATCAATATTAGTACGGGCAAGAAACGAGGCCTCCCGCCGCGGATCGCGCTGGCGTGGGTGGCTCGATCGACTCACCGGCGGCGGATAGGCTCGACGTCTGTTGCCCAAGCCTTTGGGCACGACTACACTAGGCGGCCGCCCAGAGCCGTCGATAAACGGGGAAATGAATGCCTGCTAAGAAGAAAACAGGACGTAAGACCACGGGGAAGAAGAAGGCCACGCGAAAGGGGAAGGCCACCCGCAAGTTGAAGGCGACCAAGAAAAAGAAAACCGCCCGCAAGAAAAAAGCGACCAAGAAAAAGAAAACCGCCCGCAAGAAAAAGGCAACCAAGAAAAAGAAAACCGCCCGCAAGAAAAAGGCGACCAAGAAAAAAAAGAAGACCAAGAGAAAAGGGCCGCGAGCCTACCGAAGCCAAACGTTTTTTGATCACTTTCGTGAGAAGCTGCTCGAGAAGCGAGGCCGTATCGAGCGGCGTCTGCACGATCTCCGCGACGAGTTACGGGGCATTCAGGAGCGTCCGCGGGAGTTGGAGGAGTGGGCGCAGGAGGAAAAAGACCGCGATATCTTGATTCGGCTGGAGCAACGCGAGCAGGAGGAACTGCGTCGAATCCAGACCGCGCTGACACTCATTAACTCACGGCAGTATGGAAAGTGTCAGGTGTGCGGGCGACCGATTCTACGCGCCCGGCTCGAGGAGATCCCCACCGCCTTTCGTTGCATCAAACATTCCGGCTAATTCCCCGGACCTGGCAAGCGTTTGAAATCACCGATCATCGCTATCGACGGGCCGGCTGGTACGGGCAAGTCCTCGACCGCCCAAGGCGTTGCCTCTGCGTTGGAGTGGTCGTACGTGGATAGCGGTGCCTTCTATCGCGTGGCGGCGCTGTTGGCCCTCCGCCATGAAGTCGACCTTGAGGAGACGACCGGCCGGGAAAAGTTGCGCCAGCGTTTGGAAAACACGCGCATCGACCAACGGATGGTTGGGGGGAAGCTCCGAACTTGGCTCGACGACGCAGACGTAACGGGTGCGATCCGGTCGGCGGCAGTTACGCGAGCCGTCTCCCGAGTGGCCGAAGACCCCTCGGTACGGTCGATAGTGAATCAAGACCTGAGGCGCCGGGTTGGCGGAGAACCAGCG
>JBFGIA010000110.1:0-6747 GCA_041577935.1 Gemmatimonadota bacterium | reverse complement strand
ACATTTACTTTTTATAGCTGTGACTTTATTATGAGTTGCACCCCGACGGAAGACCTTCCGCCGGGCTTAAGACCCTACTATAGAAGGAGATAGAATCATGAGCCGCAATCGAAGTGTCTCGTCCACGGGTTACCCGATGCATCTGTATCGAACTAGCCGGAGAGGTCTAGACCGCCGCAAAGATGGCCAAATGGGCTTGTATCGGCGATGGCTTTCCCGCCGTCCAGCCCCTCGATTCGTGCGTCACGTTGGCTAACCGCCCTGTAAACCGCGTTCAAACGGAGGGACGTCATGTATCGGGTCGTGCTCGTACTTGTCACTGCTTTGGCCGCGGCTTCACCCGGGTGGGCTCAAGCGCCGGGAGCCGTTGCTACTTCTGATGTGGCAGTAGAGAGTCAATCCGATTTCGTCGCGCGTTGCACCCGCGAGACGATCGCTTCCAATCCCCAGGCACAATCGTGGGCGGAAAACGCGTGTCGCGTGAACTGGGACCGGGTCGTGGCCGCGCAACCGATGGTCGAGGCGATCCTGACAGCGGCACCCGAGACCATCGCGCCAGTCGACGCTTCGACGCTCGCGGATCGGTTGATCATGATCGAGTGGGCCGGACAGCCGGCCGACAACACGGCGGCAAGCGGCCAGATGGGTGACCTCGAAGCATCGATCGAGAATGCTCCCCATTCCACCTTGAGCTTCCAATGGGGCGCCGTTGGCCAACCGGTGCCTTACGACGTCGAGCAGGCGCTCCGCGGGCGGCGGGCGGAGCTCACCAAGGTGAGCTGCCAGGCGCTTGGGCCGGGCGAGACCGAGAAGGTGTACCAGGTGACGGGGCCCGGACGCGCGCCCTTCGGGCTCACGATCTATACGCGTGAGGCGCCAACCGCCGATGCCTCCTCCTTTTTCAACGCCCGGGTCGACTTGTCAGGACGCGTGCCAACGGTAGCCGATGCGCCCGGTGAATGGAGTCCGATGTGTTCCAGTTGACCTGGCGCCGCGAGACCACATGACGGAGCTGGAGGTCGCCGCGCCGAGCTGATTCCGCGTTACCTTTCCAGCGTGTGGGATCCTGATCAGTACATCCGTTACGCCGACCTTCGGTTGCGACCGGCGATCGATCTGTTGGCACGCGTCGACCTGGAGTCACCTCGCCGGATCGTCGATCTCGGTTGCGGCGTGGGTAACGTCACAGCGATAATCGCGGAACGGTGGCCAAAGACCGAGTTGACCGGGGTCGACAGCTCACCCGAGATGCTGAGCCGAGCGCGCGAGCTCCCGGACGACATCAACTGGATTCAAGCCGATATCGCGACCTGGAGCCCGACAGCCCCACTCGACCTCGTGTTCTCCAACGCCGCGCTGCACTTTGTCGACGACAACCACGAGCATCTCTTACCCAAGCTGCTCGAATTCGTAACGCCCGGTGGTGTCCTGGCGATCCAGATGCCGCGCAATTTCGGGGAGCCGTCCCACACCTTGATGTACGACACCGCGCGCGCGGGACCATGGCGCAAGCAGCTTGAACCACTCTTGCGACCGGTCCCGGTAGCCGAGCCAGAGCGATACCACAAAATCCTGGCGCCCCACGCCTCATCGCTCGATATCTGGGAGACCGTATATTTGCAAGTGTTGGATGGCGATGACCCGGTCGCCGCGTGGACCGGCGCCACGTGGGGGAAACCCCTACTCGAAGCCCTGGATCCTGACGACCGCGAAGCGTACGAAGCCGATTACAAAGAGCGCTTGCGCGTCGCGTATCCGCCCCGTTCGGACGGAACGACGCTGTTTCCCTTCCACCGGTTGTTCATCGTCGCAACGCGCTGACGGTCTTGTGTTGTAAAACAAACGGTCCTACGTTCGGGCGACCGCAGAAACAAATCGCTGCTCTAGGAGGCCGCATGAGCGACGACCGCGTCGAATCCTCCGAACCCATCGAAATCGGTTCGCATCCCAAGGGAACACTCGCCATCGTCGCTGTCTATGGCGCGCTTTTCCTTTTGGCTTGGTTGGTTTTGTACTTCTTTGTCTTCGTGCCACGTGGCACGCTCACTCCGTGAGGCCGTGATGCACGTCGACCTCTACGAACGGATCTGGATGTGGGGCGCCACCGCGATCATCGCTGTGTTCCTTATCTCGATCGGGGTCACGACGTTTAGCCAGGCATTCGTGCCACCGAGCCACATCGAAACGATCGATCCAGATGAAGTTCGCTCCCATTCCGAGTTTGGCGAACCCGGTGTGACGATCCACGCGGATGGCAGCGCGACTGTCGTCGTACAAGCGATCATGTACGCGTTCTTGCCGCGCGAGATCCGCGTACCCCGTGGCGAACCGGTCACGTTTCGGATCGCGAGCCCGGACCTTATACACGGCTTTCAGATCGCTCGGACAAACGGCAACGCGATGGTCGTTCCGGGCTACGTCACTCAGTTCACGACGATATTCGAAGAAGCCGGCGAGTACTTGATCGTGTGCAACGAGTACTGCGGCCTCGGCCACCACAACATGTTCGGCACACTGATCGTCGGGGACACCCAATGATCCCCTCGCACCGGCTCACGCTGGCCAACCTCTGGGTGGCGATCTCGGCCTTCACGATCGCGTCGGGGATGGCGCTCATGCAGGCGCTCTCGCGCGCCGACCTCGATCTGCCCTTCCGCACTCCCAAGATGTACTACCTCTCGGTTACGGCACACGGCGTCTTGATGGCGATCGTCTTCACCACCTTCTTCATCATGGCGCTCGGATACTTCTTTACCGAGCGCGCGTTTCGTCGATCGGTCGAACAGCGCACCGTGGGATGGATCTCATTCTGCGTGGCAACGCTTGGGACCCTCATGGCGGCGGGCGCGATTCTGCTCGGAAAGGCTTCCGTACTCTACACGTTCTATCCGCCGCTCAAGGCACACCCGCTCTTTTACATCGGAGCAACGCTGCTGATCGTGGGGTCGTGGGGTTGGAGTTGGGTGATCATCCGCACCTACCTGGTGTGGAAGCGGGAGAACCCCGAGAGTCGAACGCCGCTTGCGGTCCACGGGATGCTGGCGACGATCATCGTCTGGCTGTTGGCTACCGTCGGTGTCGCTGCCGAGGCGCTGCTGCTCCTGATCCCGTGGTCACTTGGATTCACCGAGAAGATCGACCCAATTCTGGCACGAATGCTCTTCTGGTGGTTCGGCCATCCGCTGGTCTACTTCTGGTTGATCCCGGCGTACGTCATCTGGTACACGATCACACCCAGGGTCGCCGGCGGGAAACTGTTCAGCGATCCGCTGGCGCGGCTCGTCTTCGTCATGTTCATCGTGCTTTCCACCCCCGTCGGATTCCACCATCAGCTGATGGACCCTGGCGTCGATGCAGCATGGAAGCTGTTCCACGTGTTCAACACACAGCTCATCATTTTTCCAAGTCTGCTCACCGCGTTCACGATCATCGCGTCATTCGAGGTGGCGGGTCGGATGAAGGGCGCCAAGGGCTGGTTTGACTGGCTCGAGAAGTTACCCTGGGGCGACCCGGCGTTCTCGAGCGTCGCTCTGGCGATGATGATCTTCGCGATCGGCGGTTGGGGCGGAGCGATCAACGCCGCCTACGGCATGAACGCGATGGTTCACAACACGGCCTGGGTCCAGGGACACTTCCATCTCCCTGTCGGCACCGCCACCGCACTCACCTTCATGGGCTTTGCGTATCGGCTGATGCCCGCCTTGACCGGGCGCGACCTGGAATTGGGTCTGCTGGCCATCATTCAGCCGTACTTGTGGTTCATGGGGATGTTGATGTTCTCGATCTCGAACCACTTGACTGGATTGCAGGGGATGCCGCGGCGTATCTATCAGTTCCAGTACGGTGGCAGCGAGATCGCCCAACAGTGGCTGCCCGGAACCGGTATCTCCGCGGTCGGCGGGCTGTTCCTCTTCGGCAGCGCGCTGTGCTTCGCGGCGGTCATGTTCGGAACTGGTTTGGCCGGTACCAAGCGCTCACAGGACAAGGTCGAGTTCGCCGAACCGCTGCAACCGCCGGGCCGCAAGGCGTTGATCCTCGACAACATGAAAATCTGGACCGCGGTGGCGATCGTGCTCGTCATCGCCGCCTACGCGATCCCGATTATCCAGCACTTGTCGATGGAGCGCTTCGGCGCGCGCGGGCTGTCGCCGTTCTAGACGGCGACAGGTTTTCCCCCACACCCGTTAGCGAGTTCCCCCCGACAGACGCAGGCGCGGCTAGCCCGCAGCTTCGAATTGTGCACACATGTCGCGGCGTCGGCAGGCGCTGTTCTCAGGTTTACCCAGCAAAAGGCTCAGTCAGATGAAAAGAAACCGAGGTCTCTCATTCGTGGTTCCGCTCGTTCTCCTTCTCTGGGTCGCGGCTCCTTTGGCAGCCCAGGACGTCACCGGCGATTGGTACGGCACGCTGGATGTAGGGATGATGCAAATGCGCATCGCCCTTCATATCGACGAAACCGAAACCGGATACTCAGGCACCATCGCCAGCCCGGACCAGGGATTCAGCGGTGTTCCGGTCGAAGAGTGCTCGTTTGAGAACGGGCAGCTCACGTTTCGCACGACCGCTGTCGGGGCTGAATACGATGGCCGCGTGGATACCAGCTTCACGGCGATCGCCGGCAACTTGAAGCTAGAAGGCCAACAATACGCGTTGGACTTCGGCCGCACGATGCCGCCAGCGCCCCGGGGCAGTCCCGAGTGGTCCGAGGAACGGCTGACAAAGACCGAGGTGTACATCGCGATGCGGGATGGCGTACGGCTGTTCACCTCTTTTTACGTCCCGAAAGACACGAGCCGTACCTATCCGATCCTCTTGCGCCGTACCCCATACAACTCGGAGCCGCGCGGAGAAGACGACTACACCCCGCGTCTGTCGATCGACGCCGACCTCGTCGAGGAAGGGTACATCCTCGCTTTTCAGGACGTTCGCGGACGCTACATGAGCGAGGGAGAGTTCATGGACGTGCGGCCGTACAATCCCGACAAACAGAGCGCGCAGGACATCGACGAGAACAGCGACACGTGGGATACGATCGATTGGCTAGTCAAGAATGTACCGCACAACAACGGGCGGGTCGGGGTCTCCGGTATCTCGTATCCCGGGTTCTACGCCACGATGTCGCTGCCCGAGGCCCACCCAGCGCTAAAGGCGGTGTCTCCCCAGGCGCCGGTTACGAACTGGTTCATCGGCGACGATTTTCACCACAACGGCGCGTTCTTCTTGATGGACGGCTTTCGGTTCTACTCCTCTTTCGGGCGACCGAGACCTGAGCCGACGCGCGAGCAATTGTCAGGTTTCGAATTTCCGAATGAGGACAACTACGAGTTCTTCCTGGAGCTGGGTCCGATCAAGAACGTCGAGGCCAAGTTCTTTGGCGACAGCATCCGCTTCTGGTCGGAAGTCATGGACCACCCCGATTACGACGATTGGTGGAAGGCACGCGACCCGCTCCCCCATCTCAAAGACATCCAGCCGGCTGTGCTGGTGGTCGGTGGTTGGTTTGACGCTGAAGACCTCTTTGGGCCGCTCAATGTGTACAAGGCGATCGAGACCCAGAGCCCACCGAGCGCTGAGAACCGTCTGCTGATGGGACCCTGGTTCCACGGCCAGTGGGCTTTCGACGAGGGCGACAACCTCGGGAACGTGCATTGGAGCGATAACACGTCCGCGCTGTACGACGACATCGAGCTGCGCTTCTTCAACTACTATCTGAAAGATGAAGGAACCCTCGATCTCGCCGAGGCCACCATGTATGACACCGGTGCCCTGGAGTGGCTGGAGTTCGAAACGTGGCCACCGAGTGGCATCGTCGAGAAAGAGCTGTATTTCCAACCCCGCGGCGGACTCTCGTTCTCACCCCCCACTTCGGCCGAGAGCTACGACGAGTACGTCGCCGACCCGATGCGACCGGTGCCGTACACCGAGGACGTCCACCAGCGGCGGACGCGTGAGTACATGACCGACGACCAGCGGTTCGCAGCCCGGCGGCCGGACGTCATGGTGTACGAGTCCGAGATCCTAACTGAGCCGGTGACGCTGATGGGCCCGATCGTTGCCGATTTGTTTGTCTCGACTACAGGCACCGACGCGGACTACGTGGTCAAGCTGATCGACGTCTTCCCAGATTCGTTGCGGGACTATCCCAGCAACGACAAATCCGTCCCGATGGCCGGATACCAGATGCTGGTACGCGGGGAGGTCCTTCGTGGTCGGTATAGGAACAGCTTCGAGTCGCCGGAGCCATTCGTTCCGGGTGAAGTGACGTCGGTACAGTTCGAGATACCCGACGTCGCTCACACGTTCGAGCGCGGCCACCGCATCATGATTCAGGTGCAGAACTCGTGGTTCCCGCTCGTCGATCGTAACCCGCAGACGTTCGTGAACATCTACGAGGCCGACCAGGAGGATTTCCAGAAGGCGACGCACCGGATCTATCACGATGTAGATCGGCCGTCAGCGGTGAGGGTGTCCGTGCTCGAACGGTAATCGCTGCTTCGCCTCAGATGCTGTCTACAAAGGCGGCCAAGCCGCCTGCTTACCGCACCCGCACCCGGCCCTCCTGGCCGTCGTGTAGCGTGCAGATGTAGTCGTAGTCGCCGGGCTCGGGGAACGTGCGCGACACCGAAGTACCCGGCGGTGAGTCGGGAATGTTGCCCTCCGGCGGAGCCTCGTCTTCGAAGGTGACGTTATGGGTCGTGCCGGAGAACTCCCAGGTAACGACGCCGCCCGGCGGTATCTCCACTCTTT
>JBFGIA010000109.1:0-6781 GCA_041577935.1 Gemmatimonadota bacterium | reverse complement strand
TCGAAGCGGATGCCGAACATGTCGTACACCTCTCGCTCAAACCAATCAGTCGACTTCCACACATCAACGGCGGTGTCGACAACCGGGTCATCCTCTGGCACACCTGCCTTGACGCGTAGCCGTTTTCCAGTCGCCAGCGCGTAAAGGTGATAGACGACGGCGAACCGCGGGTCGCCTCCCAGCTCTTTGTAATCAACCGCGGTCACGTCCATGCAGAAGTTGAACGCCAACTGTTCGTCGTGCTTGCAGAACGCGAGCACATCGTGGACACGATCACGGTCGATCCAAACGGTGAGGTCCCCGTGGTCGTCGCTCATCTGTTGCACAGCCGCACCGAATTCGTCCAGTAGCCGGTCGGCTATCGCCTGAGCCACCTTACGCTCCGGCTGCTTCCAGCACGGCGTCGGTTTCGGACGCGCGTTGGATCTCTTGGTGTCGGGATGGCTCACCGCGTTGGATTTTCTCTTGGAGCTTGATGATCGCGTAGATCAACCCCTCAGGTGTGGGCGGACACCCTGGCACATAGACGTCCACGGGAACGACTTCGTCGATCCCCTGAACCACATGATAGGCGCGATAGAAACCCCCCGACGAAGCGCACACTCCCATCGAGATGACCCACTTCGGTTCGCACATTTGCTCGTAGATCAGCTTGAGTACCGGAACCTGCTTGTCGGTCACTGTGCCAGCTACGAGCATCAAATCCGATTGGCGGGGACTAAAGCGCACCACCTCGGCCCCGAACCGAGCCAGGTCATAGTGTGAAGAAACCACCGACATGAACTCGATCGCGCAGCACGCCGTGCCGAACGGCAGCGGCCACAGCGAACCCGACCGAGCCCAACTCACCATCTTGTTCATACTGGTCGTGAATACGCTCTGATCGCTCGGCTCGGAACTCAATCCCACTCCAGCGCTCCCTTCCTCCACTCGTATACGAGTCCGATCGTGAGAATCACCAAAAACAACATCATCGCGAAGAGCCCAAATCCGCCCAGCCGCTGAAACTGGACCGCCCACGGGAAAATAAACACTATCTCCACGTCAAAGAGGATGAACAGCATCGCCACGATGTAGAATTTCACATTGAACCGCCGGCGGGCGTCACCGGTGGGTACAATACCCGACTCGTACGGCGAGTCGTGGGCCAAATCGCGGGAGGTCTTGGGGCCAAGCCAGTGGGACAGCGAGACCATCACCGCGCCCACCACGAGCCCGAGAAAGAGGAGGAAAACGACCGGAATATATTCGGCCAACATGAATTTCGAATGTATGTGAACTTTTTCACAATCGCCACCGCCGAGCGGTGGTTAAGGAGGCATCATGCGCGTTGCCAGCGTCTTGCACACGTCGTCGATAGTTGCGGGCTTCAGTCTGATGTGGGCCGCATCCGTCGATGGCCAAGAGGCCCGGATGGAGCCTGTCCAGGTGGCTGAGGTCGAGCCGCTGGCCGCAGACGTGGAGTCGATCGATGGCATGATCACCGCGTTCTACGATGTCATCTCGGGGTCTTCGGGCGAGCCACGACAGTGGGACCGGGACGCCACGCTATACCCGTCCAACGTCCAGTTCACGCCAACTGGCGTTAACCAAGAAGGCCAGATCTACGGTCAGCTCATCACAAAGCAGGAGTTCATCGACCGGTCGAACAGTTATCTCGTCGAGTCGGGCTTTACGGAGCGGGAGATTCACCGGGTCACGCGTCGTTTCGGCAACGTGGCCGACGTGGCCAGCACCTACGAGTGGACAACCGAGGGCGGCGACGCCGGGCGCGGCGTAAACTTCATTCATCTCTTCAACGACGGCGAGCGGTGGTGGATCACCCACGCCACGTGGGACGCAGAACGGGCCGACAACCCGATTCCCGCAGAGTTCTTGCCGTAGATGAGCGAACCGCGCTTCATACCCCTGGCCCATTACCAAGAGTACACACCGGCCCAGATGCAACAACGAGCTCGCGCCTTTCGCATCGACATGGAGCGCCGTCGTACGGTGCGAGAGTTCTCCAACCGCGAGATCCCATCGGCCGTCCTCGAGGAATGTCTGCGGGCTGCCGGGACGGCGCCGAGCGGGGCCAACATGCAGCCCTGGCACTTCGTGGTTATCACCGATCCCGACACCAAGCACCGGATCCGCGAAGCCGCGGAAACCGAAGAGCGCGAGTTCTACGCTCACCGGGCACCCAAGGAGTGGCTCGACGCCTTGGCGCCGCTCGGGACCGACGACCAGAAGCCGTTTCTCGAGACCGCGCCGTGCCTCATAGCGGTATTTATCCGGCGCCACGGGGTACGCCCCGATGGCACGACGTTTCCGCACTACTACGCCACCGAGTCGGTGGGACTGGCGACCGGCATCCTGATCACCGCCCTTCATCACGCCGGCCTCGTATCGCTCACCCACACACCGAGCCCGATGGGGTTCCTGAACGAGATGCTCGATCGCCCCTCGACGGAGCGGCCGTTCTTGCTTTTGGTGGTGGGTTACCCGGCCGAGGATGCGGTCGTGCCCGACATCGCGCGCAAGCCGCTCGACGAGATCGTCACCTTTGTCGACTCCTAGCTAGAGGGCATTCTCGGCAAACCTCAGCCGGCTTCGGTTGGGGTGTATTCCCACCGCCCTCGGGGGCCGCTTTAGGTGTGAGTTAACCCAGAGTGACCCATATACGAGAGCGGCCGTAATGAAACACAGCCTGCTGATCCCGACTCTGTTTGGCATCTTGACTTTGGCCGCATGCGACTCGAGCTCTAGCCCGCTGGCCAGCAACTCTCAATCCGGGGACGGGTCGGCCCCCGGCAGCAACCAAAACTCGCCCGACGAGTTCGAAGCCGTAGTGGTGTCGGCCGACCCCGCCGCAGGAACCTTTACGCTGGTCACCGGTGCTGTCATCCAAGTGACCGCATCCACGACGATCGATCCGCTCGGTGACTTGTTCTCGCTCGAGCAGGTCGACGGGGCGCTAAACGTCGGTGCGAATGTCAGGGCTGAGGGCGACCAAGTCTTCCAGGGTGGGATCCTGCGCGCCACGAACGTCAAGTTCGAAGTCGATGACTAGAACTGAGTCGTCACGAACGGTGACTTCCGGCTAATCCGAACGCTCCAACAACCAATCGACGGCCGCCCGGACATCGATCCGTCCGGAATTGTTCAGCCGTTCGTCCTCTACCGGTATTGCCGACCGCTCGATAGCCTCGTGGATTTCGTCGATCTTGGCGGTCGGGCGGAGCGACACGAGCAGGGCGGCCTCGCCGCTCGCCAGCGCCGCCGCGAACGAGGTCCCGCTCCACGATGCCAATCTGCCGGCGGGAAAGAGGCTTACCAGTCCCACACCGGGAGCGGAAACGTCGACCCAGGAGCCAAAGTTGGAGAAGTCGGCTTTCCGATCGGCGTCGTCAGTAGCAGCGACGCTGATCACGTCGTTCTCGCCGGCTGGAAACTGGCGTTCCGATGTCGACTGGTTCCCGGCCGACGCCACGAAGATGAGGCCATGCTCGTCCGCCAGGTCATCGATCAACTCTTCGACGACGTCGGCCTCGACCGCCATGCCCAAGCTCAGGTTGATCACTCGGGCCCCGTTCTGACGCGCGATCTCGATCCCATTGGCGATATCGATCGCAGTCCCCGACCCTTCACTGTCGAGGACGCGAATCGGCAGTATCCGCGCATCGGGCGCGACCGATCGAATGAGCCCGGCGACGAACGTGCCGTGCCCTAGCGCTTCGTCGACGACACCGTCACCGTCGTTGTCGATCCCATCCGGGCTCTCGCTGGGGTCACCGTCACCGTCCACCAGATCCCTGCCCCCGGGAGCGATCGCTCCCACAAGTTGTGGGTGATTGACATCGACGCCGGTATCCAACACCGCAACGATCACGCCCGCGCCTCGCGTCGACGACCAAGCGGCCGACGCGCGTATCCTGTCGAGAGCGCCTTGGTCTTCGTAGTCGGACTGCTCCAACGCCGGATCGGCGAATGCGATCGTGCTTCGGCCTTGCGCCTCCGGCGCATCGACGCGGGCGTTCGGGGCCGACGTGATGAGATCGGGGTCTTGGCTGATTTGAGCCCGAAAAGCATCGACAGACACGCCTTCGGGGAGCTCGAGCAAATACACCCGCTGGGTCTCCACCGCGTCGAGCGTGCGGGTACCGTAGCGGGCATTGATCGTCTCAATCGAAACATCGGCCGCTAGGCGCACCAGAACCTGTTGCGGATTGAACGCGGGCGGCGAGGCCGGTGGCGGGTTCGACGGACCGGCTGGGCCGGATTCCGTCGTCCCATCGCAAGCGGTTGTCAGCAGCGAGGCGGATAACAGGGCCGCGAGCAGCAGACGGGCTGAGATCACGACGACCCTCCCTGAAAGCCGGGGCGACCAGACAAACAAAACGGCGCCCACTCCTGGGGAAGCCAGCCGCTGCGTGCGAGCTCCCGCATCACCATCGTCAGCCCCGCCCGCGGGCCGGACGCACTCTCCAGATGCTCGTAAAACCGATCCATAAAATCAGCCGTAACCTCGTCGTCAACCGGCCACAGACTGGTAACGAGTGCGGCCGCTCCAGCGTATTGAAAACCGCGCGTCAGGCCGAACAACTCGTCGCCGGCGAGAACCTCTTGTCGACCCGTCTGGCACCCGCTCAACACAGCAAGATCGGCAGAAAGGTCGAGGTCAAACAGGTCGTAGAAGGTCAACCGCCCATCAGCCAGCTCGATCGACGACAGAAGCGGGTTGTCGCTCCGAAACTCGGCGTGTGACGCGATATGGATGATACCCGCCTCGGGGCCGAACCGTTTCAAAGCGGTTCGATCGGCGTCCCCCGCGTCGAGAACTCGGGCGCCAGCCAAGCGCTTCCGCACGGCCTCTAGCTCACGTCCGATCGCCGGCAGCCCGGGCCGCTCGCAACCCAAAACGAGCGCCTGCCCGGATAGTGAACGACGAACCCGGTGAGCGGCTATGAAGGCTCGCGCGCTGGGGGCGATCGAGATCGCGTGTCGCTCTACCTGAAACTGTTCCCCATCCCAGAGGGCGTGGAACGGCACATAGAAGAGGTGACCGGCGGGTATGATGACGAACTCGTTCGCGTTGTCCGGCAAAGCGACCCGCAACGGATCCCACACCAACCGCCAGAGCTCACCAAGCGCGTGACGCGCGCTGTGCATGAGGGCTTCGCGGTGGACACGGCGATAATCGGCTCCGAGAACGGTTTTATGGGCCTGGAACATCCAGCGATCGATCGCCGCTCTGATTTGCTCTCGGGATGCGATATCACGAACGAGATCGATGCCCTCCGACCAAACGACAAACGCGTTCAACATGCCGTCTAGGAAGAAGTACTCGATCGCGACCTCGCTCTTCCCCAACAACTGCTGGAGCGGCCTCAGGAGATCGCCGCCGCCGCCTGACGATGGATCACCCAATCGTTCCGAACGCTCGAGCTCGATCGAGCGATAATGGGAACCGAGCTCCGCCTCGCGGCGCTCTATCTCGCGGCGAATTGGCGCCGCTCTGGTACGCGGCGCATCGCCTTTCTCGGCTTCGTTCAAGCGGCGGTAACAGTGGTTGAGCTCGTCTAGCCGTTGGCGCCACACATCACGATCACCTCGGGTGTCGAGTACCGGTGGGATCACGTCGTCGATCTCGAAGCGCCACAGCTGATCGCCCAACACCCTCGCTTTCGCTGACTCGACGATCGAAAATACTGCACCGAGACCCGGTGACGTGGACGAGTCCAGCAGTAGCTCGACCAGATCTTCGTACAACGAGATCTTATCGGTTTGGAACGCCGCGTGAAGCTCGTCGGGCACGATGTAGCTTCGGAGCTGTTCGACTTGACGGATCGCGGTCTCCAGGTGGTCGCGCTTCAAATCAGGCTCGGGTACTAGATCGGCCAATAACCATCGCGCGCGATAACCGATCCCCGGCGAAGGCGAACGCTCGAGAATCGCGCACGCATGCTCGGCTTGCCGCCGCGCAAAACGGTTCCGACCGAGATGGTGGAGCGCTCGTGCAGCCAGAACCCGGGCGTAGGCTTCCTTGGCGACGAGGCCCTGTCCACCAAAGAGATCTGCAGCTTGCCTAGTTTTGGCCAATGCCGACCGAGGCTGTCGCTCGAGCAGCGCGAGCTCAGCGCGGTACAGATCGACGAGCGCTACCTGCACCTGATTCCCCTCGGCCTCAAAGCACTGCATCGCGTCGTCAAGGCACGCATGCGACTCTTCGAACTGGCGTCGATGAAGGGCCGCCAGACCCAAGTGGAGGGTCGCCCGTGCGCTCTCCTGGATCATTCCCAGATCACCAAAGGCCTGCCGCGCACTACGCGCCAACCCAGCCGCTTCATCCCACGCATTCAAGGAGAGCAAGAGCTCCGCTTGATCGAGCGTGCAGAGTGCAGCGTGGCGCGCGTCACCGAGCTCGTCGTCGATTGAACGGACGCGTTCGAATAGCCTCAACGATTCCGAGTATCGACCACGCAAAAAGGCCAGATAGGCGAGTGAGTAGAGGCACTGTGCCTCGTGTAGATGAAGTGCGTTATCTCGAAAATGACGCTGGGCTTCGCGATACCCGCGCTCTGCTTCCGAGAGATCATTGAGGCTGAGAAAAACGTGGGCCCGATTGAACTGCACGATCGCCGTTGCCCTGGCGTCACCGACCTCGACGAACGCCGCCAGCGCTCGATCGTAGGCGTCCAAGCTCTCGGCATTGCGGTCGAGCCGGTGATAGACGTTTCCAACGTTCGCCTCGACTTGCGCCGTCAAGACGACCTCGCCCCGGGCCTTGAGCACGTCGCGC
>JBFGIA010000108.1:0-6942 GCA_041577935.1 Gemmatimonadota bacterium | reverse complement strand
CAACAGACACATCGGCGAAGGCGCGTTGAGCACGTGGAGCTGGTGGGCCCATCACACCGGCGGCAAATATCGCCGGTTGCTAGTCATGGATGGCGCCGATCACAAGACCGTGATGCTGACACGGGATGCGATCGTCAACGATCTGCGCGCGGAGGCGCCGGAAGCGTTAAGCGAGTTCAATGCGATCTGCGGCAGCCACACCGACTACAACTGGAACATCATGATGTCGAGCGCCGGCGGCGAGTAATACCGAGCCGGTCGAGAGCGAGATTGGCGGCGGTCCCTGGTGGGCCGCCGCTTCTCATTTCGATTCGGGACGTCAGTGGAAGTTCCGGCTCTTTGTCTTGCTGGGTTTTAGGCGTACCCGAGGTGCCCACAGCTTTTCGGCTACCAGATGTACGACACCCGACTGAACCTGGAGCTTGCCCGTCACCCCCAGGAACGACGCTGTCTTTGCTAACAGGCGATACTTCTGAAACACCCGTTCCCAGATGACGACGTTCACGAAACCGGCTTCATCCTCGAGCGTCATGAAGACCACACCTTTGGCTGTTCCGGGACGCTGACGACAGATGACCAGTCCGGCGTAACGGACGTGGTCGCCATCTTTCATGCTGCGAACCGTCTCTGAATCGGGGAGTCGCTTTCGGGTGAGCTCTTCACGCAGCGGGGCGAGCGGGTGCCCGCGGGGACTATGAGAGGTGAAATCGTAATCCCAGCCGATCGTCTCTAGCTCATTCAAGTTTTGAAACGTCGCTTCAGGTTCGGCGAGCTCGAGGTCGAGCCCCGCGTCCTCGTCTCGGTCGAGACCGAACACGTCCCACAAAGTGTCGCGCCGTTCCTCCTCAAAACCCTCAAGTGCACCACACTCGGCGAGTCGGGCGAGCATCGCATCGTCGAGCCGAGTTCGGATGGCGAAATCGTCGAGTGATCGGAACTCGCGCTCTTGTCGCAGCGCGACGATCCGTTGGCCGTCGACTTCCTGGAGTCCCTTTACGTACCGCAAACCCATGCGAACGAGAAACCCTTCGCCACTCTCGTTAGCCGGCTCGAGCGTGCAGTCCCAATCACTATGTTGAACGTCCACCGGGCCGATCGCGACACCGTGACGCTTGGCGTCTTCGATCAGGGTGGCCGGGCTGTAGAAGCCCATTGGTTGGGCATTCAGCAGCGCGCAGAGAAACGACGCCGGGTAGTGTTCCTTTAGCCATGCGGTGGCGTAGCCGATCAGCGCGAAGCTGGCGGCGTGGCTTTCGGGGAAACCGTAATCGCCAAAGCCCCGGATCTGCTTGAATACCCGCTCGGCGAACTCTTCCTGAATGCCCTTACGGATCATGCGCGAGATGAGCCGCTCTCGATGCCGCTCGATCCGACCCGACCTCCGCCACGCCGCCATGTCACGCCGCAGCTGATCGGCTTCGCCCGGGGTATAGTCAGCAGCCACCACCGCTAGCTGCATCACCTGTTCTTGAAATAGTGGGATCCCGAGCGTCTTCTTGAGGATCGGCTCCAGCGATGGGTGTGGATACGTGACCGGCTCCTCACCGTTTCGTCGCCGCAGGTAGGGGTGGACCATGCCGCCGGTGATGGGGCCGGGGCGGACGATGCTGATCTCGATGACCAAGTCGTAGTAGTGCCGCGGTTTCATGCGCGGCAACATCGCCATCTGAGCGCGACTCTCGATCTGAAAAACCCCGACCGTGTCACCTTTCCGAATCATCTCGAATGTCGGTTCGTCTTGAGGTGGGATGGTCGCCAGAGTGAACGTCTTTTCGCAGTGGTGCTCGATGAGATCAAACGAGCGATGAACGACATTCAACGCCCCGAGACCCAGCAGGTCGACCTTGAAGAGCTCCAAATCCTCGAGGTCGTTTTTGTCCCATTGGATCACCGTTCGATCTGGCATGGTGGCGTTCTCGATCGGCACGAGCTCGTTGACCGGCGCGTGACCGAGCAGAAAACCCCCGGGGTGGATCGAGAGGTGACGCGGAAAGTCTTGGATTTCGGTGGTTAATCGGAGCAAGAGTTGGTGCAGCCGGTTGTCGGGATCGAAGCCGGCCTCGACAAACGTTTCGGGTGTCGCCGACTCGTAGTGGGATATCAACCGCGCGAACCGATCGACCGCGGTTTCCTGGAGCCCCAGCACCTTGCCTACCTCACGCACCGCCGAGCGGGATCGGTAGCGGATGAAGTTGGCCACCATCGCAGCGTGGCTTCGACCATACTTCGCATAGACGTGCTGAATCACCTCTTCACGGCGATCGTGCTCGATATCGAGATCGATGTCAGGTGGCTCAGCGCGCTCCTTCGATATGAAGCGCTCGAAGAGAAGCCCCATACGCACCGGATCGATGGCGGTGATCCCCAGGCAGTAGCAAACCGCGGAGTTGGCAGCCGACCCGCGTCCCTGACAAAGGATGTTCTTCTGCCGGCAGTATCTCACGACCTCCCACATCGTGAGGAAGTACCCGTCGTAATCGAGATCTCGAATGACGGCGAGCTCTTTCTCGAGTTGTTTTGAAACTTTGTCCGGAACACCCGCCGGATATCGCTCTCTGGCGCCATCGAAGACCAAGGTCCGCAGCCATTCGGACGAGGTCGTCCCATCGGGGAGTCGCTCGGATGGGTAGCGATAGCGGATCTCTGCCAACGAGAAACGGCATCGCTCGGCGACCTCTTCGGTACGCAGAACGGAGCCCGGATCATCACTGTAGAGGATCGCGAAATCATAGGGTGTGCGGAGCGCATGCTCGGTGTTCGATTTGATGAGCCGCCCCGCCGTTGCCAGCGTGACTCCGTATCGGATGCAAGTCATCACGTCGTGGAGTTGACTCCGGGCGGGGGTGTGGTACAGCACCTCCATGCCCGCCAATGTCGGGATGTCATAGCGCTCGGCGCGTATGCGGAGAAGGCGCTCCGCGCGTGCGTCTTCGGCCTCTCGATGCCGCGAGAGAAGCGCATACAACCGATCACCAAAAGCGTCCCGCAGATCGTTGGCGACGGCATCGGGGTGGGGCACGCCCAAGAGCAGGCTGCGCGTGCCCCCCCAGAGCGCGATAAGACCCTCGGCGTGCGTGCAGATCTCATCCCAGCGGACCTGACTCCACCCTTTCTGGGAGCGAAGCCGCCCTTTGGAGATCAACCGACAGAGGTTGGCGTAGCCGCCGCGGTTCATCGCCAACAAGACCACCGTGGAACCGTCGAACAGGGTGACCTCGGAGCCGATGATCAGCTGCAGCCCCAGCTCCCGGGCCTTGACATGCGCTCGCACCACACCGTACACCCCGTCGCGATCGGTCAACGCCAATGCGCGCAGCCCGAACCGATGGGCCTCTTCGATCAGCTCGTCAGGGTGACTCGCGCCCTCGAGAAACGAGTAGTTGCTCTTGCACCAGAGCGGGACATACGAACTCGCCATTGCGGTCATTCGACTTCGCCGTGTAGAAACCAGCGTCGGCGTTTCCGATCGTTATAGATCCAGAGCCAGCGACCGCTTCGCGTGCGGACGTAGTGGTAGGCGCGTGAGGTGTCTCGCGTCCACCATCCTCCCGATACGATGTGCGGGCCGATTACCTCTACTACCGGGCCGTCGGCGAACCGCGCGATCAACCATCCGTCCGGTTCATGGCGCGCGCGCGGCGGCAACTGGATGGGTGGCGAGTACAGCCGACGCACCAGCGGGCGACGGGTGACCTCGGTCGGCTCGGGGAGAGTGAGCTCGTCGAGCGGCTCCCACCCGAAGCGCGCCTCCGGGAGATGGCCATCGTGCAGTTGAGCGCGCACTACCGCATCGTTGCCCAGCTCGGCCCGGATCTTTGCGAAGGCCCGTTTAACTGCTTCCAGCGTTCGGCGCGGCTTTTCGCGAAAGAGCTCGAGTTGGCGCTGCGCTGCCGGCGAGCCCACGCCTTTGATCTTGAGTTCGGTCACGCCCGCGGACAGCGTCAGCGTTTCCAGTCGCAGGCGGATCAACGTGAGCAGTTGGTCGAGGTCGAGCGTCGGCGCTGCGGGTGACAGTTTTTCGTGATGCACACTGCCGTCATCGAGCAACAGGGCGATCCGGAGCGAGGCCAACGCCGCACTCTTTGATGCCAGCGTCGCCAGAATCGATTGTAGTCGAGGCTCGAGGTTGGCGATCAACCGTTCAATGTTCGTCTCGGGGTATTCGAGCAGCATCGTTCGGGTGATTGGCGCCCGATACGGTTCGGGCTCGAGTGGAGCCCATCCGCTGCCACGTGCCATCTCGTGCAGTGCATGGGCTTCGGGGCCGAACCGTTTGCGGATGCCGACTGCTGGAAGATCGACGAAGCCGCCCAACGTCCGGATACCGAGCTTGAAGAGCTTGTCCCGCAGGTCGGGGTCGAAACCGAGACGATCGATCGGAACGGCGCGCAGGTAATTGTGCTCGTGATCGGTGTCTCTGAAGACGATGATGCCGGTGCTCGATCGCGCCGCCGCGTAGCTGCCAAACCGGGAGAACCCGATCCCGACGACCGATTCGATTTTTGCCTGGCGCAAATAGTCTCGAACCTCCAGCGCCCACTCTTGAAGCGAAGCGTACAGCGGACACAGGCCGGAGGCGTCGACCCAGAAGACCCCCGGCTCACTGGACGACGACTCGATCCCGGGGCTGAATCGCCACAGCCAGCGCGTCAGCCGGCCGACGTACTCGGCGACCTCAGTATCCGCTACGACTCCAGCTCGAAGGTCACGCGACAGTGACAACGCGGTGGCGTACCGCATGCCAGGCAGGATTCGCATCCGCCGGGCGTGTTCGTTCACGCATTGGATGATGCCGAGCGGTTTGTCCCGATCGACGATCGCGACCGGCAGCGATCCCCAATCGGAGTGACGGCGAAGCAGGATCTGGAGTGGCAGCGCCGGAACATCAACACAAGCCATCCGGTCCACGACACACCTCGCTATGTCCCCAGCCCGGTCCCTGGCGCTTGTCTTTGACGACGCGCAGTTGGCACGCAAAACGGTCGAAGTCGGCGCGTCGTTTTCCGACTTCGGCGCGGATCGAAACCAAAGACCCCAACGAAGGCACCTGACGCCCCTTTCGCGTGATGCAAAGGAGCACCGTGTGGTGCTTTCGCGCGAGCCCAGCGAGACGGGTTTGAACAGCGAGCGGGAGGTCGGCACGGTACCCGAGATCGATAACGACGACCGCGAACCCACCCGATCGAAGCAACGCATCGGTGGCTCGCCAGGCTCTCTTGTCGTCTGGCGCGCGGATCACCGGCAGCCCGTTCAGGTCGATCCCCGAGGCCGCGAAATCGGGGGGGAAGAAGATCGAATCGCGGGCCCCGACCCAAGCCGCCAGCTCACCCCGGCGCTGGGCCTCCAGGATGAGCGATGCGGCGGCGGTCAGCGTCGCCGTTGGGGCCGACCCCGAGATCTCCACCAATCGTCCGGCCAACGCTTCGATGCGCCACTCCGCCCCGTCTATCACATAACTATTCCTGTCTGTTTATATCGATCTATCCCGCAAGGAAGCCGAAAATAAACCGAAAATCGAGGGGTGGCAAGGCGGGATTTGCCCCATTTCAGACGGGCGGATAAACTGAATGGAGATGATCTCTTCGGTCCGCGCCTGCATTCTGATCGCCACGGTATCGCTGGTGGCCTGCAACGGATTGGGCGACCCCAACCCGTTGGGCACCGAAGACGGGCCGTTGTTTGGACCGACGGGCCCGGGCGGCCCCGCGGGACCGGGTGCTCCGACCGGACCCGGCGACGCGCTCTGCACGTTGCCGCTCCCTCCGGAAGGGTGCCAAGACACACCCCCGCCGTTGCCGTTCCCGGTTCCGGATAACTAGCCACCTAACTGCCACGATCAAAGCGGTCGGCGCAATTGCGCTCCGCATCCTTGCGCTGCTCATCGTTTGGGGCGTGCTGCTCGCGCCCTTCTTCGTGTTGCGTGGTGGTTTCGGGTCGAGCCAAGGGTCGATTACGCCGCTCGATCGATTGTACGTTGAGACCGCTAGCGCACTGACGTTGCTGGTAGCGCTGTGGCTGATGCTGCGATTTGTCGACCACCGGCCGTTTCGAAGCATCGGCTTTAAAGCCAAACAACTGCTTAGCGAGACGGGGTTCGGGTTGCTGCTCGGTACCGCGATGCTCGGGCTGGCGCTGTTGCTGGTGTGGGTGGGAGGGTGGCTCGGGGCGTCAGGCGATGGCGGCTCGCTTGGATCCCCGGTGCTGATTCTCGGGATCGCGCTGTTGGCCAACGCCGTGACCCAAGAGGTCACCGTACGCGGTTACGTTTTACAGACGATCGAAGACAAGTTCGGCTGGTGGAAGGCGCTCCTGTGGTCGTCGATCTTTTTTGTGGCCCTGCACAGTGGCGCGCTGGCCGAGGGTGCGATCCTGCCGGTCGTCAATCTGCTTTTGGCCGGCGTTCTATTCGGGTTGGCGTACCTCGTTACCCGCAACCTGTGGCTACCGATCGCCGCACATTTCGCTTGGAACTTCCTGTTGGGACCGGTGCTCGGACTCACCGTGACGGGTCAGTCACTCGATGGCGGTTGGCAACCGCTGTCACTCCGCGGCCCGGCGCTCCTTACCGGCGGTGATTTTGGTATCGAGGGCGGATTGGCCGCTACGCTCGCGGTCGGCGCGGGCTGTGTGGTCCTCTGGATGCGTCGGCCGGCGGATGGTTGGCGGTCCACCGAGTAATTTCAACGACATGATTGGAACTCTCTGGATCGCTCGGGCGCTGGCCTTGGTGGGCTTTCTCGATGCCACGTATCTGACGGCGACCCACTACGGGGCGGCCTCGCTGGCGTGTGGACCGGGCGGGGGATGCGATATCGTGACCACCAGTGAGTACGCGACCGTCGCGGGAGTGCCAGTCGCACTAGTGGGTCTCGTCTACTACGTGGCCGTGAACTTGATCGTGTGGACACCACCGTCGGGTTGGGGTCGGCGTCTCGGAGTCGT
>JBFGIA010000107.1:0-6948 GCA_041577935.1 Gemmatimonadota bacterium | reverse complement strand
GTAGATGCGGTCACGACCTGCGAGCCATCGGGGCTGAACTCCGCGCTCGAAACCTGTCCAGAGTGACCTTGCAGGATGACGGGATCCTGGGACTCATTGGTCCACCACACGCGAGCCGTCCCGTCCAGGGAAGCAGTGACCACCCGGGCCCCGTCAGGGCTGAACGTCGCCTTCCTCACGGAACCCGTGTGACCTTCCAGGGGAAACGGAGCTCCGGAGCCGTCAGCCCATAGCACCTGTGCCGTTCCGTCGCTCGAGGCGGTCACGACTTGAGTCCCATCAGGGCTGAATTCCACGCTGTTGACCTGATCTGCGTGGCCAGGTAGAGAGCTGGGTTCGCCTGCGCTGTTGATCGACCAAACGCGCACGGTGCCGTCTTCGTGACCGGTTACAACTCGTGTCCCTGACGAATCGAACGCGGCACTCGTGACCGGTGCCGCGTCGCCGCCCAATACGGTCCTTGGCACGGCGGTATTGAGAGCTGCGATGGCAAGCGAAGCGGCTCGGCTCGGGTCTGGAGGCCGTTGGAGCTCTGCCAGCAGCAACGCTTTTAGCAACGGATCCGAGTCATCTCCAAGAGACTCGACGGCAGTGATGATGAGGCTAGCCTCGGCCGCCTCGCGCTTGGTCTGTTCGCTTTTCCAAGCGACGGCCCCAAAGGAGAGAACGAGCACGAGTGCAGCAACGGCGCCAACCCTGACACCGCGACGCCGGCGTTGCTTCGTCGCGCGCTCGCGCCGGCTCGCTTCAATCAACCGCTGTTCATCTTCAGTCCACGCGCGCATCCCAGCAGCCCCTTTTTCCACCGTAGCCAGATCACTCTCGTCCAGTGAGGCTCCGGTCGCTCCGTCCTCCCACTCCACAACCCGGTTCTGCAGTACGCGCAGCGCTCTAGAGCCGGCCAGGTCCGAGTCCCGCAATTGCTTCCGAACCAGCGGTGCCAGGGTGTCATGAGTGAGGCTGGAAGCAAACGGTTGACCGTCACCAGCCTGCGAGTACTCCACCAGCAGATAGTGATCCTTGCATTGCTGTAAGAGATCGGGCAGGATGTCCAGACGATGGGAATACGCCATTCTGAGCTCATCAACCCGACACGAAGCAGCCGTGCCCAAATCCGTTGTGTGACGCGCCAACAAGTCGAGGGCAAGGCCAGTGTCGACGACATCGGGACGCCAGCTCCGGAGGGCGCCGAGCTGCTCTCGCAGGAAATCCTGCAGCAACAGACCTTCGCGCTTGAGACGCTCATACAGCGTCCGATCGAACTCGGGGGCGTCCGCGTCGTTCTTTCGCGCCTCAGTCCACATTTTTGCCAGCAGGATCTGAAGCGTAGGTGCGACCGGCGATGCGGGGTCGGCCAACAGATCATCGGCGATGACTTCAGGCAGGTCGTCTTCGATCGTCAACCCGTAGTGCTCTGCCAACCGGGCGACCTGCGCAGGACCGTTCACCGCCTCGACAATGCCATCACGATTCAATCGATCGAGAAAAACCTTCTTATGCGGCAGCTTGTGTTCGGTAAACCGATCCTCAACCTCGGCCAACCACTCCTTGCGAAAACCCAAAAGGAGCTTGCCGGCGGGCCGCCCTCGAGGGTCTCGGAAGAGCTCCCCCAGGGCACTCACGAAGTCGCGTAACTCGTTAAGCTCGGTTTCTCCGGACAGAGTGAATGCCTCCTCGACTTGGTCGAGGATCACGATCAGGGGCTTCTCAGATGCCGCTTCGACAGAGCGCCACGACTCTGCGGTCGATGCATCTACCTGATTCGAACGCAACCCATCATGCAGAGTCGTGCTGAGTCCCTTGGATCGGTCTCGACGCAGATAACAAACCTCGTGCGACCGCTCCAGCCGTGGCAGTAACCCGGCCTCGAGGAGCGACGACTTTCCAATTCCGGAGTCGCCGTAGAGGAAGACGATGGGAGCGGTTTCCACGCTCGCCACGAACTCATAAAGCTCGCGGATCTCATGGCCACGACCGAAGAACACCTCCGCGTGCTGCCGTGTGAATCGGTGTAAATGACGATACGGTTTGGTAGGCAGATCGCCCGGCGGGACCAGTGGGAGTCCAAACAAGGGGTCGCCCGCGGCCTCCGCCAAGTTCCACTGGCCTGCGACTTCGGCTCCCGGTCGGAAGTGAAGCTCCCACGGCCAGCGGTCATCGGTGGGCTCGACGTGATAGACGTCGCGGGTTCGACCGCCGGCCTCGAGTCGGGTCGCGGCTGCCGCTTCGTCGAAGGCCACTTGAACGCTGGCTCCGTTAGCCAATCCTCGGTAGAAACGCGTGGCAAACTTTTTGGCAGCCTCGTCCTCAATCGCGCGGGTCGTGGCGATCACGGCTGAGACGTTCGCGTCCAACAGCTTCTGTATGTGCCCATGCGTCGCGCAACCGTTCAGGAAGACCAGCTGCAGTCCGCGTGCGTTGCCAAAGAAAGCAGCCAAGCTGTCGGCATCGGCAGCGGCGGGATGGCCGCTGCCCGATTCGAACATGAGCTCGTAGCTGCTCGCGTGACCGCCATAGTGAAAGATCGCGACGTGGTCGCGGTAGTCGGAGCGCTGAAAGACATCGACAACCTCGCCGGCGGTCGCGTTTGTGCGTTCGACTAGCTCCCATAGTCGTCCGTTTCCGTTGCCTTCGAGCTCGGCTCGTATGTTGCGGAGTTCGGCGGGCAGATTGCGCAGGTAGGACTCGCGATCGTCCCTGTCATTCGCAAACGCGAGAAAAATGACCGGCTTTGTAGTGACCGAGGGCATAGATGGGGCCTCGCTCAGTCGCGCGTCATGTGCTCAAAAAAGCGGGGCGCTCCTGCGAACGCCCCGCTCGTCAATCAATGTCAATCGCTTTTTCCTAGTCCGCGACGCCCTTCGGGCCCGGGGGCCGCATTGGCGAAACGCGCTCTTCTAGCTCCGCGGCCGTCAACTCGATCGCCTTGGCGTCCTTGCCGGTCGCCTCCTGGATCTGCCGCTTCTGCGCATCGGTTAGCTCGATGCGTACCGTCTTCTCCTCGGCCATTTCTTGCTTCCCTCCAATCAACGGTTAGTGTCACCGGCTTGACTTCTGATCGGTGACCACAATTCAATCGTACCATAACGACAACCCCAATTTCTAGGACTTGTAGCACTGTGAATCGGTGACTTCGGGCGATACCGTTCGGTGCTTTCGAATACCGGCCGCGTGTGCCATCAAAACGGTGGTTCTGTGACTTTGGTCACCGTTCTTCATCGTGCAGGACGAGGGCTGACGGCGAGACCCGGATCACTCGCCCCTCGGCGCGGAGCATTTCGCTGTCGAGAAGCTGTTTAAGCACTCTCGACACGACCTCTCGACTCGACCCGATTCGGTCTGCGAGCTCCTGATGGGTGGGACGAACAAAGACCAGGTCCTGACCTTCCGCCTGTAGCTCGCCATCACTCTCAGCGATCTCGAGAAGCGCCGAGAACAACCGTGCTTTTACGCTCATGAGCGCGTGTTCGCCGATTTTCTGGTAGGCGTGGCGCAGGTTTCGCGAGAGCTCGACTATCAAGGCCTTCTCGGCCAGCTCTTCCCGCTCATACCATTCCCGGAGGTCACGACGACCGAACTGCGCCAAGTGTGACTCGCACGCGGTCGAAACTGTGGCCGGCTGGGTTCCTCGGTCGAGCATGGAACAGAGCCCAACGAGGCGGCCCGGACCGATCACGTTCAGGCTTACCTCCTTGCCGTCCTCATTGGTTAGGCTGACTCTCACTTGCCCGTCGATCACCAAGTAGACCGAACGCGCCACATCCCCCTGATAGAACAACACGTTATTTTTCGGGTAGACGTGGCACCGAGCGATGGAGGCCAACTCCAAGAAACCCTCTTCGCTGGCGCCCGCGAACAGCGCCGAATCGCGAAGTGTCTGCAGGCAGGCGTCGGTGGCCACTTGAATACTCACAGCCAGAGATCCAGTCGTACCGTGTGGCGGAGTTTCCGCAAGACAAGCTCGCCTACGCTGCCGCGGTCGGTCACGATTTTGGCGGTGCCCTTCATCCCCACTAGCGGCATTCGATCGCTTTGAGGAAACGGTACCGCGGTTTCCACCCAGCCATGCTGCGCGGCCGGCGCGACGCTCGTCACGGTCGAAACCCACTTGGTTCCCGGCCAGGTGGAGATCTTGAGGCCCGCTCGCTGACCGCTCGCGATCCGACCGGCCTCCTTGATTGGAACCCGGACCCGTGCGGTTCGACCATCGACAGAATCGAGCTCGAGCAGCAGATCGCCTTCTTGAAGCGCTTCTCCGACGCGCTCGGCGAGCCGGTACCCCACGACTACTCCATCGATCGACGCTCGAACGACCAAACTTTCTTGCCTGTGGCGTAGGGTGTTCAGCTCGCTTGTCACTTCGTCCAGCACAGCACCCGACGATGCGGCGGCCCCTAGATCTCCCGTTGCCCTCGCTCTCGCTTCGCCCAGTCGTAGCTCTTCCACACGCCGTTCGAGGTCCGCGACATCGGCTGCAAGACGCGGGCTCCACAGCGTTGCGAGGGGATCTCCGGCGACTACGATGTCACCTGCTTCGACGTTCACTCGCTCGAGTACGCCATCGACCCGGGCAGTGACGAGCACTCGTTCGGTGCCTTCGACCACGAACGATCCGTTGGCGCGGAACGTCCAAGGAAGCACGGACATCAGCAAGATCAACAGCAAGACCCCACCGCCCGCCCAACCCCACCTGCGCCGATCGCTTGTGGATAGGCGTGCTCTGAGCGACGTGGTAGCGGACGCAGTCAACTCTTGCAGTCGCCCGCGGCGACGCCACACCCCGCGACCGACCAAGAGAGCGATCAGCACCCAGGCCCACGGACCGATCATGCCCCTGAGAATGACCGTCAGCCACAGCACGCCGACGAAGATCGAAAACAGACTGTAAGCGATCGCCAGCCCACCATAGTTCAGGAATATTCTTCGTTCCCGGGGGGTGACCGGCGGCTCGGACGCATCTAAACCCATGAGCCTGGTCTTGAGCAACCAACCCCAGTACCCAAAGGCGCGCCCGCGGAGATTGGGTATCTCCAGGTAGTCGGACAGCGCGTAGTAGCCGTCGAGCGGGATCAATGGGTTCATGTTGCCCACCAACCCGGTGACGGCCCCGATCAGGACCACCGCGAACGCGATGTCGCTCAGCAACGTGCCATGCTCCAGCATGAGCCAAGCGACCGCGGCCAGAAACGCCAGGATCAGCTGGATCCAAGGTCCGGCTGCGGTCACCCAGAGCCGGTGTGCACGGCGCTCAAACAGCCATGCGTCGTTGGTGTTACAGAACAGCGCCGGCGTGAAATAGAGCAACATCCCACCGATCTCATGCACCTCACCGCCGAATCGCTTTGTCGTCAGACCGTGGCCGAACTCGTGAATCGTGCCCACAAACAGAAACACGACATACAGCAGCACGTAGTCCCGCGCCCCGGCTTGACCAGTGGACACGGCCCACGCACCGACGAAAAACTCCTGCCAGTTCATGATCACCAGCACGGCGAGCGCGAGGAACATCGCCACCGAGGCCCAAACAAACGTCGGCGCCCACATCCACCGCAACGGCACGATCCAGCGATCAAACAACCGATCTGGATCACCGATCGAGAACCGCATGCGCAGGATCGATCCCTTGGTCCGACCACGGGCACGGATCTTTCGATTCGAGCGGATCCGCTCCATCAGCATCAAGTGCTGTTCGTTCGGGGTGCGCTCGACCAGCCCGAGTCGCTTGAGCTTCTGGGCGAAGTCGGCCACCGTCCCGGGATCGAGCTTACCGCCGAGTGTGGCGCCCGCTTCGTCGGCGATCTGCTCGGGTGTTCGGCTGCCATCCATCAGATTCATCAGCGTGATCTCGGCCTCTCCGAACTGAGAGTACTTCCCCTCGACCGGATCCTTAACGATGTAATGAACCTTCCCGCGGCTCTCGCGTCGCACGATCGTCAGGTTGTCGCGCAGTAGCGGGTGCATCTGGAGGGCGCCGACGGTCACTGCTCGTTCGGCTCGGGTGTGAGTTCGGTAATCGTGATCGGCCTCGCCAAAACCTCGGCGCCCGGCAATAGCTCGCCTCTTTCAGTGATCTCGACGACTACCTCTCGGGTCCCACTAGCCGGATCGATCGTCGGACTTACGCGCACGACCTCTCCCTTGGCCGTCGCTCCGTCGACGGCGGTCAGCAGGATCGTCGATCCGATGTCGAACCCCATCATCTCGCCCTCGGGAATGAGAAATCGCGCCCGAAGGGGGCTCATTGCGGTCACCCGGAACAGCGGTGTGTCGTTCATGACCCGCTGGCCGAGAGTGACGTAGCGCCGCGATACCACACCCGAAAACGGGGCTCGGACATGGGTTCTCGCCAGCTCGAGCTTGACTCGGTCGAGCTCCGCCTCGGCGACCCGCTGAAGATTCACGAGCGTTTCGTACTCGGCCGGGGCAGCGACCTCCCTGTCGAGGAGCTGCTTCGTGCGCTCCGCCTTTGCGCGTGCCTCGTCCGCTCGCGCCTGCGCGGCAGCAACCGCCAAGCTGACGTGCCGATCCTCCAGCCGGGCGAGAGTCTGACCCTTCCTTACCCAATCCCCGATGTCGACCAAGATCGATCGGACCATCGTCGCGTCGGTGCCGCTGATCAACTCATCGATATACGTATAAACGTCGGTGTCGTTCTCGGAGTAGAGATGGGACCGATAGCGCCCAGGCTTCGAGCCGCGAGCGTCTTCATCTGCCGTCCGTGCGAGCGCGTCCATCGAACCCACTGCGAGCGGTGCCTCGGCCGGTTGTGACTCGATCTTCTTGCCGCACCCCGAGGCCAGCAATGCCGAACCGAGTGTGAAAACGGCGACTCTGAATGTCGATCCGACTCTGTCTCTCATCTCCACATCCTCATTCGAGTCCAGTTGAACAGCGGACGCAGCATCAACCAGCCGACGGGGCGCAGGCCGGCCACGATCTTGGCCTTGG
>JBFGIA010000106.1:0-7026 GCA_041577935.1 Gemmatimonadota bacterium | reverse complement strand
ATGGAGCGGCCCGACGTGTTCGGGATCGCTTACGCCATGAGCCCCTGTTGCCTGGCACCAATCGAGGATATCGGCCAGAGCAATGACGTCTGGCGCCGGGCCGCTGAGGTCGAGAGCTGGGACGAAATCGGAGCCGCCGCCGAGGCCAGGGACTTCTGGCTGGTGGGCTCGATGGGGATCCTGACCGCCTTCTCGCCGGCACCCGAATCACCCCCGATGTTCGTGGCGTTACCGTTCGGCGTCCTGGACGGCGAGCGCGTGGTCATTGAATCGGTTTTCAACGCCTACCGCGCGCGGTTCCCGCTCCATCGCCTGGATGAGCACTGGCCGGCGCTGGCATCGATCGAAGGGCTGGCCATCGACTACGGCATTGGCGACCAGTTCTCACACATTCCGGTCGGCAGCCGTCGCTTCTCCGAGCGGCTGGCCCAGCTACGTGTCCCCCATCTGCTCGACGTCTACGACGGCGACCACCGCGAGGAGATCGCCGAGCGACTCGAGCGACTCGTCTTTCCGTTTATCGCTGAGCGCCTGACCCGACCAACAGACTGACCGAGCGGCAGCTCTACTCCACGCCGAGCTCTTTCAGCTTGTCGACCGCATTTGTGTTCTGGGGATTCAGCTCGAGCGATTTCTGGTAGTACTCGATCGCTCGCTCGTTGTCGCCCTTGGTCATGTACGCCTCGGCCAGGCTGTCCCACGGATTGAACGCTTCCGGATGCGTATCGACGTTGAGCTGGAACACCTCGATCGCGCCGTTGACATCACCGCCTCCCAGGAACTCGTAGCCGAACGCGTTCATCCCGTTCTCGGGGACCAACAAGTTGTCGGGGTACGTCTGCTGAGCGGCTTCGAATACCGCGCGAGCATCCGCGAACTGCCCGGCCCGCGCCAACTCCAGGAACCGCCACTGTTGGCTGATAAAATCGTGCGGCTCGGGTTGACTGAGCGCCCACACATACGCCGCCACGGAAGCCATCTGCTCGTCGCTGACGTTCAGGCCCCCTTTTGGATTCATTGGGAACTGCCTGGGCTTGACCGCCTTGATATTCTGCTGCGGAACCCCGGCCAGGATCGTCCGCAGGATTCCGTCGAGGTCACCTTGACTGTGAAGCCACTCGACATCGGAGAGATCTGGCGCTCGTGTTCCGCTTCCCTTACCGGCGATCGCGTGACAAATGACGCAGCTCCCACCGTTAAACAAGTTGCTCCCGGCTAGGATCTGTTCGGGGGTGACATTATTGGATGCGGCGTCCTCTGCGTCTTGAGCGAGGACCGGACTGGCGAGCACCGCCGCGATCATGATGACCGAGGCGAGAAAGAACGGTTGCGAACGGACCACGACGAACCTCCATTGGTACGAGACGTCTGAAACAGCGTAGCGGATCGATTCCCGCTTCTAACTGTAGACTGTCCGTCGCGGCCACGCATTCAACGCAGCCAAAGTACTAGAGCTGTAACGCGGTCAGTCGGGACAGGCGACGCCGGCCATGTCCTCGATCATGTCGCGGCACACCTGCTCCGGATCCTTGCCGTCCCGGATCTCCTTCATGATCTCGATGCACGTCGCCATCGCCGAGCCGGCTTCCGGGGTGTCGTAGCCCAGCATCAGGATCTCTTCCCGAATCGCCTCTTGCTCCTCGGGTGGCATATCGGCTAGCGCCTTGAGGATTTCCTCTCTCGTCATCGGTGGCTCCTTCCTGGCCAAGAATGGGCAGCTCAGTATCGGATCGCTCATTAAAAAGTCTAGACCGACAGGTAGTGCCAATTCTGTCAGGGAATCCCCCAAGTGGGTGTCGGGAGACGGCTGGCAGGTCGCTGGGAGAACCGAAACACAGGGCTAATCGGCTTCGGAGCGGTGACCAGATCGCCATCGTCCGAGGTGGTCATTGTGCGCATAGCTGCCTGCAGCGAGTTTAACGCGCGCGCGCCGATGTCGTGACCCGTCACAACACGCTGCACAGGAGAACTCATTCCGAGCGCTTTGAAACGACACAGTGACCCACACTACAGCCAACGTATCGGTTGGCTTCGCGCCGCTGTCCTCGGTGCGAACGATGGAATCGTCTCTACCGCGAGCTTGATCGTGGGAGTCGCTGCCGCGGAGGCGACCCGAAGCCAGGTCCTAATCGCCGGCGTTGCTGGACTTGTCGCCGGGGCCATGTCGATGGCGGCGGGTGAGTACGTGTCGGTGAGTTCACAGGCTGACACGGAGAAGGCCGATCTCGATCGTGAGCGCCGCGAACTAGAAGATGATGAGGAGTTTGAGCGCTCGGAACTCGCAAGGATCTACGTCCAGCGGGGGCTCGACGCACCGCTCGCGAACGAGGTTGCCCATCAGCTGATGGCGCACGATGCCCTCGGCGCGCATGCCCGCGACGAGCTGGGCCTAACTGAGACCCACAGCGCCCGGCCGATTCAAGCTGCTGTCGCTTCGGCGGTCACCTTTGGCATCGGTGCAGCCTTGCCCCTCGTCTTGGCAGCGGCAATCCCGCACTCATGGCTGATTCCTACCGTGAGCGGCGCCTCGTTGCTATCCCTCGCACTTTTGGGAGCGCTTGCGGCGCGAGTAGGTGGTGCGAGCATGTTCCGCGGTACGGCGCGGGTAACGTTCTGGGGCGCTCTTGCCATGGGTCTCACGGCCGTAATCGGGCATATGGTCGGAGCGATCATCTGACGTTATCGGCGGCTAGCTGCGCACCCCGACGACACGTCGCGACGAACTCGTCGTCGGCTTGTGCGCATAGCGACGCGCGCGTGTCGTGGTCCGCGATCAGGGCCGCGATCTCCTCTCCTAAGCCCTTGTAACACATAGACTTATAGTCCTGGTCGTCTTCAATCACGCGACAGAAATCGAGGCCACTCTCGGCCCGCGCGGTCCAGTCGATAAGCGCTTTCACGACACCCACGTAACACCAACCGCGATACTCGGCGCGGCCGGCTTCACAATGGCCAGCAGCCGTCTCGGGATCCTTGGTGTAGGCGGTGACGCTGCGACCCAGACTCTGATGACATACCGGGCGCATGTTCACCGGCGCTTCGTCGCACGACACCGAAGCATCTTGAAGGTCGCCACCGTTGTGGTGCAACATGACCGACGTCTGCATGAGGTAGCACTGTTGATGGTAACGCGGGTCCATGACCGAGCACGGGTAATGTGGGTCGTCGGGATCGATCGCCTTCCAAGCAGAGTCCGGCACATCATGACCCATCTGCTCGTGTTCGTGCGCGTCGGAATCGTGCTCGGTCTCGGAGGCTAACACGGTCGCCGGGTGGTGCGGTGAGGTCGCACCCATGACGTTCTCCATGAACGCCCCGCCGTAGCACGACTCGCGATCCCAGAGGTCGCCCAACAAATCGCACGCTTCGAGCGCCCTAGGCAGATGATGATCGAAGTACATGGTCAGCCCGTGACCCATGCCGTGAACGCATTGGAACAGGATCCAACGGCTCTGATCGGGCCGCTTGTAAGCGCGGCACAACTCCTCGAGCGCTTCCGCGTCGGTGTTGCCACGATCTTCGAAGTACGCCTGAATCACCCCGTGATAGCACCCCGACGAGAAGCTCTCAGTGCACCCCGAGAACGTCTCGCTCACGTCGGGTGATAGCTGATACGCTTCGATTCCGATGTGATGTGCGTAGACGTGAGCGTCGCGCGCGGCGTCACTGTCACGGACGACGAGCGAGTCGAGCGCGTCCATCGTCGGACGAACGCCCATGGCAACGAGTCGCTCACTCAGCTCGGCCTGATAGCAGCTGACTTTGTTTTGACCGCCCAATGCGCTGCACTTCTCGACCAACGCGTCGGCCGCCACCCCCGGTTCCGGCTCGATCCCGCGATCAACCCGCGATCCGTTGTCGAAGAGCGAGAGTCCATCGCCCAGCGATATCAACGCAGCCAGCCCCAAGACGTGCATCGCCACGATCACGCCGGCGAAAAGTGTCCGTCGGTGCTTCGGTATCACGGTCACGGAGCTTCGCGCTGGAGACGCTCCCGCATCCGGGAGACGTCAGCCTCCATCCGTGTCATGATCGCCTCGAATCGCTCGTTCCCATAGAGAGGCTCGAAGGTGGAATCGCTGCGGAGCGCGTGATACATGCGAAAACCTTTGCTATACGCGTCTTCGAGCACGTCAACCGCTTCGTCGACTCGACCCTGGATCGCCAGCGCCTGAACGAGATACACGTACACGAACTGGGGGGCTTGACCGGCGGCCTCGATTTGCTCTCGCGCGACCCGCTCAGCCTCTCGAAGAAGCTCCTGCGCCTCTTTGTCATTACCCAATTTCAGGTGTATGAAACCAAGATACCCGAGCGGTTGAAACTCGGGCGCCAACCCGAGCACGAACGTTTCGATCAACGGTCGCGCTTGCTCGTAGTTCCCGCGCTCGAGATCCAGCCGCATCTGATTGACCATAACGTGCATCGATAGAGGTTCCAGCGACCGTCCAAGCTCGATCTCCTCGGCAGCCTTGGCCTCATCACCTCGTAGGAGGTGAACGTACCCGATGAAGGAATGGCTGCTCCCGTTATCGGGCTCGATCGTGAGTCGCCGACGAAACCATCGTTCCGCTTCATCGTAGTCGACTAAGTCGATATAGATCATCCCGACGAACTCATAGAACTCGCCGTTGGTCGGCTCGAGCGCCACCGCTCGTCTAGCAGCCACAACTGCCTCGTCCAACCGACCGAGCTGGTACAGTGAGTGCGCCAACCCCTCGGTAGCCCGGGCGTAGTTTGGGTTGAGCTCGAGCGCGCGGTGTGCCTGAACGATGGCGCCCTCATAGTCCCCCGCTTTCCACATCGCAAACCCGAGCGCATAATGGCCGTCGGCCAGGTTCGGGTCGAGCTCGATCGCCTTTTCACTCGCCACCCGCGCCGAATCACCCCATGCCGCCTCAGCAAAGAACGATCGGAAGACGTACGCCTGGCCGAGCCCAGCGTAAGCGCCTGCGTATTCGGGATCGATCGCCAACGCCTGATTGAAGAGGTCGACCGCTGTATCGATGCCTTGGGTTGCCCCGGTCATCGTCTCAAGCGAGCCCCACAGGTAGTCGCGGCCCTTTAGGTAAAGATCGTACGCGGTGAGATCGCCGGTCCGGCCGGCGGCAATCGCCTCGGCCTCGGCTCGGGTCAGCGTGGTTTGAAGCGCAGCCGCGATCTCCCCTGCGATCTCGGTCTGGATCTGAAAGATGTCAGTCAAGTTTCGGTCGTACGTCTCGGCCCACATGTGCTCGTCGGTCTCGGCGTCGACGAGCTGAGCGGTGATCCGCACGCGATCCCCCTGGCGTCGAACGCTCCCCTCGAGGATCGTGGCGACGTCCAACTCTTGACCGATCTGGATCATGTCTTTTTCGGTGTTCTTGTACTGCATCGTCGACGTGCGTGAGATGACACGCAGATCCTCGATCTTCGAGATTGCAGTCAGGATATCGTCGGTGATCCCGTCGCTGAAGTATTCGTTCTCGGGCTCGGCGCTCATGTTCTGAAACGGGAGCACGGCGATCGAGCGATCGATTTGCTTGACGCCCTCGATTGTGAATTGCGAATCGCCGGCCGCCGATTGCTCGCTTTCCCGATCCACGACCCAAGTGACCAACACCAAGGCCAAGACCACCACGGCGGCCGCCAGACCACCACGCCAGTTGAGCCAGCGTGGTGCGCGGGTCCGAGTGGCTTCCGCGGTGGGCATCGTCGCAGCGGCCTGCACTGTCGGCTGCGGTTCCTCAAGCGACGCCCCCTCTGCCAGCGTGACCCCGTAGACCGCGATCGCTTCGCCGATGTCTTTCAACTCGCGATCGCCTAGCGACTCCACTTCGAAATCGTCGCGCCTTCGCAACTGCAGCCACACGTACTCACTCGCCACCACCTGTCCAGGTTCCGCGACCGTCTGAAGACGCGACGCGAAATTGACCCCGTCACCGTACGCGTCGCCGTCGGCTGTCGTTACGATTTCGCCCAAGTGGAGACCGGCGTGAGCCCGAGCGGGGATGCCTATGCCCTGCGATTGGGCCTCGAAATCGGTCACGATCTTGAGTGCTGTACGCGCAGCACGGTCGGTGCTGCTAAAGACGACCAGCGCACCGTCGCCGAGGAACTTGACGAGTCGACCATGGTAACGGTCGATGACATCGCGAGTTATCGACTGGAATAGATCGACGAGTCGGAGCGCCTCGTCTTCGCGCTTGGCGGCTAGGCTCGTGTACCCGGCTACATCGACGAACAGCACCGCCGCTAGGCGGCGGTCGCCAGATTCTACCGTCACGCTCACAGTGGTAATCTACTTCCGGGTTTGGTGCTCGGCCCTCGGACCGGGACGGTTCTGACTACGCGATGCGCACGATCTCGGCGTCCTTGGCGGTCGTGGTCACGAGCTGCCGCGCTCGATCGGGTGGATAGCCAAAGACCGCGGTACCGGCGGCGTCAGCCGTCATGCACGTGTCGGCGCTCACCGTGACGCTGTGGAGCCGCGAGCGACGTGGCGCACCGGTGTCCGGGTCGAGCAGGTGGTGGTAGCGCTGTCCACCGTGCTCAAAGAACTGCTCGTAGTCGCCCGAAGTGGCAATCGCACGGTTCCGGAGTCGCACCGTGTGCGTGATGTGGTTGCGATCGTCGGATGAGCGCACCCCGATCTCCCACGGATCACCGTCCTCGGAGACACCCAGCGCGTAAAGGTCACCGCCGACGTTGACCAACGCGTTTCGGATTCCCCACTCGCGAAGCGCATCGACGGCGCGGTCGACGCCGTACCCTTTGGCGATCCCACCCAGGTCGATCGCCAGGTCCGGATCACGAAACACGACTACCGGTGCGCCGTGTGCTCGCCGGCCGACCTCGAGCTTCTGGTACAGCTCTCGGTTGGCGTAGCGTCGCACAGCAGCCTCCGGGGGCGGGGTCACGCGTTGCTCCACGTCCCAGAGCACCACGGCATTGGCCAGACACGGGTCGAACGCACCGTCGCTCGCGTCAGCCCAGCGCAACGCTTCCGCCAGAACATTCGCGGTCGGCTCACTGATGACGACCGGT
>JBFGIA010000105.1:0-7235 GCA_041577935.1 Gemmatimonadota bacterium | reverse complement strand
GCCAACATGTACCAGCGGTTCTTCAGCGCTCAGGACGCAGCAACTGCACGCAGAGCGGTGCCGATCTGGATCGGGCTAACGATCTTCGTCGAGACGCTGATCGTGGTGCTGGCGGTGCTCGGGCGGGTGGTCTACCCTGATCTGTCGATCGCCACCGGCGAGCATGAGCAGATTCTGCTGGTCGTCCTGAGGAATGCGTTACCGGTTGGGATCGCCGCGGTCATGCTCTCGGCCGCGGTTGCGATCGTCGTCTCGACCGGAACATCGTTCTTGTTGGTCCCGGCCACGAACATCGTGCACGACATCTATCAGAAGCGCATACGTCCCAACGCGTCTCAAGCCACGATCGTCAGGTTGACGCGGATCGTGATCGTCTCGCTAGGCGTCGTCGCCTTTATTCAGATTCAGTTCTTCACATCGGTCCTATCGATGGCGCTGTACGCATACACGATGTACGGAGCACTGACACCCGCTGTTTTGGCGACCTTTTTCTGGAAGCGAGCCAATGGGCCTGGAGCGATCGCTTCCATCACCGGCGGTATGGTGACAACCTTTGTCTGGCAGTTTGGTGTACCACGCGGATGGATTCCCGGGCTGCCGGAGGGGATCGCATCGCTCGACGCGGTGATACCAGCACTTCTTACCGCCGTCGTACTGTTGTTCGTCGTGAGCCTGGCGACGGCGCCGCCACCGGAGTCGCGCTGGCGACCATTTCAGAAACTCGAACCAGGAGAGAATCCATGATAACGGAGAAGATCAGAGTGCCGATGCGGACGATCGCCGCGGTCGGCTTGGCGGTGGCTCTTGCCTGCGGCGGCAGCGAGGAGCCCGCCCCGGCCGACACCAACGTGCCCGTCGACGAAACACCGACCGTCGCCGACTCGCTGATCGAGCAGGACGTTCAGTCCCGGATCGCTGCCGACCCGCGTCTCGATATAGACGGCGTATCGATCACCGCGAGTAGCGAGGACCAAATCGTCACGTTAGCTGGCGAAGTGCCGTCCCGGCTGGAGCTGTCGATCGCACACGAGGTCGCGATGTCGGTCCTCGGAGTCAGGCGGGTCTTGTCCGATTCACTGCACGTCGCTTCCGAGAGCGAATGAACACAACGCGGCGCGACTTTCTCGTTGGCGGGGTATCGGCTGCCGCTGGAGCCGCGCTGGCACCCGGCAAAGCAGCCGCGAGCTGGCGCAACGTCCTGCCGGTGTCGCGCCCCATCGCCGGCCCGGTGGCGGTCGCCAGTGGCAACGGTCAGCCCGCCGTCGCCCGCGCGCTCGAGCTGCTAAACGAGGGGTCGGATCCGCTCGATGCGGTCATCGCGGGCGTGAACATCGTCGAGGCCGATCCGGACGACGTCACGGTTGGCTACGGTGGCTTGCCCAACGCGGACGGCGTAGTCCAGCTCGACTCGTGCTGCATGCACGGTCCTACCCACCGGGGTGGCGGCGTGGCTTCGCTCGAGGGGTTTCGGCATCCGTCCAAGGTCGCGCGGCTCGTTATGGAGGAAACCGACCACGTCTTGCTCGTCGGTAACGGTGCGCGACGGTTCGCGCTCGAGTACGGTTTCGAAGAGGAGGACCTGCTAACCGACACGGCGCGTCAGATCTGGCTCTACTGGCGTGGGAGCCAGAGCGAGATCGACGATTACCTGGTGCCCGATACCGAAGAGTTTACCCCGCGCGCCAAGCAAATCATCGAAAACAACCCGAACCTCTTCTACCCGGAGGAGCCGCGGCCGGCCGGGACGATCAACTGTTGCGCGGTCGACGCCAACGGTGATCTGGCGGGCGTCACCACGACGAGTGGACTGTTTTTCAAGATCCCGGGGCGGGTCGGTGACTCGCCGATCCTGGGCGCTGGGCTGTACGTCGACAACGATGTCGGCGCCGCTGGGTCGACCGGCCGTGGTGAAGCGAACCTGCTCAACCTGACGTCGTTCCTCGTCGTCGAGGAGATGCGCCGCGGTCAATCACCGACCGAGGCGTGCCTGGCGGGGTGTCGAAGGATCGTCGAGAACAACGTCGAGAAGCGACTTCAAAAGCCCAACGGTGATCCGACCTTCAACGTCTCGTTCTACGCTGTCAACAAAGGTGGCGAGTACGGATCGGCGTCGATCTATGGACCGGGACGCTTCGCCGTCGCCGGAGCTGGTGGCTCCGAGCGCCGCGAGGAACGCGCGATACTGCTCCCGAGCGGCTAGCTCCCGACCTCGCGCAGCGCTTCCACCACGGGCCTCTTCGCGGCGCGGCGAGCGGGCAGGAACCCGCCGATCACACCCATAACAAGCGCGAACACGATACCCGCCAAGAGCAGCGGCGGAGTCACTCGAAACGCGAACGCCACTTCGCTGAACGAGTTCCAGTTTGTGGTGCTGGTCACGAGCCCGTTTATGGGGAGTGCGATAAGGCAGCCGATCAGGCCGCCGAGCAGAGCGATCAGCATCGACTCGACGACGAACGAGGCCAGCACCGAGCGCGGCTTGAAGCCGAGCGCGAGCAACACACCGATCTCGGGGGCTCGCGAGTCAACCGCCGAGTACATCGTGTTGACCGCCCCGAACACAGCACCGATCGCCATGACCCCAGCGATAAACACGGCCAGAAAACGAAGGAGGTCGCCAAGCAACGTCCCCTGGTTGGCGTAAAACTCGCGTTCGAGCTGAGCATCCACCGCCAGCCGTGGGTCCGCCTCCAGCGTTTCGACCACACCTTCGAAAGCCGATGGGTCCTCCATCCGGAGAGCGATCGTCTGGAAGACTTCACCCCTGAACACGGGCATGAACAACTCGTTCTCCCCCCAAACCTCGGATTCGAACGACGAGCCGCCCGCTGCGAAGTGTCCAACCACCTCCCAGTCGCGACCGGCGAATCGCAGCGACTCACCGATCTCGGTGTTGGGAATCCGCTTGACCAGCGTCTCACCGACGATGATCTCGCCGCTGCCGGGCCGGAACGTTCGACCCTTGGTAATACGAATCCCGTTACGCACATCAAACGCCTTCGGGCTGACGCCGCGAATGACAACGTTGGCCATGCCGCCGTTGCGCCGCTCCAACCCGACCACGACAAACGTCTCGGGACTGATCAGCGGCTCGCCGTCGGAGTCCTTGGCAACGAACGGGAGAGCAGAGATGGCGTTGGCGACATCCCGGTTGATGCCGCTGCTCAGCTCGGAGTCCGCCCCTCTCCGCAGCACGAGGATGTTCTCCGTAGAACCGGTCTCGACGAGCGCGGCCTGAAAACCGATCGAGAGCGCCATCATGCCGATGAACACGGCTACGACGAGAGCCATGCCGAGCGCCGTGGTCAGTGTCGCCGTCGGTCTCGCCCGAAGGCTTCGCAAATTGTATAAGATCGGGATCTTCATGCTCGGCTCTGCACGGGGTCGCTCAGGCCACGCGACGGAGCGCGTCGACTACCGACAGTCGCGCCGCCTGACGCGCGGGCACTAGCCCGCTGATCAAACCCAACACGATCGCGATTGCGAGGCCCTGGAGCATCGTCGATGGCAAGACGGTGTAACCCGGGAGAATGCTGCCCAGCATCTCGTTGTTACGGAGCATCACCGAGGCGGCGGCTAACCCGATGACGCCACCTACAACACTGATCGCGAGTGACTCGGCAACGACCAACCGCGACAGTAGACCGTCCCTGTACCCGAGCGTCTTGAGCACCGCGACCTCGTTGACCCGCTCGCGTGACGACATCATCATCGTATTGGCGGCCACGAGAAGAATGGCGAAGAAGACCGCCGTCCCGATCGCGCGCACCAGGAACCCGACGTTCCCCCACATCGTGACAAAACCAGCCTGAAAGGCTTTCTCGGTCTCGGTTTTGGTAGGATCGCTCGAGTTCTCGAAGCTGCCATCGATCCGAGCCGCGACCTCCGTGGCCAGGTTGGGATCCGAAGGCCGAACGATGAACCAGCCGGGTGTGGCCGCTTCGCCCGAGTTTTCGAACAAATAATCGTAATGGAAGTACATGTTCTCGTCTCCGAAGCTCGGGTTGTCCGGCTCGTAGACGCCCCGGATCACGAACTCCCAATCGCCCGGGAAGATCGTCCCCTGAAGCACGATCGTCTGACCGAGTGACCACCCGAACCGCTCCATCAGTCCCTGGCCTACGATGGCGCCCGATTTCTCACCGTTGAACGCTTCCAGCTGCGCAGGATCAATTTGGACCTCGGGGTACATCGAGAAAAACGTCCCTTCGTCAACCGCGAACTGAGCGAAGTAATTACGCGAGTCGATGTACGTGCCACCGAACCAGTTCGCCCACGAGACCGCCTCGACTCCGTCGACGGAGCGTAGCCGCTGTGTATACGCCTCGGGTAAGGGGAACACGATCCCGGTCGCGTTGCGGGTAATCAACCGCGACTCGCTCCCGACCTCGCTCGTCGCATCTAGCGCCGTCAGCACCGACTGGAGCGCCGCAAAAAGGAACAGCGCCACGCCGACGCTGAGTATCGTGAGGGTGCTGCGGCGTTTGTTACGCGTGAGGTTTTTCCACACGAGCCGTGCGTGCTTCATTGGTGCAACACACCTTTCTCAAGGTACATCATCCTGTGTGCCCGTCCGGCGGCGTGCTGATCGTGCGTGACCATCAGCACCGTCTTGTTGAATTCAGAGTTCAATCGTTCGATCAAGCTTAGGATCTCCTCGGCCGACGCCGCATCCAGGTCACCCGTCGGCTCGTCTGCCAGGATCATCACCGGATCGCTGACGATCGCGCGCGCGATCCCGACCCGCTGCTCCTGACCACCAGACAGTTGTCTCGGGTAGTGCTCCATGCGATCCGACAGGCTCACGACGTTGAGTGCGACCTCGACGCGCTCCCTTCGTTCATCCTTTGAGAGGTTCGTGAGCAGCAACGGCAGCTCGACGTTTTGAAAGGCTGTCAATACGGGCAGCAGGTTGTAGAACTGGAATACGAACCCCACGTGGTTGGCGCGCCAGTCGGCTAACCGGTTGGGGCCAAGACTTGTGATCTCCGACCCATCGATGGTGATCGTTCCGGAGTCCGGCTGGTCGAGTCCTGCCATCAGGTTGAGCAGCGTGCTCTTTCCGCTGCCGGATGGACCCATCAGGGACAGGTACTCGCCGGCCTCGATATCGAGGTCGACGTTTTCGAGCACCGAGATGACCTCGGCCTCGGTCTGATATCGCTTTGTTAGATCGCGCAGTTCGACCAGCGCCATGCGTTTGCCTTCCTCGCGTGTAGAGATCAGCTACTCAGCTTCCTTCACTCGAGCGCCATCCTCGAGTTCTCCATCGGCGCTCGTCACTAGCCGCTCACCGCCCGAGAGTCCCGAAAGGATCTCGCGCCGTCCGCCGGAAACGGGCCCGGCGTCGACAACCCGCCGCTCGAGCCGACCGTCGCGAACCAGCCAGACGACCGCCTGGCCGCCCTCGTCGCGCACCGCCTCGGACGGCACCGTGACGCGCGACGGTGCGGCGGCCCCCGTCTCAGCTGCGCTGGTGGGCTCACGAAACTCGACCCGCGCCGCCATCTCCGGCAACACCCGATCGTCGACATCAACGAACGCCACCTTCACCTCGACCGTGGCGCGCTGCCGATCCGCCGTCGGGACGATCTGTCGGATCTCACCCTCGTATGCGTCCCGCGGGTAAGCATCGAGCCGAATCTCGGCCGGCTGACCGTTCTCGAGCTGTGCGATGTAGGCTTCGTTCACGTCGACTTCGACTTCGAGCGTCTCGAGATCGGCCATCGTCACGACCGCGCCACGGGTCAACCCACTCCCGGTCGCGACCGGCGCAACGACCTCACCCAGCTCGGCGTCCTTGCGCAAGATCGTGCCATCGAACGGGGCTCGAATGTACGTGAGGTCGAGGTTCGATTGTGCTAAGGCGAGAGCCGAGCGGTCGACCTCGATCTGCGCCCGCTGAAACTCGACCTGCGCCTCGGCGCTGGATAGCTCGGCCGCAATGCGCTCGACCTCCTGCTCCGATGCCGCTTCCTTGGCACCCAACTCTTCGACGCGCGCCAGATCTCGTCGCAGTTGATCGCGCACCGCGATCGCATCGACGAGCGCTGCCCGCGAGCGCTGGACGTTGGCCCGCTCCTGTGAGACAGCGGCCTTGAAGTCGCTGTTCTCGAGCCGCGCGATGATGTCACCCTTCTTGAGTACGGTGCCGACATCGACCGGAAGCGAATCGAGGCGGCCAGTGATGCGTGAGGAGACCGAAGCCTGTGTGCGAGCGACGACGTAGCCATTGGCGGTGATGCCCGTGGACGAGCCCGCTCCGCCACCGGACACCTGCGCCAGTGCGGTGGTCACTTCGACCCCACCCCGGCTTCGGGTCCACAGAAAAGCGGCGCCCAACAGCGCCAACACGATCACCACCGCGGCGATCGTGCGCGCTCGCCTACTCGATCGCGACCCCGAACCGCGAGCGGTTCCGCGGTCCAGGGTCAGTTTGGATAGATCAGAGGATCCGGCTTCAGGCATCTATGAGTGGCCGGATCCCTACTTCATGGTCCAGGTGCCGTCGTAGCGCACGATGTACTTGCCATCACCCCACGTGTGGACGTTGGCATACGTTCCGCCGCCCTCGATACCCTCGAACTTGCCGGTGCCGGCGAAGTACTCCCATTCGCCGCCCTCGGCCCCACCACGCCACCAGATCGAATAGGTATCGTCATCGTCGTCGATACCGTCGCACAAACCATTGGCCGCGACACTTCCATCGCTACCGGTGACAGTCAAGCCGGTGCAATCGAAGTTGATCATATACAGCGGATCGTCCTTGTCATCGGCGGTGACAAATCCGCGTACCGCCCAGCGGGCAATCGTGCCACCATCGGCCACTTCACTGACCGTGGAGCCATGCGGGACGTACAGCGCCAGGCCGCCGCCGGACACTTCGGTCTGCGCCTCAGCAGTCGTCGCGATCACGAACGACACGGCTACCGCTGCGATCACTGAAGACAAGAGCTTTCTCACGTTAATCCCCCTTGCTTGGTGTATTGATCAACCCGATTCGAAGGAAATCCCCGACTATTGTAGCGCCACGAAGAAGTGCGGGCACTCAGCTTTAAACCAGCTCCTCAGCTGGAATCGCCGCCGGTAGTTTGCGATAAAGCACGAGTGCGGTCAGGAAAAGCCCCACCGAAACCGCGGCCGAAACCAGGCAGTACTGGCACCACGCGTCGATCACCACCGCTTGGAGGTAAACGAACACTGCCGACGCGGCGACCGCGATCGCGGTGATCGCG
>JBFGIA010000104.1:0-7328 GCA_041577935.1 Gemmatimonadota bacterium | reverse complement strand
TTCTCGATCGATTGAGCCGGAACGCGCTCGATCTCGGCCGCGTTGACCGTCGCCACCGAGTTGGCGGCATTCCTGCGCGCCAACGATGTCGCCCGACCGGTAACAATGATCTCATCGGCCTTCAAGTAGTCGGTCGTTAGCGCGATCTCGATCTCGGCTTGACTGGCCGGCACCGGGATATCCAGGGTCCTGTACCCCAGGCCCTGGAGCCGGAGTGTGACCGTTCCATCTGGCACACCGGTCAGCACAAACCGCCCGTCGTTCTCTGCCACTGTCCCCATCGTCGTCCCAACGACCCCGATCTGGACAAACGGGACCGGGTCCCGCGTGTCGCGGTCGATGACGGTGCCGGATATCGTCCGCTGGGCAACCAAGTTGGCCGGCACCAACAGGGCGATGAACAACAGCGAGAGAAAAGCGAGGTGCGAACGAAGTACCCGTTCCATGGACACCTCCTCATTCTTTGATGATCTTGGCCTTTTTAGAAGGCCCCTATGATACCACTTTTTCGATCCGAGGTGAAATCCCCCACATTGACGGCCCTGGCCTGGCTGCTCGTCTTCGCCTGCGCGACGACTGACGGGCCGCCGGCTGGGGAGACCGACCAGCCTGTCTCCACGGCGGTGATCGTCAATCACGGCCGATTGGATGTGCGGGTCTACGTCACCGGAGACGGTACCCGCGATCTGCTCGGCTTCGTGACATCGGGCAGCATCCAGCGCTTTACCATTGACCCCGACATCGTGCGCGCAGCATGGCTGAGGTTGAGCGCCGATCCCATCGGCTCGACGGAGGTCATCGAGACCGATTCGTTTGTCTTGCGTCCGGGTGACGTCGTCGAGTGGACGATCCGAACACGAACCGAGAACTCGAGCTTTGTCATCTATTAGCCCGACTGCCTTGCAGCGCGCTCTTCTTGATTGGTATGATCGACATCGCCGACCGTTGCCCTGGCGCGATAACACCGATCCGTATCGAGTGCTGGTCTCGGAGGTAATGCTCCAGCAGACGCGGGCGGAGACCGTCGGTCCGTACTTTGAACGCTGGACGGCTCGCTTCCCCACCGTGGAAGCGCTCGCGGAATCTGACCAAGAAGAAGTGCTCGGGCTGTGGAGCGGGCTCGGGTACTACTCACGGGCCCGGAATCTCCATCGGACGGCGATGATCGTGCGCGATCGACACGACAGCCGGATTCCCGATACCGCAGAAGCGCTGCGCGAGCTTCCCGGGATCGGCGAGTACACCGCCGGCGCGGTAGCTTCGATCGCCTTCGGGCGTCGCGAGCCGGCGGTCGATGGGAACACGCGACGAGTCTTGTCGCGGCTCTACGACCTCGAAGCGCCACGTCCGAGCGAGCTCCGGGAACTCGCCGCCAAGCTCGTTCCAGGTGACAGGCCGGGTGACTTGAACCAAGCGCTGATGGAGCTCGGAGCGCGCATCTGCAAGCCGCGCTCTCCGGAGTGTGAAACCTGCCCGCTGCGGACGGCTTGTCTAGCGCATACGCGGGGAACGGTTGCGCTGCGGCCAGAGCCGCGTCCACGAAACTCCGTCCCCAGATACGCGATCGGAACCGCGGTGATCGTCTCGGCAAACGACCAAATCCTGTTTACGCGCCGTCCAGACAACGGACTGCTCGGTGGGATGTGGGAGTACCCGGGACTCCAAACTGATCGCGGCGAGCATCCGATCGACGCAGCCCGTCGAGTCGTTCGAGAGTTGTTGGGAGATGACGCGCTCGAGAGTTGTCCTGTCAGCGATGAGCTGGCCAATATCGAGCACACGTTCTCTCATCAACGGCATCAATATCGAGCCTTCGGTTTTCAGGTTGGCGACGAAACCGTCCCTGACTTATCGGGTGGAAGCTGGACTGAGGCGCGCTGGTGCTCGACGCGAGCATCGGCCGAGTTGCCGTTGTCCGCCGCTCAGCGAAAGCTGGCCAACATCGTAGCGGCGCGATGCTGACAATCGTTCCATCACGCCGCGCAGCCAACCAGCGGATCGATCAACTTCTCGCCGCGCACGAGGGACGCTCCGGTTTCGAGTCGCGCAGCGCGTGGACGCACGACACAACGACGCTACGAGAGCTCACCGCCCGCGCGTACTGCGAGCACCCGAGCCCGGGACGATTGCTCCAACCCCCAGCTCCGAGATTCCTGTTGGCCGAGATCCTGGAGCAGCTCGAGCCCGAGGTGCGATCGCTCTTCGGCTCGGGCATCGGCTTGGCTGGTACGGCTCGCGCGGTCGAAGCCGCGATCTCAGAGATCCGGCACGCGGGTCTTTCAGCGCTCGATCTGGCGCGATCCACACATGGGAGACGACGACTCAAGGCGCTGGCGTGCGTCCTCGACGCCTACGAACGGCGACTAACCGCCAGCGGTTGGTGGGATGAGACAGACGTGCTGGTCGCCACCGCCGATCGAGTCCGTTCCGGTGAATGGGCTCCCGGGGAACTCGACCAACTCGAAGTCAGCGGCCTGTACGATGTCACTCGCCTTCAGGGACAACTGCTGATCGAACTCGCACGCCGCGCGGCACAAACGACGATCACCGTTCCGTTCGATCCGCACCACGAGGCTCTGTGCGCTTACGCATTTCCGTACATCAAGATGTGGGAGGCTGTGGTCGATCCCGGACTGGCGATCGACATCGAGTATCTCGATGGCGACCACAGAGAGTCCGGTTTGCCGATCGTGTACCGGGCTGCAGACCCAGTTCACGAAGCGGCCCGGATCGCCGATTGGGTCCGTCAACGCGCCGAGACAGGATGTGCGCTCGAAGAGATCGGAGTCATCGCTGGCGGCGGCGACCGCACCTACGCCCTGCTTGCCCGTGAGCTCGACCGCGTAGGCGTCTCCCATCATGCACGCCGTGGCGTGCGATTGGCCGAGACGCCGCTATTCGGCGCTACGCTGATGGTCTTCAGGCTGCTCGATGAGGGGTTCCAACGCGAACACCTCCGGGCGTGGGTCACGACCGCGCTGACATCACGGCTCGACGCGGCTCTGCTCGCTGCGCCGCTCGGCACCGGACCGCCGACCTCCGACTCGCCGACGATCTGGAAACGCGCGCTGGCGGGAATCCAGAGCCCGTCTGCAGCAGCGTTCAACACGACTCTCGATCAAATCCACGAGCTGGCCACCAGAGAACACTCGCCGGCCGCGTTCTGGAAACGGTATGAGCATATCCTCGACGTCGTCGGTCTGAGCGACACAAACGTGCTTCCGAGCCGGGATCGTGATCGCTGGGAGCAGACGATCGATCAGGTTCGACAGTCACTCACGATGCTCGGCCGTTGGAACGGCCCGGCGGTTGGATGGCGCACCCATCGGCGCCACTTGATGGAGTCGCTTTCCGGGAGATCGGCCCCGATCGGAACATCCAGCCGCGGCGTGGCGGTGGTGACCCCACTCGACGCACGAGCTCTCGCCTTTCATCACACCGCTGTCATCGGTCTCGGCGAAGGCGCATACGCTCGGCAGCGGCCGGCGACAGCTGTCCTCGGGGACTCTGAGCGAGAGTTGCTCAACGAGCAGCTCGGGGAACGCGTCTTCCGCACCGCGACCGACGAAGCGCGGGAGGCGACACTGCTGCTCACCGAGCGCGTCCATACCACTTCTGGTGATGTGATCCTGAGCTACGCCGGTCAAGACGACGACGGAAACCCGCAGCTACCGGCGTACGCGCTGACCGCACTCGAGAACGAGCTCGCATTGGCGCCAGCGGCCACCGGCGACGGCCATCAGCCTCCGGCCTGGCGCCAGATGCGATCTCCCGATCTCATCGTCCGCGGCCAAGAGCTGGAGCGCCAGCGTGCGATCTACTTCTCCCGCTCAGCCGATATACGACGTGGGCAGGGTGGTGCTTTTGACGGCCAACTCTCACCAACGACCATCGCTGAGCTGGCGACCGAGCTGAGCGACGGGCGATTGACGCGCTGGTCGGCCAGCCGGCTCGAGAGCTGGCGCCAGTGCCCGCATCAGTTCTTCATGCGCCATGTGCTCAGCTTGTACGAGCCCGACGAGCAGCCACTCGAAGCCGAGCCCACGGCTCTCGGGACGGTCGCCCACGAGGCCCTGCGGCGGCTGTATCAGGAGAACCCCGGGGTACAGCATCCCGGTCGTGACTCGATCGCCGCGGCGGTTGAGGCAGCCGGCGCGTCACTCCCGGCGCGGGAGCGTGGTGACGCATCGATTTGGAACGTGCTATCCGAACGGGTGACCGCAGTCTTGGCGCGCTACTTCGACTACTTGGAGGAGAGGGTCCCGCAGCGCGACCGCATTCCGGTCGCGTTCGAGTTGTCGTTCGGGCGCCCGGACGACGAGCTGCCACCCGTTCTGGTCCCGACATCGGCCGAGACAGTGGAGCTGTCAGGACGCCTCGATAGACTCGATCGCGATCCGGCACTTGGGACTCTCAGCGTGGTGGACTACAAGTACAGCCTCACTAGACCGCATCACAAACGCGCCGTCGATCCGGCCGAGTGCGGCATCAACCAGTTCCAATTGTACGTCTACTTCCTGGGGGCGTTGGCTTGGGCCGAAGCCAATCAGGTACCACCCGCGCCAACCGTGACCGGCACGATCCATTGCCTGCGTGAACCTAAAGTGCTCGATGAGGTCGTAGCCCCTAACCCATCTGAAATCAGCGAGATGATCAGTGCCGCGATCGATCGTGCTGTCGACGGCGGCTACGATCCATCGCCGGCCGATTCCACCCTCTGCAAGTGGTGCGACTTTCGTCGCGCCTGCCGGATCGCAAGCTCGACACCCACCTACGTCGGACTTGACCCGACGCGGGGTGACGCCGAATGAGCAACCAGCTCGAACTCTCGCTGGCCGAGCGGGTCGGGATCGACGATGTGAACGTCGCGACCAACCAATCACCTGACGCGCAAGAGCTTTCGCCCGAGCAGCTCGGTGTCGTTCAGTTCGAAGACGATCTGGTCGTGACCGCCGGCGCCGGCTCGGGTAAGACCCGCACGCTGGTCGAGCTGTACGCACACATCGTCGCTTCGCCGGAGTCGGTCGGTATCTCGAGCGAGGAATTCGGTCCAGAACGGATCCTCTGCCTCACGTTCACCGAGCGCGCTGCGCGTGAGATAAAGGAGCGCATTCGCGAGGTGCTCTCCGACCCCGAGCAACGTCGACAACTCGAAGCCGCCCCCATATCGACGTTTCACGCCTTCTGCGCTGGTGTGTTGCGGAGCCACCCCTTGGAGGCGGGTATCGACCCGGGGTTCTCTGTTCTTTCAGACGATGTCGCCCAGGAGCTGCTCATGAAGGTCGCGGTCGATACGCTGCACCGTGGCGTCACGAGCGGCGATCTCGCGGCGCGGAGTGCGGTACAGCTGTTGGGGCTCGCCCGAGCCGGCGAGCGATTGGTCGGTCTCGTGCAATCGATTCGCACCGCGGGGTGGGAGCTGCGCCAACCGATCGTCCGGTTTGAAGAACAACTCGAACAGATCGCCGACGCGATCGAGCACGATCTTCCGCAGTCGGTCGCCACAGCCGTCGAGGCGCTGATCACCGCCGCGCACAAGGCAAGCTTGAAATCTCCCAAGGCGAAGCACTATCTGCGAGCAATCGAGAACACGTACGGCGCATGGAGTAGCGACCCTACACCAGCCAGTGAGGAGAATCTCGACCAAGCGTGTAACGCTCCGGCCCACAGCTGGCGCTTCCAAGACGCGACCGACCTGCGTCACGCGGCGCGCGACGCGATCACGCTGCTGCGTAGCGCACGCTGCGAGCTCGAGCATCAAGCCGAGCTCGGATGCTGGCCGGCTTTGGCGGTCTCGGTCCGCGCCGCCTACCGCGATGCGCGGGTCGGCCAGCGTGTGCTCGATTACGACGACCTGCTACTCAGAACCCGCGACCTGCTGATCAACCACCCGGAGGTACGGCGACATTACTCAGAGCGCTTTCGCGTCGTGTTGGTCGACGAGCATCAGGACACGGATCCGGTTCAGCAGGAGATCCTCACGTTGCTGATCGGCGCTGAAGCGATCGCCGGTCAGAATGTCGACGATGCTCCACGATGGTGTGTCGTCGGCGACGCCAAGCAGGCGATCTACGGTTTTCGTGGCGCCCGCGTCGAGGCTTACCGCGAGCTGGCGACCGACGCCGAACAGCGGGGCGCACTCAGGATCCTGCGCACCAATTACCGATCTCGCCCCGAGCTGGTCGAGTTTTACAACGCGTTCTTCCCAACCGTGCTCGACCCCGAGACCGATGCGGGCCAGGCTCCATACGAAGAGCAGGTCGCACACCGTGAGTCGCGCGGTGAGCCAGCGGTCGAGTTTATGAGACGGCTCGACGCGAACGGGAGAGACAAGACGCAGCCAGCTGTCTCACAGAGGGAGCAAGAAGCTCGGGCCCTCGCCGTACGACTCAGGGCCGCTTGTGACCCCACCTCCGGGGACGCGATCCAGATCCAGGATTCGGCGCGCGGAGAGTCCCGGTTCGCCGAGCCCGGCGACATCGCCGTGCTGCTGCGCCGCATGACCGACGTCGAACCCTATCGTCACGCGCTGCAGGCGGTGGGTTTGGAGTCGGTCGTAGTCGGCAGCGGTTCGTTCTATGGGCGTCAAGAGATCTACGATTGCTTGAACGCCATCGACGCCGCACTCACGCCAGCCGATCCGATCCCGTTGATCGCGTTTCTGCGCTCGCCGATGGCCGGGCTGACCGATGACGCGATCTATCGGTTGGTGCGCGATTGGGACCGACGCTCGGGCTCATCGCTTCGCGATCACGTGTTCGCCGCACCGAAGGAAGTCCTATCGGATGAAGAGGTGGCGGTCATCGAAGACGCCCGGTCGACCCTCGACGAGCTGGCCAACCGGGCCGACACTGAACCGCCGGGTGACACGCTGGCATGGCTGCTCGATCGCACCGGGTATCCGGCGATCGTCGATGCGCTGCCCGACCGTGCCCAGCGGCGTGCGAACTTGAGGCGGTTGGTTTCGGTTGCCGATCGTGCGCCGCGTGACGGGTTCAAGCTGTTGGCCGAATGGGCGGCGGCACTCAGGCGGCGCACCGACGTGCCACCGCGCGAACGCGATGCCCCGCTTCCCGACGCCGGTAACCGCGCGGTCATCATGTCGATTCACCAAGCCAAGGGCCTCGAGTTCCCGATCGTGGCGGTGGCCGACATCGGATCGAGGTCGCATTTCAGAATCGACGAGGTCGCCTTCGACTCGGAGCTCGGGATCGTGGCCAAGCGGTGGGATGACGCGCTGGGCGATTGGGTGCCGACGCTGTCCCATGACCGGGCCAAAGCACGAGACAAGGAACGCGACGCGGCCGAAGAGGCGCGGCTCCTCTACG
>JBFGIA010000103.1:0-7377 GCA_041577935.1 Gemmatimonadota bacterium | reverse complement strand
GGGGGCCAGACCGCCTTGTTGCCGGCCGGGACCGTCGACCCCTTCAATCCAAAAGCTCTGCGCGGGTCTGCCGGGTGTGGCTTCGCGCTCGACATGGCGACGGGCATGACGCGCTCCGCTGCGGCCGAATGGTGCGCGGCGCGCGAGCTTCCCATTGTGGCGCTCGAAGCTGGTGCGCCCAACCTGTTTCGAGCCGTGCTCCCGTCGATGCCGGTGGCGCTCGCGGTCGGCAACGAGACGGTCGGTGTGTCGGACGAGATCAAGGACCACGCAGCGCTGGTGGTTGGGCTGCCGATGTCGGATCGGGTCGAGTCGCTGTCGGCGGCGGTGGCGGGCTCGGTCGCGCTGTACGTTGTCGCTCAGAATCTCAGCCAGCGAGGATGAAGTGACACCGATAGCGAAAACCGCCCTTTCGATCTTCACGGCGATGGCGAGCGCCCTCGGCGGGCACCTCGGAGTCGCAAACGGTCAAGAGGACGCGACTCGAATGCGTGTGCGCGAACTGGGCGTTGAGATCGGGGTGCTACCACCCGGCCCGCTCAACGCCATCACCGACGTCCAGGGCGTACTCGTCGGTCATGCGACGGTGGTTGAGGGCGACTCGATCCGAACCGGGGTCACGGCGATTCGGCCGCACCCCGGTGACGTGTTCCTGGACAAGGTGCCCGCCGCGATCTACGTCGCGAACGGATTCGGCAAGCTGACCGGCGTCACTCAAATCGATGAACTGGGCACGCTGGAGACTCCGGTTGTTCTGACCAACACTCTGGCGGTCGGTCGAGTCGCGGATGCGCTCGTCCGCTGGTCCCTGGACACAACCGATGACCCCACGGTGCGTTCGGTCAACCCGGTCGTTGGGGAGACAAACGACGGTTTCCTGAATGCGATTCGAGTTCCCCGGATCGGATCGGCCGAGGTCGAATACGCGTTGGCAGCGGCCGCGGTCGGCCGGGTGACAGAGGGATCGATTGGGGCTGGCACGGGAACTCGAGCGTTGGGCTTCAAAGGCGGTATTGGTACCGCCAGCCGCCAAGTTCAGATTGGCGATGAAGTCTACACGTTGGGCACGCTCGTGCAGTCGAACTTCGGGGGTGCACTCGAGATCAGAGGTGTACCGGTTGGCCAACGGCTTGGCGCCGCTGATTTCATTCGGCGGTGGTTGCCAACCGATAAACAGACTATCGGGCGCGATCCAAGCCCTGATCCCGTTGCGTATCGCTTGACGGATGAGCCCGACGCCGACGGCGGCTCGATCGTCATCGTCATCGCTACCGATGCACCAGTCGGGCCGGACGCCTTAATTCGGATCGCTCGCCGTGCGCCATACGCCATCGGGCGGGTCGGTGGCTTCTCTTCGCACGGCTCGGGTGACTACGTGATCGCATTCTCGACCCACCCGCAGCTTCGGGTTTCCTACCGTGCCAATGAAACCACGACAAGCCGGGAGTCATTGCGGGCCGAGGCGCTGTCGCCGCTTTTTCTGGCCGCGATCGAAGCCACCGAGGAGGCGATCCTGAACTCGTTGTTCCAGGCGACCACCGTGACCGGACACCGCGGCACTGCGCTCGCGCTGCCGCTCGACCGTGTGCGAGACGTGCTCGAGCAAGCCAACCGTCTCAACCCACAGCGCTAGCCTGCACAACCGACCGCTGGACGCAGCCGCCAACACGGCGATCTTCTGTAGTTGCATGGGGATCTCGATCCGACCCGCCGAGCATACCGACATCGACCAGATCGTCGACTTTAATTGTCGACTCGCGATCGAGAGTGAGGGCACCCAGTTGGACGATCAAACCGTCGCCGCAGGGGTGAGAGGGATCATCTCAAACCCTGACCGTGGGCGGTACTGGTTGGCCGAATGGGACGGCGCCGTGTGCGGCCAGTGTCTGGTCACCGTGGAGCCGAGCGATTGGAACGCCGGCTCCTACTGGTGGCTCCAGTCCGTGTACGTGGATTCCTGCCACCGGCGAAGTGGGGTTTTCCGAGCACTCTGGCAATGCGTGCTCGAAGCGGCCACGGTCGCGGGCGACGTGGCTGCCGTGAGGTTGTATGTCGACCGGGAGAATCGTGACGCACGCGACGCATATCAGACATTGGGGATGCGCAAATCGAGCTACATCGTCTACGAGCTGCCGATAGGACGACCATGAACCGACAACCGAAACCGATCGCTGACCTGCTCGTGGTCGACGACGAGCCCGGCATCCGTCAGGCACTGCAACAGATGCTCGAATACGAAGGGTACGCGGTGCGTACCGCCGAAAACGGACCCCAGGCACTCGAGGCTTACGCGGATCGGGTCGCGGACCTGGTACTGCTGGACATCAAGATGGCACCTATGGATGGGCTCGAGGTGTTAGAGCAGCTGCGCTCCGAGGACCCGGATGCGACAGTGGTCATGATCAGTGGGCATGGCAACGTGGAGACGGCGGTAGAAGCCCTCAAACGCGGCGCGTTTGACTTCCTGGAGAAGCCTCCTGATCGCGAGATCGTCCTGCGCCGTATCGCGAACGCCCTCGCCGAACGCGAGCTAGAGCGGGAAAACGCAGCCCTTCGTAGCGAGGGACGGGCGACACGCGATGTCATCGTGGGGGATAGCTCAGCGCTAGAGCAAGTTCTGCAACAAGTGACGAAGGTCGCGCCCACCAAAGCGTACGTCTTGATCACGGGTGAGAATGGGACCGGGAAGGAGTTGGTGGCGCGGGAGATTCACGCTCGCTCAGATCGGCGCGACAAGCCATTCATCGAGGTCAACTGTGCGGCGATCCCACAGGAGCTGATTGAGTCGGAGCTGTTCGGACACGAGAAGGGAGCTTTTACCGGCGCGCACGCGCGCCGAAAGGGAAAGTTCGAGCTCGCAGACGGTGGCACGCTCTTCCTGGATGAAGTCGGGGACATGAGCCTCGCCGCGCAGGCCAAGGTCTTAAGAGCGCTGCAGGACGGCGTTATACAACGCGTGGGTGGTGGTGAGCAGATTGAGGTCGATGTCCGGGTGCTAGCGGCCACAAACAAGGACATCGTGTCCCAGATTTCAGAGGGCAACTTTCGAGAGGATCTATACTATCGATTAAACGTCGTCCCGATCCACGTCCCGCCGCTCTCCGAGAGAGTCGAAGACATCCCCCGGCTCGTGCAACACTTTGCACGCACGTACTCCGCAGATAATGGCATGCTGGAGAAGCCTTTTTCTGAGCAGGCGGTGGACACGCTCACCAAGCGGTCTTGGCCGGGCAACATTCGAGAATTGAAGAACACCGTCGAGCGGCTGGTGATTCTGGCGCCGGGTGACACGGTTGACGTGGTTGACGTGGAGACCCTGACTGAGCCTGCGGTCAGCAGAACCCAGGCAGGTGAGGCCGAGTCTCTGATCGCCAAGCACTCCACGTTCAGCGACTACCGCGACGCCGCCGAGCAGGCGTTTCTAAGTCGCAAGTTGAGTGAGAATGACTGGAACGTCTCGGAAACCGCGCGTCAACTCGACATGCAACGCTCTCACCTGTACAAGAAGATCGAGAAATACGGTTTGTCCCGCGAAAACTAGCGACTACCTGTCGATGATCCATCGGACGCGCTCAAATATGGCGTCCAGCATCGGCTCAGTGAGCTTGCCGGTAAAAGTGTTTTGTTGGGAAGGGTGGTACGAGGCGAGCACCACTGGCTCGCCAATCAACTCGACCTCGGAACCATGTGCAAACCGCGGCTTGGGGATGGGAACCGAGACGCCCCGATCGCGGTAGATCCGCAAGACGTGGTCGTACGCGTACTGGCCCAGCGTGACGACTACGCGGACATTGTGGAGTGCGTTCATCTCGGCCTCGAGATAGGGGCGACAATTGTCACGCTCGGTCGTTTTCAACTGGTTGGCGGGTGGGGCACAACGGGCGACGGCGGTGATGAAACAGTCGGTGAGGGTGAGGCCGTCATCCTTGTGTTCGCACTGCGGTTGGCTAGCGAAACCGGCGCGGTGGAGCGCGCGATACAACCAGCGACCGGATTCGTCACCGGTGAACATGCGCCCCGTCCGGTTCGCGCCGTGAGCGGCCGGGGCCAAGCCGACTAACAAACAACGCGCATTCGGATCTCCCCAACCCGGCACCGGTCGCCCCCAGTATTCTTCGTTTGCAAACGCTGTTCGCTTCTGTCGCGCTATCCGCTCGCGCCACGCCACCAGCCGGGGGCAACGGCGACAGCGCGTGATTTCCAGCGTTAGATCGTCCAACGACTTCGTCATACGATCGAAAACCTAGCCCTGGGGTCGATCGTCGACCCGTTGGAGATCGCTTGGCGAGGGGCGATATTTGCGGCTATGACGAGCGTTCGGTCCGACGATGTTGCCGAATCAAAGCCCGTGTCGTTTAGCCGCGTCGAGATGAGTGTTTTCGCCGAGCCTCAGTCGCGGAACATCTTCGGGTCTGTTCACGGTGGCTGGATCCTCCGTCAAGTCGACCACGCGGCGTACGTTGCCGCCGCTCGGCATGCAGGCAAGCACGCTGTCACGGCGTCGATTGACCGGGTCGACTTTCGATCGCCTATCCGGGTTGGTGATCTGGTGACGTTGCGCGCCTCGGTCCATTGGGCGGGTCGAACATCCATGCTGATCGGAGTGCAGGTCGAGGCCGAAGATCTGCTAACGAGGGAGGTGCGGCATACCACATCGTGCTTGCTAACGTTTGTGGCGATCGACGAAGATTTCCGGCCGGCTGTTGTGCCTGGGCTGAAATGCGAAACGCCGGAAGAAGAGTCGCTGTGGGAGGCCGCGCAACTGCGCCGCGAGCGACACGCGAATTGAGGGCTGATGCGTGGCGGGATCGCAGATCACGGGGTACTTATAAAAGCCTATGAGTGAGACGTATCGCAATCTGATCGCCGGGAAATGGGTCGAAGCCACGACTCGCACGAACTTTCCAAATACCAATCCGGCAGATACCAGCGACGTGATCGGGACGTTTGCCGCGAGCGGGCCGGCGGATATCGACGAGGCGGTGGTCGCGGCCAAGGCCGGGTTCGAGGAATGGTCGCGCGTTCCGGCTCCGGTGCGAGGCGATGTGCTCAGGCGGGCCGGAGATCTAATGACCGAGCGCAAGGAGGAGCTCGCGGACGGGATGACGCGCGAGATGGGCAAGCCGCTGGTTGAGACCCGAGGCGATGTCCAGGAGGCGATTGATACCGCGTACTACGCGGCCAGCGAAGGGCGGCGGCTGTTCGGCTACACAGCTCCCTCGGAGCTGCCACAGAAGATGGGCCTTTCGATTCGCCGTCCGGCCGGCGTCTTCGGGATTATAACGCCATGGAACTTCCCGATCGCCGTGCCGAGCTGGAAGATCTTTCCGGCCTTGGTGTGCGGAGATCCGGTTGTCTGGAAGCCCGCCGAAGACACTCCATGGTCGGCGGTCAAGTTCGTTGAGGTTTTGCTCGAGGCTGGGTTACCCGAGAACGTCATTCAACTGGTGACTGGCTTCGGGCCCGAAGCCGGCGCCCCGTTGACGACTCATCGGTGGGTGACCGGAATCTCGTTTACTGGCTCGACGGCGGTGGGGTGCAAAATCGCCGCTGCCTGCGGTGAGCAAGCCAAGCCGGTTTCGCTCGAGATGGGCGGTAAGAACGCCCAACTCGTGCTCGACGACGCGGATGTCGAACTGGCCCTGGAAGGGGTCCTCTGGGGAGCCTTCGGAACGACTGGGCAACGCTGCACCGCGACCAGTCGTTTGTTGCTCCAGGCGGGTGTTCACGACGAGTTTGTCGACGAATTGGTTCGGCGAGCGGAGGCGCTGGTACTCGGGGATGGTCGCAGGCAGGGCACAGACGTGGGGCCATTGATCAACGAAGAGGCGCGGGACAAGGTCGCCAAGTACGTGCGCATTGGCGCCGAGGAGGGTGCGACCTTGAGGACCGGTGGTGAGATTCCGGCGGACAAGGGGCTCGCCGGCGGTTGGTTCTACCGGCCGACGATCTTCACCGAAGTGGAAACCGATATGCGAATCGCGCAGGAGGAGATCTTTGGGCCTGTGCTATCCGTTATCAGGGTCGACAACCTGGATCACGGGGTCGAGGTGATGAACGACGTCCGCTACGGACTGTCGTCATCGATCTACACCCGGGACGTCAACGCGGCGTTCCAGGCCATCGAACGTATCGACGCCGGGATCACATACGTCAATGGCCCCACGATCGGGGCCGAGGCTCATTATCCTTTCGGTGGGGTAAAGGACACCGGCAATGGCCACCGCGAGGGCGGCTGGCCGGTGTACGATTTTTTTAGCGATTTGAAGACCGTCTACGTCGACTATAGTGGACAATTGCAGCGCGGCCAGATCGACACGTGACACATTTCTATGATTTCTTCAACCATGAGTAGAGGACCGCACCTTTGAGCCCAGCGAAGCGAACAGAGAAAAAAGGGAAGACGCGCTACACGCGAGCCCCCGTGGAGTCGTCATTGAGAAGGGGTGCGTGGGAGTGGGCGAAGTCGATCGCGGTGGCATTCGTGCTCTTTATTGTCATTCGCACGTTCCTAATCCAGGCGTTCAAGATCCCGACCGGCTCGATGGAGGACACTCTGCTGATCGGAGACTTTCTGCTGGTCAACAAGGTCGTGTATGGTGCCCAGATCCCAGGCACGGATTATCGGTTGCCCGGGTTCAGCGAGATCGGGCGCGGCGATATCGTGGTCTTCGTCTACCCCGACCCGTACAACGAGTACGAGCCTGACCCCGACTACGTGAAGCGAGTGCTGGGAATGCCCGGAGACACGCTGTCAATGCGCAACAAGGTGTTGACCGTCAACGGTCAAACTCTTCGCGAGCCCTATGCGCGACACGTCGATGGGCTGGATGACCAGTATCGCCCACAGTTCGCTTGGCAGCGCAGGTTCCTTATGCCCGAGATCGACTTTGATGCATACCGGCCCTCGCGGGACAATTGGGGGCCGATCGTGGTTCCGCCGGCTAGCTACTTCGTCATGGGCGACAACCGCGACAACTCGGCGGACAGCCGATATTGGGGTTTTGTCCCGCAGGAGGCGATCAAGGGTCAGCCGTTAATCGTGTATTTCTCCAAGGAATCGGCCGGTCCAATTCCCTGGATCGACGAAATCCGATTTGGTCGAATTGGTGATCTGATCCGGTAGTTTCTGGACATCTTCGGGTTTCTTATGGTATAATCGCTCCACATCTACTCACAGGCGCACCACGCGCCCCTTCCACGATCCATAGACTCAGGGAGACCGGGACCTGTATGGCTATGGCACTGAACGCATCCAAGCAGACCACCTTTGACGAGGGGTCTCTCGACTTGTACCTGAGAGAGATCAGCCGCTATCCGCTGATCACTCGCGACGAGGAAGCGCGGCTCGCGAGCCGCATCCGAGAGGGCGACCAG
>JBFGIA010000102.1:0-7677 GCA_041577935.1 Gemmatimonadota bacterium | reverse complement strand
GTTCATCGACTTCACTGGGCTGGACACCGATGGCGATGGGTTGATCGACATCGCACCCGACAAAGGCTGCGCCAGTGGCAACGACACCCTGGAGTTCCCGGATATTCAGTGTCAGGACGGGATCGACAACGACGGCGACGGCCTCACCGACTACGGTGAAGATCCGAAGTGCTCGACCCCGCTCGATCCGGATGAAATCAGCGGAGTGGTGATCGAATGCAACGACGGCATCGATAACGACGGGGATGGGTTCATCGACTTCACTGGGCTAGATACCGATGGCGATGGGTTGATCGACATCGCACCCGACAAAGGCTGCGCCAGTGGCGGCGACACCTTGGAGTTCCCGGATATCCAGTGTCAAGACGGGATCGACAATGACAATAACGGACAGACCGATTACGGCGAAGATCCGAAATGCTCGAGCCGGTTCGATGTCGACGAAATCAGCGGAGTCGTGGTCGAATGCAACGACGGCATCGATAACGATGGCGACAACCTCATCGACTTCCCGGCGGATCTGGGCTGTGCCGGCTTCAATGATACGTTCGAGTTCCCGGATATTCAGTGTCAGGACGGCATCGACAACGACGGTGACGGGCTCATCGACTATGGCCGAGACCCGGGCTGCGGTTTCCCCGCAGACAGCGATGAAACCGACACGACTCCGGAATGCCGCGACGGGATCGACAACGACAACGATGGCCAGACCGACCACCCGAACGACTTTGGATGCTCCTTCCCCGACGACCCGCGTGAGTTCCCGAACCCAATCTGCAGCGATGGGATTGACAACGACGGTGACATGCTCACCGATTTCCCCGACGACTTGCAGTGCGTCTCGGAGTCAGACCCCCGAGAGGATATCTGACGAGCACATTCGAAGAGCTCCAAAAACTCTTCGGGTGGTCGACGGCGTCAATTCACATGAAACACATCGTCGCTGATTTCGGTGCTGATCGAGGTGTTGCGGCGAATGATATCGGCAAGGGTCGTGTTCTCGACGTCGGCGATCTCTGCGGGTGAAAGACGTATCCTGTACCAGTAGCGGTCCCCATCTCGGAGCGCTTCGAATTGCCTTTTGATGACATGGAACGCCAGCTCACCGACGTGTCCACCGTTGACAGGGTCCTCGGCGAGCACGCCCACCCAGAGATCGATGTCGTCGACGTCCACGTATACCGACGCCAAGCGGGCTTGTGTATCGGGATCGGTGCTGACTTCGGCAAAGCTCGCCTTCGGCGAGAGGCCCATGGCCCAGCGCGCGTCGTTGTAGCCAGGCAAACCGTGATCGCGGCCACGCTGGATGTTGAGCGACGCTAGGTCGAAGCCGCCTGATCCCGGTGGCCCGAACAAGAAGTCGCGGACGTCGTCTACGAGCTCGGTGTCGATCGGCGCACAGGCTTGGGCCGCAAGACCCCTCAGGATCGGCTCGATGCCGCCTTCGTTGACGAGTCGGTCTGGTCGAAAGAAGGCGTCTCGAAGCGGCAGGTGTCCCTCGGGAATCAGGTCCCCGGTTGCGTCGAGTCGCAACAAGGTGGCGCTCAGCGCGCTGTGCCCAAACCGGTAAATCGCCGTCGAGAACTCGTTGGTGATCGCTGGGCTCACGAAGAATCGGTAGTGACGGTAGCGCCTGAGCGCATTGGGACCGAGAAGTGCCGGCAGGAACTCGTTGTAGGTGATGACCTGCATGAGCGCACCGACGATGCGCCGCGCTTCCTGATAGATCTCTTCTCCCGAAAGGGTTGGATCGTTCGCCGCGATCTCCTGCGCCAAGCGGTTGTGCTCACGCACGAAAAGGACATGCATCGCGGTCAATCCGACCTGCTCGTTTGCCCGGACGTCTCCCGCGAGAAATAGCCCGGGACCGGTTCCGCCTTGATTGGGTAGGCCTGCGGTATTGAACGGAAGCAGGTCGCCAGCACTGACCAACAGCCGACCGGTACCGTCGTTAATGCGTAGGGCGGCCGCGCGAACGTCGTCCGAGCCGTACACGTTGGATGCGTCGATGAAGTGCGTGACCTGGTTCAACTGCTGGCGAGGATACGCTGCATCGTTTCCGGTACCGGGGTGATAGACGGACCTGTTGAAATCGATCGTCGCTAATCCCGTACCGGTCGGGTCGAAGGAGGGATCTCCTATGGGAACGGCAATCGGTGCGGGCTCGGCGGGTTCCTGCGCCTCGGTGAGGTCGATGTCGTGATCGAGGAACTGGCCCCATTGCCACAGAAAATCGCTCGCTCCCAATGGGTTTGGCGCAGGCTGTGAGTCCGCGCAGAGGGCATTGCTTACCTCGCGAGCAGACGCACGCCCGGCTCCAGCCATCGAAGCAACGCCGTCGCCATACTCGACTGTCATCATCCGACGGAGTGTCGTGTTCGCAGCACCCAGTCTGAAGTGGACTGTGTGGTTGCCGGTTCCGTCGATGCTTCGGTATCGGCCTGTTGGTTGCTCCGAGGGATCGGGCGGATCGACGCTGGACGGGTCCACGTTGGAGTCAGGGGAGATCGCCTCCAAGGTGTCCTGTAGAAATCGGCACCCTGCCGTCACGCTCGGCAGAACCAAAAGAGCGAGTATCCAGAGCATCCACGTTTTCGTCCACTCGCGTCTCATCAGACACCCTCCGGGGGATCGGGCGACGATCTATATATCGAAGATCGAGGAGGCGAGGAAGATGCAATGGCGCCTGGGTCGGCGTTGTCCGAATCCGGCCAGTGGCGGCTTCGACGGCCGGCGGGTTGGCCGGTATGCTCCCTTGGCCCCAAAACTTCCGAAAGGAGACACCATGAGAATAGGAGAGCCAGTCGATCGACGAGTCCCCTGGGTGCGCCAGGTAAGCGACCTCACAGAAGCCCGCGCCATTCGATCACCCGGGCCCCAGCTCAGGGAGCTCCGAAAAAGGGGGAAGGCTCTAGGAGACGATCTTCGGGCCGGACCGAAGGTGGTTGCCGTCAAGACGTTGAACCTGACGACGCTCCTCTATCCGACGACCTTTGCCTTCAACCGGGCGGTGTCGCTCCCATGGCCGTATGTCCAGATGTTCCATCGCTGTCTTCTCGTTCAAGTGATGGCCGGGGGTGAGCTCCGCAACATTCTGTTCAACCCGACCGATTACGAAGCGTCGCGTGCAACGCCGTACTTCGCAAAGATGCTCGATAGGGTTGGGGAGCGGGGGGCGAAGCTGATCACCACGCAGTACGGTCAGGTCGACGAGCAGCTCGGGAAGCTTGGGCTGTCGCCGGAGGACATCGACCTCATCGCATTCGATCACTTCCACACGCAGGATGTTCGTCCACACCTCGGAGATGGAAACCGTACTCCGAGGTTCCCCAATGCGTACCTGCTCGCTTCCCGCAAGGAATGGGAAGACTGGGGCGATTTACATCCGCTCCAGCGCTCCTGGTTCGTCGCCGACGGCAAGAAGGGCGTCCCGGAGGACAAAGTCGTTCTAACCGATGGAGACGTCTCTTTGGGCGATGGGTGCTTGCTCCTTCAGACTCCAGGCCACACGACCGGTAACCAGACCCTCTTCGTCCACGCCGAGCAAGGCGTGTTTGGCTGTAGCGAGAACGGCACCAGCGCCGACAACTGGGCGCCGACGCACTCCCGCATTCCAGGCTTGAAAAAGCAGGCCGAGCTTTATGATTTCGAGGTCGTTCTCAATACGAATACGCCCGAGCTTTGGGCCGACCAATACACCTCGATGATCCTCGAGCGGGAGCTGGTCGACCGGGTGCCCGAGCGGCCGGAGTTCGTGCAGATGTTCCCGTCGAGCGAGGTGACTCCCTCAGCCTTTGCCCCCGGTGTCCGCCCGTCGATGATCTTCAAACACCGAGACAGCGGTCAGGTTCAGACGACCCGCCGGCGTATCTCTCGGGATTCGGGCGTCCATCCCCAACCTACTTTCACATAACTTTTACAAACGACTCGCCGGGGCCGTACTAGATTGATGGCGTGGCGACGCGAGCAACACGGAAGAGCTCCCCGAACCGCCTGGTGGACCGCCTGGTTCACCATGGCGAGGTGGCATCGTTCCGCGAGCTGTGTGCGCGCGTCCTGACCCCAAAGACCCGGTACTTGGTCCTCGACCTCGACCGCACGATTCACCTCGGCCGCGATCTGGGCCAAGACCTAGGCTGGGAGCTCTGCGCGTATCAAGGCTACGGACGCGAGCACTTCGGGCGCATCGAACGCCGGCAACAAGGCGGGAAGTTCCTTCTCGACTGGGACCACCCTCGAAAGACCGCGCGATATCTTGCTCGTAGCTTGAAGATCTGGGCCTACCCCGGCATGTACTACGGCTTTTGGGGCAAAGCGGCCGCGCGCCTCGATTGGCTTCGAAGGCGGGGTTTTCGCCATTTTATCGGTGATCCGGTTCGTGCGGCGCAACGTGTTCCTCAGATCACCCTCCTCAGGCACTTAGAAACGACGTCCGAAGAGGTTCTGCGTGAGCTGGCTCAGCGCATCTGGCATCGGCACGAGCCCGACCAGGTGATCGATCGCGAAGACCTTGGGTGGGTTCGCGCCCAATGGCCCCAAATCGAAGTCGTGCTGAGCAGCGCTTCACCAAAACCGACCGTCGAGGTCGCGGGCGAGGTTCTCGGGGTGGACCACGTTCACTATTCGACGCTCGACCACATCAACAGTGGCGAGGCCAAGATCGAGCGCCTCCAGGAGCTCTGCGATCGCGTGGGCGATCCCGAGGTCGAGATCGTCGGCATCAGCGACACGAGCCGCGGCGAAGACCATTGCTGGGCTCACCATTTCACCCGCGTGGTCGACATCAACAGCCCGACGCCGTTCCCCGCGATCGTCCCGAGCGGCTCCCCGCTGCTCGAGGTGCACTCGGCCACCCTCCTGACGAGGCACGAGCGCGAGCGCCGCGCTGCAGGCCACAACGGCTACCTCGACCCCCGTCGTCACAAGCTAGCCCAATCTCAAACGAAGCTCGAGCTGACCCGTGAGGACCTCGAGCGCCGCTTGGGCTGGCTGCTCAAGCAGGTCAACAGTCTCGCAAGCGCCCCGGGTCACATCACCGGCGACATCGCGTATCGTCTCGCGGTGCTGCAAGAGGCCTCTACGAATATCGTTCGCGCGTAGCGCGCCGCCGTCATCGGAAGTTCTGCACGCTCCAGACCGAACCATCAGGGGTCTTAGCAAAGCCGCATGCAACCCGCTCGTACTTGGGGTTGCTCATGTTGATGTAGTGGCCGTGTTTCGAAAATCGCCTCCCGGGTCCTTCATCCCACATGGCCTGAAGGCATTGATCGATCACCCCCGAGGTCGAGGGCCAGCCCGGACACTCGTTCTGCGCGGAACCTTTGGGCTTGCAGATTCCGTCGTTGAAGCCCGCGTGGTTGCCCCGCTTGCTGTCGTACTTCGCCTGCTTGTTGGCGCACTTTTCACCGTCTTTCCAACGTGCGAGCCTGGGTAGACATTGGCATTTCCAACGCAGCTGGTTGATTCGGGCGACGCAGTCTTCGTGCGCGTTGCCGGTGCTTGGAAGAGGAGGTGGGGCACAACCGGGGCGTGGATTGCGGAGTGGCCCCTTCTTGCATGCGGCGTTCGATTTGAGCTGGTCGTCAGGAACGTACGCGCGCGAATCCGGTGAACCCGCCATCCACGAGCCTATGAGCAGCGAGAAAGCCGCTACCACCATTGCCATCCTCGCCGTCACGGGTGCCTAGTTGAGCGCGCGGGAGCCGCTCTTTTCGGACCAGATCGAATCCCAGCCTTCACGATACTCTTTGGTAGCGATCTTCGGGGGGCCGCTCGCCTGCCGCGCGGTGGTCACGGCGTGCTCCGTCTCGACGTCGAACAGCAGCGGTGACTCCGACCGTGCGCTAAGGGTCACGATTTCGCCGTGAATCGGCTTGCCCTCCTCGAGCGGTCGCAGCGTGCCGACCTGAATCTCTTCTTTGCGACGCCGCAAAATCCCGTAGGACCGACCGTCGTCGGAGCGCGAGTAGAGAAGCGCCACATCCTCATGGAGCTCGTTTTTCGTTCCCGCCATAACCCTATAATTAAGGCCGCTCGGGACCGAAGTCTAGTCCCACCTCACGGGTTCGCGTCCCACGCCACTTCGGCCCCGCATTCGAGCATCTGAGATCCCATGTAGGGGTTTGCGATCTTGTCGGTCGTCTGAATCCACTTTCCGTAGCCCTCCGTCATGGCGCATTCGTAGACATAGCGGCCCTTGCTCAGGGTCGAATCGGCTCCGACGAGCGCGATCGTATCCCGACTCACCTTGCCGAACGCCTTCCGGACTGACGCGGGGTCCTCTTGGTCAGCCCGTTGGAGGTCGCCCGCTGCCGCTGACAAGGACTCGAGGGTTGGCCGGAGCGACGCTGGCGCGCTCTTCGATGCGTCGGCGGCGGCTTGCTCGAGGCGTTGGGCATCATCAGAGACGGCGGTCTGATCGCTTGCGAGCTTCGAGCGGATGTCGTCGTAAGCCCCAAGCGCGCGGTCGATGCTCGATCGCGCTTCCGCGGTGAGCTCGGTTTGCGGTTCCTCGGCTGTCGGCGACGCCTTGCTGCATCCGACGAGCGTCATGAGCACGGTAGCGCCCGCAATGAGTCGCATTGCCGGAGGTGCGAGTGGATTCGTGCTAATCATCATGAGTCCTTTCGAGTATTGGTGGTTCTAGCGGAGAACCCTTGGCGAGTCCTCTTCCTTTCCAGATCGAGAAGATCGCCGGGTAGACCGTCAGCTCGAGAAGAAACGAAGTCACGAGCCCCCCGACCATCGGGGCCGCGATTCGCTTCATCACGTCGGCGCCGGTGCCGGTGCTCCAGAGGACGGGCATGAGCCCGATCATCGTGGTCATCACGGTCATGAGCTTGGGCCGAACGCGCTTGGCGGCCCCCTCGACGATCGCTTCTCGAAGGTCGCCGAAAGTCTGGAGCCGCCCCTCGCTTTGCCTGCGTCGGTGGGCAAGCGTCAGGTAGAGCAGCATGACGACGCCCATCTCGGCGTCGAGGCCTGCAAGCGCGATGAGCCCGACCCAGACCGCGACGCTCATGTTGTAGCCCAGCAAGAACAGTAGCCATACCGCGCCAATCAGCGAGAACGGGACCGCCAGAAGCACGATGGCGGTCTCGACCATCGATTGGGTGTTCCAATAGAGAAGGAGCAGGATCAGCAAGAGTGTTAGCGGTACGACCCACGTGAGCCGCTCCTTGGCGCGCTCGAAGTACTTGAATTGCCCCGCCCATCCAAGCCAGACCCCAGTCGGCAACGTCACCTGCTCCGCGATCGCCTGCTTTGCTTCCTCGACGTAGTCCGCGATCGGCCGGTCGGTGTCCACGAACACGAAGCCGACGAGCTTCCCATCTTCGCTTCGCACCATCGGGGGTCCGGTGACGAACTCGATGTCTGCAACCTGGGAGATCGGCACTTGTGCCCGAGCGGCGGTCGTGATCAGGATTTCGTTCAGCATGGTGGGGTCGTCGCGGAACTCCCGTCCGTAGCGGACGCTGATCGGGTATCGCTCACGGCCTTCCACGGTTTCGGAAACCTCCATGCCGCCGACGGCGGTCATGATGACTTCGTTGATGTCGCGAACCGTCAGCCCGTGCCGGGCCGCTTCTCGTCGTTTCACTTTGAAGTCGTCGTAGAACCCGCCGGTGGTGCGTTCTGCGAATGCGCTTCGCGTGCCCGGAATCTGCGAGACCACCT
>JBFGIA010000101.1:0-7681 GCA_041577935.1 Gemmatimonadota bacterium | reverse complement strand
GACCACCTCGGCGGCAAGCGTCATCCGCTCCTCAACTGGCGCGCGGCCTTCCAGTGCCGGCTCGAGGCGATCCCACATCTCCTCATCTGGCGCCGCTGCAGTCAGGAAGCCGAGCCCGCCTAGATTGATGCCAAAAAGCGGGATCGAGCGACCAGCCACCCGACGCGCGGCGCTCAACAGAGTGCCGTCACCGCCGAGGCTGATTACGAGCTGTGCTTGTGGGTCGGTCCAGTCGAGCGGATCGGTCTCGAAATCAACTCCTGCCAGCAGGGCTGGGTCCAGGATCGGTTCCCAGCCGCGCGCTTTGAGACCGTCGATAAGACTCGCGAGTGCCTCTGGCACCCCCGTTCTGTCGGGATTCGCGACGATCGCCGCGCGAGACGCCACTAGCCCAACGTCTATGAGCCAGCTGGCGCGCGCTCCATGGCCAACACCGTATCACGGATCGACTCCGGTGTCAGCCCGCACTGCTCCAGCTGTAGCTTGCGCGAGGCGTGTTCGATTACCCGGTCGGGCAACCCAAGCGAACGGATCTCGGGGAAGATGCCACGGGCAGCAAGGCGGGCACCGATATTGCTTCCAAAGCCGCTCCAAAGAGCACTCTCCTCGACTGTTACAAAGCGCGAGAAACGTCGACCCAGCTGAGCCAGGAGGTCCTCGTCCATCGGTTTCAAGTAGCGGCAGTTGATGACCTCGGCCTCGATACCTTCCGTGGCTAGTTCCTCGGCCGCGGCGATTGCAGGCTTGACCATAGTACCCACCGCGAGGATGCACACGTCGTCACCTGTGCGAATGGTCTCCCACTTACCAATCGGGAGGAAAGTGAACTCCGAACGCGTGAGATCGACGCCTGCGGCGATCGAATCACGCGGATACCGAAAAGCGAACGGGTGCTCGCGCTGCTTCACAGCCGTATAAAGCAGATCCTGCAGTTCGTGCTCATCCATCGGTGCCGCCACGATCATGTTTGGGAGCACCGACAGGAACGCGACATCATAGGCACCCATATGGGTCGGACCGTCCTCACCCACTAATCCACCGCGGTCGAGCACAAAGACGACCGGTAGATCTTGGATGCAAACGTCGTGAACAATCTGATCGTACCCGCGTTGCAGAAACGTCGAATAGATCGCACACACTGGTATGAACCCCTCCCGCGCGAGGCCAGCCGCAAAGGTCACTGCGTGTTGCTCGGCGATCCCGACATCAAATCCGCGTTCGGGAAACTCCTCCAAGAAACTCTGGATGCCAGCGCCATCCGGCATCGCGGCTGTGATCGCAACGACCTTCTCGTTACGCCGACCGACTTCGACCAACGCGTTCGATAACACCTTTGTCCATTTGGGTGGTGATGCGGGTCCCTCGACCTTGCCCGACTCCAGATTGATCGCGCCTACGCCGTGGTACTTCCATTGGTTGGCTTCGGCAAACGAGTAGCCCTTGCCTTTCACTGTCAAAGTGTGGAGCAACCGTGGGCCAGGCAGGTCCTTGATGCGCTCCAAGGTATCGATCAGCTCATCCAGATCGTGGCCATCGATCGGCCCGAAATACCTAAAGCCCAACTCCTCGAACAGCATACCAGGGGTCACCAATCCCTTGATACTCTCTTCCATGCGATGCGCAAAACCGCGGACTTCATCGGCCACTTTGGGGATTCTACCGGTGAGATCCCAAATCTCACCGCGGATGCGATTGTAGAGGGGGTTGGTGATGATGCCAGTCAGGTAGTTGTGCATCGCACCGAGATTGGGCGCGATCGACATCTTGTTGTCATTGAGGATGACCAACATGTCGCGTTCCGATGCACCGGCATTGTTGAGTCCTTCGTAAGCGAGACCCGCAGTCATCGCGCCGTCACCGGTAACGGTCACCACCTTGAAGTCATCACCAGCCAGATCGCGAGCCGTTGCCATCCCGAGTGCCGCCGAGATCGATGTGGAAGCATGACCCGCTCCAAAGATGTCATGTGGACTCTCCGAAATGCGGCAGAATCCAGACGGCCCATCCACTCGCCGAAGGTCATCCATATCCGCGTTTCGACCGGTGAGGATCTTGTGCGGATAGCACTGGTGTCCGACGTCCCAGATGATCTTGTCCGTCGGGCTGTCGTACACGTAGTGCAGCGCCACCGCCAGCTCGACAACCCCGAGCGGCGCCCCGAGATGACCGCCACGGTTGGCAACAATCTCGAGGACGCGCTGACGGACTTCGTCACTCAGCTGGTGGAGCGCCTCTCGCGACAGACCCTTCAGGTCGTCGGGGCCGGATATGCGGGTGAGAATCTTGGACATAACGTCGTAGTTTAAAAAACTAACGCTCCGCGCCGGTTACGGGCAAAACCGTTTCGATTCTGGCGCTCCTAGTGCAAGCGGTCGAGCACAAAATCGACCATCCCGACCAGCACCGAGGTATCGCCCGAAAGCTGAGCCAGCTCATCGAGAGCGGAGTCACCCGCCAATCGAGCCTGTTGCTGGGCTCGATCGACACCGTGAACAGCGGGATAAGTGGCCTTGGCTCGTGCCTGATCGACGCCGACCGCTTTACCAGTATCGGAGGGGTCACCGGTCACGTCCAACAGGTCATCTACGATTTGGAAGGCGAGCCCGAGTTGCGCTCCGTACGAACCGAGCGCTCTGACCGCCTGTGGCGTGGCGCCAGCGGTCAATCCCCCAAGCGCGCAGGCGGCCGAGATCAAGGCCGCTGTCTTAGCCCGGTGGATCGCCTCGAGTCCGGCCGCGTCTGGCGTGCCGCCCTCGGCTTCCAAGTCGAGAATCTGACCTCCGACCATCCCCTCACCCCCGACCGCCGCCGCCAGGCGCCGAACGATCGACGGCAAGCGCGCCGCCAAGCCTGACGCCGTCTGGGCCGCTCTGCCGAGGGCCAAAAACGCCACCTGCTGCAGGGCCGCTCCGGCCGCCGCTGCGACGGATGTCCCGTATACGCGGTGTGTGGTCGGCAACCCGCGCCGGAGCGCGTCATCGTCCATGCACGGCAGATCGTCGTGAATCAGCGAGTAGGTGTGAATCAGCTCGACTGCGGCCGCAACCCGATACAGCTGGGCTCGCTCATCGTTGCCGCCGGTCTGAGGTTCGCACTCGATGGCGGCGTCGTGCGCAGCCACGGTCAGCAACGGCCGGATCCGCTTGCCGCCAGCGCCAACCGCGTAGGCGGCAGCCGCCCCCAGCGGCGGCCCGAGCGGCTCGATCATGCCTCGGATCGCCGCCTCGAGTCCCGGCCGTTCGACCGCAACGAACTCCTCGACGCGATTCAAACCCGCCGTGCCTGCAACGCCACTAAAGGTCGAAGTCTTCCAGCGAGAACAACCCCCCGGACCTCTCGACGATCTCCCGGATTCGCCCCTCGCTGACTTCCAACCGACGACGGATCTGAACCGCCAACTCGACCCCCTCTTCGAACAGAGCGATCGACTGATCCAGCGATACCGCCTCGCTCTCTAGCTTCTCCACGATCGCATCGAGGCGCTTGAGCTGCTCCTCGATCGGCTGATCGCCTTCTCCGCCGCCGGCCGCACTCTTATCCTCGATCGGTATTTGGGTCATTCAGCGACCTCCATCTCGGGCTCGGGGAGACTCCTATCAACCGTCGCCAACAGCCCTCCGCGCGCCAGTCTGACGCCGATCTCATCGCCTTGGCGCACCGCAGCAGCGTCGCGCACGACGGTCCGGTCGGCAGCCGCCACAACCGCGTAACCACGATCTAGGATCGCCAACGGACTCACCGCTTTGAGGCGCTCGTCCAAATGCCCCAGGCGGATCGCAGCCTCGCGCAACCGTAACCTCACTGGTGAGGGGAACCGATCGCAACCGCGGTTGAGGCTCTCAGCCGCTCGCTGCCTGCGCTCGGCCACCGGCTGCGCGATGGTACCCAGGCTATCACCCCAATGCTGTCGCGTTTCAGACAATCGGTCACGAACCCTTCTGAACCCGTAACGCCGAATGGGTGCCAGCGCTTCGTCGATCCGGCGGCGACGCTGGCGTTCCACCGCCCCAGCCAATCGTTTGAGCGACCGCTCCAGGGCGATCTCGATCTCGCGTGTCTCCGGCACGACCCGCTCCGCCGCGACCGACGGAGTTGGGGCCCGCAGATCGGCCGCAAAGTCCGACAGCGTCGTGTCGCTCTCGTGGCCCACCGCGCTCACGACCGGGATCGTACTCGCGGCGATCGCCCGCACGACGACTTCTTCGTTGAACGCCCAGAGGTCCTCCAACGACCCCCCGCCACGGCCGACGATGATTACATCGGCTATCGCCTGGGCCGAGAACCACTCGATCGCACGGGCGACCTCCGGTGCTGCCTCGCGACCCTGAACCGGGACCGGTTTCAAGACGATACGAGTCGCCGGCGCACGACGATGGATCACGCTAATGATGTCGCGAACCGCGGCGCCCTCAGCGGATGTTATGACGCCTACCCGCCGGGGCCAGAACGGGAGGCTGCGTTTGCGCTCCGAATCGAACAGACCCTCGGCGGCCAGTTTCTTCCTCAACGCCTCGAACTGAAGATGAAGCGCACCCCTCCCACGCGGGAGCACCTGGGTAATCTGAAGCTGAAACTGCCCGCGACTGGGATATATCGTGGGCCGTGCTATGACTACGACATGTGTTCCGTCGACCAACGGAAACTCGAGCTGTTGGTTATCGCTCCGGAACATGACACAGCGGACCTCGCTGGTCGCGTCTTTGAGCGTCCAGTACATGTGACCCGACTTCACGGCGTGATGAAATGACGATATCTCGCCCTCGACCGCGACCGATCCTAGTTCGGCGACCAACGCATTGGTGGCTTTAAGGAGAAGCTGACTGACGGTTAGGACAGGCCCCGATTCGAGGCGCGTGACGTTCACGACGATGCTGCGGCTCGCTTGGCAGCCGTCAACGTGTTGGAGAGGAGCATTGCGATCGTCATTGGCCCCACGCCTCCGGGCACCGGAGTCAGCCAGCCTGCGACGTCAGCGACCGAATCAAAATCGACATCTCCGACCAGCCGATGACCCTCTCCATCGTCGCGCGGCACGCGATTCGTTCCGACGTCGATCACGGTCGCGCCGGGCTTTACCATCTCCCCACGCACTGTATCCGGGCGGCCCACGGCGGCGACCAGGATGTCCGCACGCCGCGTATGGGCTGCCAAGTCTTTTGTCCGGCTGTGACACACGGTTATGGTAGCGTGAGCGTGCATCAGAAGGAGTGCCGTTGGTTTGCCGACGATGTCGCTGCGACCCACGATGACCGCTTCACAGCCGGACGGATCCAATCCGGTTTCCGCGATCAACTTCATGATACCCGCCGGCGTGGCGGACACGAATCCGTTTTCCAGGTCTCCCGCGACGAGCCGGCCGACATTCGTCGGATGAAACCCATCTACGTCCTTTGATGGCGAGATCGCCAGCGTGATCACGTCGGGATCAATCTGCGACGGCAGAGGTAACTGCACGAGGATCCCGTGTATCTCTGGATTAGCGTTTAGCTGGGCCACCTGCTCCAGCAACTCGTCCTGCGTCGACGTGTCAGGCATGCGAACGATGCGCGAAGCAAAGCCGACTTCGTCGCACGCCTTGCCCTTCATCCGGACGTAGGTGGCAGATGCGGGGTCATCCCCGACCAGCACTGCGCATAGACCCGGTCGAATCCCGGTGTCGCTGACCAAACGCTCTGTAGCGGCCGCGATGTCGCCCCGTACCTGAGCTGCTAAAGCCTTGCCGTCAATAGGTTTAGCTGTCATCGATCCGACCCGTGATCTGTCTCACCTGCGGCGCGTGTAAGCGGCAGCTCGGCTTGAGCCAGTCGTGGCTCGAAGCACTGCCGACAGCGAGCCTCGTACTCATTGGACCCCCCCACGACGATCGTCTCCTCGGAGGGAACCAAACGCTGTGTGTAGTTGGCCGGATTTCCACACTGCACACAAATCGCCAGGGTCTTTGTGATCTCCTCGGCTTTGGCCAACAGTTGGGGTATCGGATCGAAAGCGCGGCCCATGAAATCCTGGTCGAGACCAGCAACGATCACGCGCTTCCCCATGTTCGCCAATCTATCCACCACCTCCACCAATTGTTCATCAAAGAACTGCGCCTCATCGATTCCCACCACCTGTGTACGCGGATCCACTCGGACCAAGATCTCGTTCGCTGGTGCGACTCGTATCGCGTCAATCCGCATCTCGGAGTGACTTACGATTTCGTCTTCGGAGTAGCGATCGTCAATCAACGGCTTGAAAACTTGCACCCGCTGACGTGCGATCTGTGCGCGTCGGATACGCCGGATCAACTCCTCGGACTTACCACTGAACATCGGCCCACAGATCACCTCGACCCACCCCACTGGCCCACGCACGAAGGGGCTCACGGTACCGACTCCTCGATCTGCTCGGCGGGCCAATCGATGTGTTCGATCGAGCGCGAGAGACCGGTTTCAATATCGATCTCGACTAGAGCGGCCTGAAATCGCACCTCCTGGTCGGACACTTCGAACCGATTAGGGGTCTGCGTGAGGAACCTCTCGATCGCACCTTCGGCGCGAATCCCGATGACGCCACCGTGTGGCCCCGTCATACCGACATCTGTCACGTAAGCGGTCCCTCCCGACAGCAGCCGTGCATCGGCCGATGGGACATGTGTGTGGGTTCCGATCACCGTTGCCACGCGACCATCGGCGTATCTGCCAAACGCTATTTTCTCGGCCGTCGCCTCGGCATGGAAATCCACCAGGATCGCTCCGGCGCTGCGCACATCTTGGCGATCGAGCAGGCCGTCCAACCGTCGAAACGGACAGTCGATTTCCTTCATGAAGACCCTGCCCTGAAGATTCAAAACCGCTCCGGTAATGGCTCCCATCACACCAATCCACACGCCGCGTCCGGGATTCGCTTCGGGGTAGTTGTCAGGCCTGAGCAGACGATGCTCGGAGTCAAGGTACGGGTACACCTCGCGGCGGTCCCAGATGTGATTCCCGCTCGTGATTACATCGGCACCCGAATCGAACAACTCACGGGCGATGTCCGGGGTGATTCCGAACCCTCCGGCTGCATTCTCGCCATTGGCTACGACGAAGCAATGTGGATCGGATGCCCGAACCCGCTTGACTCCCGACGCGAAGGCTCTGCGGCCGGGCCGTCCGAAGATATCGGCGACGTGGAGTATCTTCACCGGCCCTCGCTCGGCGCGATGGGACGATGACCGAACGCGCGGGCAAAGACCCCGCCGCAGGTTCACCCGAGAGGATTTTTTGACGCCCTCAAGAAACGAGTGGGTAGCCTCCCCACCCGAGTCTCACTTCCTCGTTAGAGGCTTGTGATCGTCTGATGGAGCGAGGCTCCCTGTGAGAACGCGTTGGCTCAAAAAATTAGTCTCTCGAGCAGTCCGCGCGCGGGGTCTTTGCCCAGCTTCGGTTTATCGTCCGCGCCGATCGGCCTCCTTCCCTAATCCGCCATTTCGTCTTCGAGACACGCATCGATGGCGTCCTCGACGCGACGGATGCGTTCGACCAGGTCCCCGCTAATCTCGGTTAACGTTTCTCGTGCACGAAAGAGCTCGTCCGAGATCTCCATCGCCCCCAGCACGGCCGTCTGGAAAGGCTCTAGCGTAGGCGCGGCTCTGCGAAGCTCGCGCAGGGCAGCGTCGACGTGAGAGGCCACGCGGCGCGTATACTCCTCATCGGCTTCGGAT
>JBFGIA010000100.1:0-7685 GCA_041577935.1 Gemmatimonadota bacterium | reverse complement strand
GCTGAAGTGCATGCAGGAACAGCGGTTCGGGGGCCGAGATTTTACGCGTCGCGAGCGTTGGAGGCCACCGAAACGTGACCCGGCTACCTTTGCCTGCCATGCGAAAGCTGCTTGAGTTCCATCGATCCCCCAACGCCGTAAAGGTTCGTGTGGCCCTTAATTACAAGGGCCTCGAGTACGAGATCGAGGAGATGATGGCCGCCGACCGGGAGCCGATGCTCGAGGCGGCCGGTTGGCCGATGATCCCGATCCTGATCGATGGCGACATCGTGATGCGCGACTCCTTGGCGATCCTCCACTACCTGGAGGCCAACTACCGCGACACGCCGAGCTTGACACCAGAGTCGCGGGACGAGATCCAGACCGCGGAAGCATTGCTCGCCAACCTGAGCCCCGAGATCTTGAGGATTCAGTGGGGGCTATCCCCTCAGTTCCGGAAACCGGCGCCCGAGCGCGAAGAGTCGGCGATCGCCGAAGCGCGGGAATCGATGCGGGTCGCTCTCGAGCGACTGGAGCGCCGACTCGCCCATCGAGCCTGGCTGGTCGACGATACGATGTCGATCTACGACATCGTGCTGGCGTGCAACCTGTTGCCCACCCGTCCACCGGAGAGATTCGCTGAGCAAAGCCCCATCTGGCGGTTTTTCGCAGACCACTTCCGGTTGGAGGACCAGGCCCGCGTCGCCGACTGGATCGACCGCGTCGTGGCCCATGACGACGATTGGGGCGGCCCTCCGGCTGACGAGTAGTTCGACGACGCACAGATAGGCGATGTACTCTAATTCCTGACATTGGATCGGATTTCTCCCTACAGAAGCGAACGAGGCACGGCGGGTACACTGAAAAGTGTGAAATCACGCCGCATAGCGCAGTCAAGCGACCTGTGACTTGGCAGTGACACTCAAACACGGTCCTCAAGAAGCTCCCGCCTTCCCACCGGAGGCTTTCTTCGATCGCGAGCTGAGCTGGCTGGTTTTTGCCCGTCGGGTCTTGGCCCAAGTCGAGGACTCGTCTCTGCCGCTTTTCGAGCGCATCAAGTTCGCCGGGATCATGGGGATGCTTCATGACGAATTCTTCATGAAGCGGATGAGCGGCATTAAGCGCCGCATTCGAAAGAAGTCGATCAAGCTGTCGCTGGATGGTCGCACCGCAGCCCAGCAGTTCGAAGCCTGTCGCTCGGAGCTTGTCCAGCAGGACGAGATTCTTTCCGATGTCATAGCTGGTGAGATCTTGCCCGCGCTGGCCGCCGAGGGCATCCCGATCGTCGATTACGCCACGGTCGAAGAATCCGAGCAGCAGATGCTCCGGGCTTACTTCGAGGAGTCGGTGATGCCGATCCTCACACCCTTGGCCGTTGACGCCGAGCACCCTTTCCCGTTTATCAGCAACGACGCGCTCAACCTAGCTGTGACGTTGCCGACGGATGGCGAGAAACAGGAGACCTTCGTGCGGATCAAGGTGCCGGCCAACCGTCCACGGTGGGTGCCGCTCTCAACTGTTCCCGGGTTCGTGCCGCTCGAGCAAGTCATCGCCGCGAACCTCGATCTGTTGTTCCCGGCCCGGCCACCGAGTCGCGTCCACGTGTTCCGGGTTAGTCGTGGAGCGGAAGGTGACGTTGATCCAAATGCGGATTTGAGCGAGGACGAGTTGCACGAGCCGGGGAGCATCGTTCGGCAGGTGTCCGCCGAGCTCAAAGCGCGACGCTTCGCCGGCGTGGTGCGGCTACAGGTCGAAACGAACATGCCCGATGAGATCGTCGCTTGGATTGGTAAGCGATTGGGCGTCACAGCTGACGACGTATATCCCACGAGCATCTTTCTGGGGATCGATGACCTGCTCAGCCTCGACACCGAAGGTCGAGATGACCTACAACTGCCACGGCACCGACCGGTCACGCACGATCGGTTGAAGCAGCTGCCCCGTCTCGAGTACGAAGCGATCTTCGATCGGATCCAACGTGGCGACATACTGCTCCACCACCCCTACGACAGCTTCGATACATCCGTTCTGCGATTCATCGAGTCGGCGGCCGTAGATCCGGCGGTGCTGGCGATCAAGCTGACGGTATACCGCACCAGCAAAGACTCACCGATCATCCAGGCTCTCGCCGAGGCCGCCCGCCGAGGAAAGCAGGTAGCGGTGCTGGTTGAGATCACCGCCCGCTTCGATGAGGCTCCGAACATCGCCTGGGGTAGGTATCTCGAGAGAGAGGGCGTCCACGTCGCCTACGGAGTGGAGAAGCTGAAGACCCACGTCAAGCTCGCGCTCGTCGTGCGAGAGGAGCGGGGCCAGATACGACGCTATGCGCACGTGGGAACCGGTAACTACCACACCGGGACCGCGCGTATCTACGAGGATCTGGGGGTGCTCACATGCCATCCCGAGATTTGTGACGACGTTGCCAAGGTCTTCAATCAGCTCACCGGAGCGTTGACCGCTCCGGAGTACCGCCACCTGCTGGTGGCACCGGCGACGATGCGTGACCGGTTCATCGAGCTCATCCGCCGCGAGGCCGAGCACGCCAGGGCCGGGCGCCCCGCCGGGATTCGCGCAAAGATCAATCAGCTTCAGGACCCACCGGTCATCCATGAGCTCTACCTCGCGAGCCAGGCGGGGGTGCCGATCGAGCTCAACGTGCGCGGGCTGTGCTGCCTCAGACCGGGGACGCCCGGCGTCTCAGAGACGATTCGCGTGTTCGGCATCATCGGCCGGTTTCTCGAGCACAGCCGGATCTACCGCTTTGAGAACGGAGGAGATCCCGAGTTCTTTATCGGCTCGGCGGATTGGATGCACCGCAATCTCACGAATCGGGTGGAGACGATCACGCCGGTGCTCGACGACGAAGTGAAAGAGCGTCTCGAGCGGATTCTGAACGTTTACTCGGAAGACAACTGCTCGGCCTGGGATTGTCAGCCTGACGGTACGTACGTGCGTCGCACGCCGGACGGTGCGCAAGAACACCGCGCCGCGCAGGACGTTTTCATCTCGGATGGGGTTCGAAGCAGTTCTGCGCCGGTGATTCCGTTCACCGAAGCGGAGCTGGAGCCACTCCCCGTACCCGTGCCGCTCGACGATCTCTAACCGCTAGATCTCACCTTCGACCCCGGCGGCGGCTTCGCCGTCCAACAACCAAGTGACGCGGGACTCGCGCCCGTCGACGAGTTGCGCTGGCCACTGTTGGGGATCGCGCACCGACCCCAGCGCGGCGCGCACAGCGGGAGCTTTGTTGGCGCCGGTGACGACGAGCAGTACCTCGCGGGTGGCGTGGAGGGCACGCGGCGTCAGAGTGAGCCGATCGATGGCTGGCTCCGGCATGTCGAAATCGTCGAAGTCTTCGACGGAGACCGCTCCGGTCCAGCGCTCGGTGTCGTTGATCAGTGGATGGCCGGGGAAGAGCGAGGCGACGTGCGCATCGGGACCCATCCCGAGAACGATCAAGTCAAATCGCGGGTCGTCGACGAGCGCGGCTTCGATCTCGATCGCGTACATCGCGGCGGCGCGGTCACGATTCGAGTCTTCGCCCTTAAACCGATGAACGTTGGCATCGGGGACCCTCGCCGGTTCCAACAAAAAGTCCCTTATCATGCCATAATTGCTATCCGGGTGGTCCGGTGGCACGCACCGCTCGTCGCTCCAGAAGATTTCAACGCGGTCCCAATCGACTAGCGTCGACTGAGCGAGTCGCTCGTACACCGGTGGGATCGTCGAGCCGCCGGTCAAGACGACAAACGCTCTATCACGCGCCCGACAGGCGGTGTCGATGGCGGTCGCGATCTGCGCCGCTGCATCGTCGAACAGCGGGTCTCGGGAGGGGTGGGTAACGATCGCTCGTCGGCCCAAGTTTACGCACCCGCTGCTTCTTTGAGGCCGCGCCACACATGGCTGTTGCCGGCCAGAATCTGGGCCGCGTCGCGTGGCCCCTCGCTACCGGCCTCGTAGTTCGGAAACCCCGCCGGGGTGGACAGCGCCCAAGTCTCGAGGATCGGAGTGATCAAGGCCCACTGGGCCTCGGCTTCGTCGCCACGCGTGAACAGCGTGGCGTCGCCCTCGATGGCGTCGAGGAGCAACGTCTGGTAAGCATCGGGGAGATCGACGCCAAACGTCTGCTGGTAGTCGAACTCCATCCGCACCCGCGATGTCTGCATCCCTTCGCCGGGTACTTTGGCCGCGAACGTGATGTCGATCTCTTCGTCGGACTTGAGCCGAATGGCGATCAAGTTCGGGGGCACCCGCGCGTCGGTGCGTGCGAACAGCGTGTGTGGCGTAGGCTTGAATTGCACCGCGATCTCGGTCACGTCGCGACTCAACCGCTTGCCTGCTCGGACGTAGAACGGAACGCCGGCCCAGCGCCAGTTCTCGATTCGGAACTCGACCGCCGCAAACGTCTCGGTATTCGAGTCGCTCGCCACCCGCTCGGCCTCCCGGTAGCCAGGGACTTGCTCGCCGCTGATCGTGCCCGGGCCGTACTGCCCACGAGCGGTACGGTGGATCACTTCGTGAGCGCTCATCGGGGGCATCGAGCGTAGCACTTGAACCTTCTGTTCGCGTACCGAATCGGCGTCGTACGCGACTGGTGGCTCCATTGCGGTCAATGTCAGCAGCTGCAACAAATGGTTGGCGATCATGTCACGCAGCGCGCCCGTCCCGTCGTAGAAGCCGGCACGATGGCCCACGCCAAGCGTCTCCGCGGCCGTGATCTGCACCTGCTCGACATAGTTCCGATTCCAGATTGGCTCGAATAGTGTATTGCCGAACCGAAAAGCCAGGATGTTCTGAACCGTCTCCTTGCCCAGATAGTGATCGATGCGGAAGACCTGCGACTCGTCGAACGAGTGGGCGATCATTTCGTTGAGCTCGCGCGCGGAGTTGGTGTCGTGCCCGAACGGTTTCTCCACCACGATGCGCGTCCAGCCATCGCCCTCGACACAAAAGCCAGTCGCGGCCAGGCCCTCGACGATTGGCGGCGCTAATGATGGAGAGACGGACAAGTAGAACAGCTGGTTGCCGTCGGTTGGCGAGCCGGCGCCGTGGGATTCGAGCCGGACTGCGAGCTCGCGATAGGAATCCGTTTGCATCAGATCGGCCTGCATGTAATCGATCTTGCGAGCGAACTCTTCCCATTGCGGTGTGGCAAAGTCACGTACGCGCTCCGAAACAGCCTCTTGCATCAACTTGCGAAACGCCGCCACAGACATCTCGCTTCGGCCGACCCCGATGACCGAGAAGCACGCGTCGAGGTATCCATCGCGATGGAGCCGGTAGAGCGCCGGGAGCAGCTTGCGCTTCGACAGGTCCCCGGTGCCGCCAAAGATCACCAACGCGCACTTACCGGCTGCGCGCAGCGTGATCTTCTCCACGCGGGTCTCGGTTTGGGCGCGGATGACAGGCTCGCTCATTTCACCGCCTCTCTTGCGTCGACTTCCCAATCGGTGTGAACCGGTTTGCTCTGTGGATCGTCGAGCCGCCGGTAGGTGTGCGATCCGAAATAATCACGCTGCGCCTGAGTCAGATTGTGTGGCAGCCGAGCGCTGCGGTAACCGTCGACGTAAGCCAGCGAAGCGCTCCAACAGGGAATCGGTATGCCGAGCCGAGCGGCGGTTCTGATCGCGCGCCGCCAACCGGGCTGGGCACCGTTGATCCGCTCGGCGATGTCGTCGTCGAGCAGCAAGTTCGCGAGCTCGGGCTGACGATCGAACACCGATCGAATCGGCTCCAGGAGCTTTGCCCGGATGATGCACCCGCCCATCCAGACGCGCGCCACCTCGGCCAGCGGGATCGACCAGTCATAGTGGTCGGATCCATGCGCGATCAAATCCATCCCCTGAGCGAACGTGGCGATTCGCGATCCATAGAGAGCGTCGCGAACATCATCCGCCAGTTGCTCGAGATCACCGTCGGCGAGCGACCGCTGGGGCCCGTTTAGGGCTTTGCTTGCTCGCTCGCGCTCATCGCGTCGGCTAGAGATCACGCGCGCGTCGACGGCGGCGACGATCGATGGCACCGGCACCCCCAACTCGAACGCGGTCACGGCGGTCCAGCGGCCGGTCCCCTTTTGCGACGCTTCGTCGACGATCTGCTCAACCAACGGTTGATCCGTTGTCGCGTCCCGAACAGCAAAGATTTTGGCGGTGATCTCGATTAGATAAGACGCCAGTGGCCCCTCGTTCCACGCGCCGAACAACTCGGCCAACGAGTCGGCACCCAGCCCGAGTCCGTTCCCGAGCACGTCGTACGCCTCGGCGATCGATTGCATGTCGGCGTACTCGATTCCGTTGTGAACCATCTTGACGAAATGACCGGCGCCACCGGAACCCAAGTACCCAACGCAGGGGCCAAAGTCGGTTACCGCAGCGATCGCTTCCAGCACCGGTCGGATGGCGTCGTACGCTTCGCGCGGACCGCCCGGCATGAGCGATGGTCCGTGTCGTGCGCCTTCGGCGCCGCCCGAAACACCAACACCGAGGAACGCCAATCCGCGATTGGCCAGCTCACCACTGCGGCGCTCGGGTTGGTTGAAGTTCGAGTTGCCGCCGTCGATGACGATGTCCCCCGGTTCGAGTAGCGGCGTCAAAGCGTCAAGTGTCTGATCGACCGGCTCGCCGGCCGCGATCATCATCAAGATCCGGCGCGGTGGAGGGATCACCGCGACCAGTTGCTCGAACGTGTCGGTCGGGGTGAACGCGCGATCCGCGTGCTCGGCGACGAACGCAGCGGTGCGATCGGCCTCCAGATTCCACACCGCGACCGGGAAGCCATGCTCCTCGATGTTGAGCGCCAGATTGGAGCCCATCGTGCCCAAGCCGATCAGGCCGAATTCCGCGCGTGAGCTCATGCCCGAGAGGAAAAACGGCGCATTGCGCCGACGTACAGTCGTCGTGAGAAGACGAAGATCAGGAGCAGTAGCGCGACACTCACGACCAGCGCGACGATCGGAACCACCAGCGTCAAGAAACCGATCCCGATGACCAACCCGTCCTCGGCCAAACTCATAGCCGAGTTCGAGAACGGCTCGGGTGACGTATTGATCGCAGCTCGCGAGCCGGCCTTGGTTACGTGCGTGCTGGCGGCTACCGTGGCCCCCATCAGCGCAATTATGCCTTGCAAGAGCGGCGCAGCCTCGCCCATCGCTGCAACCGCGATCAGTGCACCACCCAGCGGCCGGACCAACGTGTGTACGGTATCCCAGACGGTATCGATCCACGGGATCTTGTCGGCCAAAAACTCGATCGCGTACAAGGCCAACGCGCCGTAGATGACGATGTCGTTGTCGAAGACTTGGAATTGCGGCGGGAGGTCGACCCAACCGTACCGCTCCGCCAAACCGATGATCGCCACGGTGGCGTACAGGTTGATGCCGGCGGTGAAAGAGAATCCGAACGCCCGGCCCAGCGTGACGAGATCCACGGTGTCGCCTTTCGCCTAACTCGGATCAGGCGGTTTGAACGAGGCGCTGTTCGCGGCGGATCGTTTCGAGCAGTTGGTCGTACGAGGCGGCGAACTTGCTCACGCCTTCCTTCTCGAGCTCCTGCGTGACGTGATCGAAATCGATTCCCAGGTGGCCCAGCTCGCCGATCATCTCTTGACACTCCTTGCGGTCCTCGTAGATCCGAACTGCGGGGTCGCCGTGGTCACGGAACGCATCCAGCGTGTTGGGAGGCAGCGTGTTCACCGTCTCGGGCCCGATC
>JBFGIA010000099.1:0-7712 GCA_041577935.1 Gemmatimonadota bacterium | reverse complement strand
TCAGCGCGACGCTGGGACTCGCGTCCGATCGAGCGGCCCGTATCAAGCGCCTGCAGCCGACCGATCAGGGCGGGCAAATCCCCATCGCCCGCTTCGAGCGCAACAAACTGCCCGCCGGTCTCGTCCGCCACGCGCTCGAGCTTTTCCCTGTCCAGTCTTGAAATCACCGGTTGGCCCCGGTCCTCGACCCATCGATCTGGGCCAACTGGTATCCGAGCGCCGTCGTCGGTACCGATGCCGATCACGTTGATCTCGATACCGCGTCCGCGTGCGGCGCGTGCGACCGATTCCAACCCACCGCTGTGATCTTCGCCGTCGGATAGCAACACGATCGCTCGCCCCGGTGCGTTATCAGGTGGGAAGGCATCGAGTGCCGACCCGAGTGCCCGACCCAGATCCGTGCTCGGGTCACTGACCCAGTCCGGACCGACCGACGATAAATAGAGATCGATCGCCGCCGCATCGCGTGTCAACGGGACGACGAGCGCAGCCTCGCCAGCGAAGATCGCCAACCCGCTCTCGGCGGTTGGGAGGGTCGCCAGTATCTGCCGTATGGCGAGCTTCGCGCGCTCGAGCCGACTCGGGTCAACATCGGTGGCCAACATGGAACGCGAAACGTCGAGCGCGAACACGACCTCCTGCCCCACCGGTAACGGGGCGACACGTTCGGTACCCCAGCGGGGTCCGGCCACCGCTAGCACGAGCGTCGTCAATGACAACACGAGCAAAACGCCACGCACCTGTCGACGCCGGGCCGGTAACGGTTGGGTTCGACCCCGAACGGGCGCTTCCGAGAACGCGTCGAGTGCACGCTGACGTCGATTGAACGACCACACGATGGTGGCGATAACAACGGGCACTAGCGTAAGCACCATCAACCACTCGGGTCGTGACCAATCGACTGCGTCGAGGATCACGGAAGCCTCCGAAACAGGGTGGCGCGCAGCGCGCCCTCGAGCATTACCAAGCCCAGCGTGGGGATCAGAAGCCACAAGTATCGATCGAGGCGCACGACCGGACGGCGACCAGTCAAGGGTGAACGCTCGAGCCGATCGATCTCGGCATACACCTGATTCAACGCTTGCGGATCGGTGGCCCGGTAGTATCGCCCTCCCGTACGTGTAGCGATCTGTTGCAGTGTCTCCTCGTCTATCCGCACAACGACGCGGACGTAGCGCCGCCCGAAGCGTGGGTCCTCGAGCAGGTACGGTGCCTCCCCGGTCGTGCCAACACCGATCGTGTAGACGCGCACACCGAGAGCACGAGCGGTCTCGGCAGCGGTGAGCGGATCTACCTGACCGGCGTTGTTGACGCCATCGGTCAACAGGATCGCAACCTTGCTGCGGGCGTCCGAGGCCCGGAGACGGTTGACCGCTGTGGCAAGCGCGGTGCCAATAGCGGTCCCTTCAGCGAGGCCGCCTATTCTCACTCGACCGATCGCTTCGGCGAGCGCGCCGTGATCGAGCGTCAGCGGTGTCTGGGTTACCGCTTGACCGGCAAACGTCACCAGCCCGATGCGATCCGACGACCGACCCCCGATGAAATCGGCGGCTGCCTGCTTGGCTACCTCGAGTCGGTTCCGAGGCTGAAAGTCCTCGGCCTTCATGCTGCCCGACGCGTCGATCGCCAGCACGATGTCGACCCCCGACGTCGTGAGTGGCTTTCCGGCAGCCAACTCCTGCGGTCGCGCCATCGCAACCACGCAACCGATAAATGCCAGCGTCCGCAGTAGCGATGGCACCGCTCGCAATCGCTGACGCCAACTTTGAGGCAATGCGCCAACGGTCGCCAGCGCGGGCAGGACGAGTGCCCGTCGGCGGTTCCGGCGTTGCCAATACCAGGCCAGCGGTAACGCTATCAAAAGCAACAGCCACGCCGGGCTGGCGAGCGTCCAGTTCCCAAAGCTCAGCGGTACGGGGTTCACGATGCCGCCTCCTCCGCTTCTGGGATCTCGGGCGGCTGCCGCGTCTGCTCGAGCCGATCGACGCATTCCAGCCCGGTGCGCGCCAATCGCGGAACTTCGCCAGGTTCGGGCGCGAGGCGTGCAAACTTGACCAGATCGACAGCCGACAGCAGCGAAGCCAGTGCAGGACGAATCGGCTGCCAACGCTCGGGCAGCGTAGGCAGTAGCTCGAACGTGGTCCGCTCTCTAGCCGACACCGCCCACCCATCGGTCAAGTACACGCGCACGGTCTCGCCAATTTCTGCTGCTGCGACGATGCGCCGATCGGGAGTCGGTGGTTCCGTCTGCAACGACTCGAGTTGCCTTCGCGCGATCTGGTAAGCGTCCGGACGCACCTGCGGCAGCTCATCGACTTGACCGCGTTGGCGCCACCACCACCAAGCCAGCAGCGCTAGTGCAATCAATAGGACCAGCAGAATCCAGAACCACAGTGGGATCCCACCGCCGACCCATAGCGGCTTGATGTCCGCCAACAGCGTATCTCCCGGCGCCAACACGGAAGCCACCTGTATCGTGTCAGCATACACGGGCACACGCAGCGTGTCGCCATCGGCTGTCGCAACGCCCGCCTCCACGGTTGGCAACACGAAGGGTCCGGGGCGGAACAGCGCCACCCTGAGCCTCAGTTGACCGTCTTGGCGCGCGCTCTCCAAGACCGCGAGCTCGGGATGCTCGCCGTACGCTTCGACCAGTGTCTCGGGCAACAAATAGTGACCCCCGGGACCACTGGTCTGGACGGTGACCCAAACCGCGTCGCCGACGGTCAGGCTGTCGCCTGCTATGCTTGCGCTCGGTGTGTCTGGAACCACACGGATGCGAACCGCCGACGAGTCGGTTTCCTGCGCCAACAATGTGACCGGCTGGACAACCACGACCAGCGTCAAGATCAGCAACCGAAAGCTCATCGTTTGAGCATCCTCAGTGGTCGTCCCCGCCGCCGCTCACGGCGCTCGAAGAACCGTCTCAAGGGTTGGACGTAGTCTGCTAGCGTGTCGATCGGCACCATGTCGACACCGGCCTTTTGGAACACTCGTTTGCGATCGGTCTCCACGCGTGCAGCCGCGGCGGCATACGCCTCGCGAACACGGGTCGAACCGGTGTCGAGCCAGCGCCGGGCACCAGTCTCCGGTTCAACCACCTCGATCAATCCCACGTCGGGCAGCTCGTGATCGCGCCGATCGGAGAGTGTCAGCGCCACCACGTCGTGTCGAACCGCCAAGGCTGCCAGCGCCCGTTCGTAACCGGTATCGAGGAAATCCGATAGCAAGAAGATCACGCTCCGGCGATGAAGCACGCGTGAGAGAAACTCGAGCGCACCTACCAGGTCCGTACCGCGGGCCGGAGGATCGAACGACAGGATATCGCGGACCAACCGCAGGACGTGGGTTTTCCCCTTACGCGGCGGGATGTACCGCTCGATCCCCTCGGCGAACAACAGTGCCCCAGCGCGGTCGTTGTTGCGATTGGCGGCCAACCCGAGCACGGCTCCAATCTCGGCCGCACGCTCGCGCTTTAGCGCGCCTTGTGTCCCGAATCGCGTCGAGGCACTGCCGTCGACCGCCAGGATCACCGTCAGCTCGCGTTCCTCGACAAATTGCTTGACGTACGGAGTGCCGCGCCGCGCGGTCACGTTCCAGTCGATCGCCCGTACGTCATCTCCCGGTTGGTACTCACGCACGTCGGAAAACTCCACCCCACGCCCCTTGAAGACGCTGGTGTATTCTCCCGAGAAAATATCGTTGACGAGATGTCGGGTTTGGATCTCGAGCAGCCGGACCGTCTTGGCCAGCTCTGAGACGCTCACGGCACGTCGAGGTGCTCCAGCAACCGATCCAGGACGGAGTCGGGATCGACTTCCTCCGCCTCGGCTTCATAGGTCAGCAGGAGCCGGTGCCGCAAGACGTCACGGGCGACGGCCTTCACGTCGTCCGGGACCACGTAGCCGCGACCGTTCAGGAAGGCGCGTGCCTTGGCAGCCTTGGTGAGAAATATCCCGGCTCGGGGCGAGCCACCGAATGCTATCCATGGCTCGAGATCCTCGAGCCCGAACCGAGTCGGGTGGCGGGTCGCCTCGACCAAGTCGAGGATGTAGCTGAGAACCTTGTCGTCAACGTACAGGCCGGCGACCACCTCGCGGGCGTGCAAGATCTGCTGGGGTCCGATTACCGGGCGCACATCGGGTATTTCGATAGCTGTCATACGCTCGATGATTCGGCGCTCGTCTTCACGTTCCGGGTATCCGACTCGAAGCTTGAGCATGAACCGATCGACTTGCGCCTCGGGCAACGGGTATGTGCCTTCGTGTTCGATCGGGTTTTGCGTGGCGAGCACCAAAAAGGGGGCCTCGAGATGGTAGGTAGTCTCGCCAAGCGTCACCTGTTTCTCCTGCATCGCCTCGAGCAACGCTGACTGCACCTTTGCCGGCGCGCGGTTGATCTCGTCGGCTAACAGAAGATTAGTGAAGACCGGTCCGCGGTGGACATCGAACTCGCCACGTTGGGGATGATAGATCGTCGTACCGACCAGATCGGCCGGTAGTAAATCGGGTGTAAATTGGATGCGTTGAAAATCACAATCGACGGCGCCAGCCAACGATCGGACGGCCAGTGTCTTAGCTAGGCCCGGAACCCCCTCGAGCAGTACGTGGCCATCGGCAAGCAAGCCGATCAATAGTCCGTCCAGCAACGCGCGTTGGCCTACGACGACCCGCGCGATCTCTTCGAGCAAGGTCGAAGCGAACGCGTTCTCGCGAGCGATCCGCGCGTTGGCCTCAGCCAGCGTGGCGGTAGTCTCGTAAGCGGGCTCAGTCTGTGTCATGCGTCCTCTCAATACCGGCGTAACGACGTCAAGGTTCCGGCGGCGCGGCGTATCCTGCCGGGATCAACGAAGATAGGGAGTCGCCGATTCCACACGCCACCCACCCGAAACACACCGCGCGGTGACCGTTCCGAGTCGATCCGTACGATAGACGTCGATAGCGGCTCGATCGAGGCGCTCCAAGACCTCAACGTGCGGGTGCCCGTAGCGGTTGAGTGCGCTTACCGAGACGATCGCGGCAGTCGGTTTCACACGAGCAAGCCAACCCATCGTCGTCGAGTGCCGGCTGCCGTGGTGACCAACGTGGAGCAGACCCGCCCGCAGCGAGTCACCGAGAGTCGCAACCAATGCCGCCTCGGCTCGTTCGCCAATGTCCCCGGTCAACAACACGCGACATCCAGCATAACTCATCAAGAGAACAATCGATGCGTCGTTGGCACTCGTCGCCGACTCATACGGATCGTTCGGGACCCAGTCGTCCTGAGGATGAAGAACATCGACTTTAACCACTCCCTGTCGTAGGTGATTCGGAGCACGGAGTTGGACGGCTGCAGTTGTGCGGTGACCCCCGACCGTGGCGAGCAAGCGTATGTAGGCTGGGTTGTCGCCCAGGGCTGCGGGGCTCCCCCACCGATCGACCCGCACGCCGTCGACAACACTCGCGGCGCCACCCACGTGATCAAGATCTGGGTGCGTCGAAATCAGCCACCGCAGACGATCGATCCCCTGAGCTCGGAGGTATGGCAATACGACGCTCCGCCCCGCATCGCCGTTTGGGTACGCAGGCCCGGCGTCCACCAGCCATGTCGCCCCGTCTGGAAAACGGATCACGATGGCGTCGCCCTGCCCGACATCGAGCCACGTCAATTCCAAGCTCTTATTCGGTTGCCGGGGACCGCCGATGGATAGCGCCGTGATCACGACCACCACACCCCACCCGGCTAGAGGCCGATTTCTCAAGAGCAGTGCGGCTGCAATGATCAACCCGGCGAGCAGGACGATCGCCCAGGCCCCGGGGCCCGGCACCCACACCGAAAAACGCGACGCAACGCCAACTATCGTTGCTTCCAACAGTGCCAGCGCCAACGACGCTGTGGCCGTAAGCGGACCGGCCACCGGCCCCAAACCCAGCGCGTCGGCGATCAACGCCAGCCAAGCGAGTGGCAACCCGAAAGCGGCCAGTGGGACCGCCACCGGGTTCACCAGGAACCCGGCCGGCGCGACCCACCCGAACGCGCTCGACTGCACCGGCAAGGTGCCCAAGCCCGCGGCGCCGGTCGCAACGACCGACGCGACCACCCCGCGCTGAACTGTGGTCAACGCACCGAGAGGAGAAGTCGTCTGGAAAGCGCGCCCCGCTCCCCGACCCCAAATCAACAAACCAGCGACTGCGCCAAATGAGAGCGCGAAACCGAGATCGAACAGATCGAGTGGGCGCCAGGCGAGCATCGCGACCGCGGCCAGCCCCCACGCTTGCCACACCGAGACCTTTCGCTCGCCCGCGCGAGCCCACAGGAGCGTAGCGGTCATGCTGGCAGCCCTAATCACCGAGGGTCGCCCACCCACCAACATGGCGTATGCGACCAAGACCAGCGTAGCTGCGCTCGCGCGCCGAACCGGGCCCCAACCGACAAGACCAAGACCAACTGCCAGCAGCCAGGCCAGAAAGCCAACGTGCAGCCCCGAGACCGCCAGCAAGTGCAACGCGCCCGAGGCCGCAAAAGCATCGACCAGCGCGGGGGGCAGATGGGTACGATCGCCGAGCAGCAATGCTGTCACGAGAGGTGCCAACCGGGCGCCGAATCGGGCGCCGATGCGCTGCCGAAGGTGCTGCTCACTGGTCGCCAGCAGGGGCACCCGTCCAGACGATCGTGCGATCAGCTCGATCTCGGTCAACGTCCCGCGACGCCGTTGACGCGCCAGACCTGGAGGCGGGTAGCCGCCGCGCTGATTGACGCGCAACGGTTCGGCTCGCAGTTGACCGGCGACGCTCCACTGCTCACCAATCCTGGGCGCGGGCTCGCCCGTCCACCACCAACGGAGACTGGCGCCTTGGCACGGTCGCAGGCTGCAGCCAAACACCTCGCCCCGCATGTGCCATCTTTGATCGCCGCTCGGCAGTACCGACGTCAAGCTCACGGTCGCCGTGACCTGTGCCTCCCGGCCGCCAGCCGCCATCTCTGCCCAAGCCACGGCATCTGCGCGAGCCCGATCGGTAACGATCACCAACCGAACACCGATCGCCACCGCGACGATCACCCAAACAAGGACCTGTGGCCCGACCCGACCGTTCGCCTCAACCCGCCGCGCAGCTACGATCGCCGGGATGATCAGGGCCGCTGCGCCGAAGAGTGCGTGCGCGTAAGCAGTCGCGAGTCCCGCCAACCCCAGGGCAATGGTCACGAATGCGGCCGGAGCTATCGCTACGCGGTCGAGACTACGCGGTCGCTTTGATGAGCGTTGTTGAGGCTCGCCAGTGATCGCAGCGGCGGGAAGCGGCGCGGTATCGTCAGCCAACCGCCACAACTCTTGACAGTCGCCACGATAGTATGCGTCAAAGATCAGGCGCTAAGGCATCGCCACGGATTCATCCCGAGCACCCGCAAGCCGTGGGCCGGGTCGATTGGCGGCCCTATCAGTCGACGATCGTAAACGTTCGCGATTGGTGCACGGACCGATCGCTGGCACGTCGATCGGTGAGCGTGACATCGAGCGTGTAGGTGCCGGGCACCAAGTCCTGGGTGTCGAACGACAGGTACTCGGCGGCAACCCGACCAGCCGAGCCTCGCCGCTCGAATGACAGCGTAATCGCCTCCGGCCCCTCACTCACGCCGACCAATCCCTTTACAGCCCCGAAGAGTCGTCGGACGGCGCTACGGTCGAGTCTTGTTGAGCGGACGGTATAGTCGACTCGAAACTCCGAGCTCCCCGC
>JBFGIA010000098.1:0-7731 GCA_041577935.1 Gemmatimonadota bacterium | reverse complement strand
TGCTCGGCGTGGGAACGATCACAAACGAGACGTCCGAACCGAGCACCGCCTCGCGATGGCTCATCGTCCCCTTGAGCCGTTTTTTGTTCGCAGCGACGAGGTCCTCCAAACCGGTCTCTTGTGCCGGTGCGTGGCCGTCATTCAGCAAGCGCACCGCGTTCTCGTTCACGTCTACGCCGATCACCTCAAACCCGCGGCTGGCGATACCGGCAGCCATGCTAGCGCCTAGTTTGCCGAGCCCAATTATCGAATACTTGGTCTTCATCGAGTGTGCGTAACCCCTTGTCCGAGGATTGATATTCCGCTCCGATTCAACGAACCGTGCGATAGAATCTCGCTGTTCTACAGTTACGTGGCACGGTTTCTTGGCCTCTGATCGTCTACTGACATGATTCCCCTCAATTTGCAAGTTTCGAACCGAATTGATTTGTTCGATGTAACTTTGCAACACCAAGTACTTGACATTAGCATACAATCTGGGTACGCTATTGGTCATGTCTGCGTCCCAGCCTCTGAGGTCCGAACCCGGGGACCCGGTCACCCTCCACTCGCGGGCGATCGATAACCTCGAGTACATCCGCGAGACGATGGAATCGTCGCGCGCTTTCACCTCCGTGCCCGGTTGGGGCGGCATCATCATGGGTGTCTCGGCATTGGCCACCGCGGCACTCGTCTCTTCCCCCGATCTCGCCGACCAGTGGCTCCCGCTTTGGGTCCTGGATGCGCTGCTGGCGGCAACGGTCGGGGGCATCTTCATGCTCAAAAAGGCCAAGCATCGGGGTGAACGGTTGTCGCGTGGTGTCGGTCGACGGTTCATGCTCGGACTCACGCCACCGGTGATCGCCGCCATCGCGTTGACCGCTGCACTCTATCGTGCCGAGGTCCTCAACCCGATCCCCGGTGTGTGGTTGCTGCTCTACGGTGTTGGCGTGGTAACCGGCGGCATGTTTTCGGTACGACTGGTGCCGATCATGGGCGCTGGATTCATGGTCTTGGGTCTTATCGCGTTGGCGGCACCAACCAGTTGGGCCAATCCGCTGTTGGCGATCGGCTTCGGCGGGCTGCACCTCGTCTTTGGTGGATTGATCGTGAGGCGCTATGGGGGCTAAGCGGGCGATGGCGAGCAAGAACGAGAACCGCAAACAACAAACGTTACGCGGCATCGCCGGCTATCTCGCGGATCCCAAGGCTGGCGAGTTTGATCGGTTAGTGTACGAACGGGTGCGGCTCGGCATCCTGAGCGCGCTGGCCGTCAACCCATCGTTGTCTTTCACCGAGCTACGCGACCTGCTGGAAACCAGCGACGGCAACCTGAGCGTTCACGCGCGCAAGCTCGAGGACGCCGGCTACGTGTCTTGCCGCAAGCGGTTCGAGGCGCGGGTTCCACGAACGGTCTATCAGTTAACCGCCAAGGGCCGCCGGGCCCTCGAGCGGTACCTCGATCATATGGAGACGTTGATTCACGCCATGCGAGAGGAGTAGTTTTTTTGTCTATTAACTTTGTGTTACCAAGTACTTGGCAAGATCCTGGCGCGCTGCACGTTGCACTAATCATGGATGGCAACGGCCGGTGGGCCGCACGCCGCGGCTTGGGCCGCACTGCGGGACACATGGCCGGGGTGGACACCGTGCGGCGGGTCGTCGAATCCGCCCCTTCGCTGGGAATCGGGACCCTCACACTGTACGCCTTCTCGGCCGACAACTGGCGCCGGCCAGCTGAAGAAGTCCGCACGCTGATGAAGCTCTTCAGGCGTCATCTAGACGTGGAGATCGATCGCTTTCGTGCCAACAGTGTGCGGCTCAACGTCATTGGACGCCGTGATCGGCTCGAGCCCGAGCTCTTCCGCGCGGTCAAGCGAGCGGAGAAAGCCACTTCTACGGGCTCTCAACTGCTCCTACGGATTGCGATCGACTATTCGTCCCGTTGGGCGATCGCGGAGGCGGTGCGTCACTTCCCCACTGCCGGTCATGCCCAACAGTGCGATTTCGAGCGCCAGCTTCTGGTTGCCAGCAACTCAATTCCCGACGTCCCCGCGGTCGACCTGCTCATTCGGACCAGCGGTGAGCAACGGCTGAGTGACTTCCTGCTCTGGGAGTGCGCCTACGCCGAGCTCCACTTCACGCCGGTATTGTGGCCTGACTTCCAGCGTTCCGATTTGGAAGCTGCGGTTAGCGATTTCCAGGCTCGGGAGCGTCGATTTGGCGCACTCCCAAACGCAACCACCGATGACCAAACCCACAGGCCACTTCATGCAACCCAAGGAGGCACCCGTTGACCGTTCGCCGTTTGTTCGCTGTCGCATTCATCTTCGGTTGCACCGCCGTCGCCTGGTTTGCGCTGGGCGCGTCGGTCGTACACCGCACCGGCAGCTCCGATTATGCGCTTTCGCAGGCAGTGACCCAGCTCTGGGGCGGCGCTCATGGCCAGGCCGCCCCCACGGTCTCGTATCAATTGCCGCGTCAGGTTACCGAGGAGGTTGTCGAAACTGATGAAGAAGGACGGGTCACAAAGCGCCAGGTCGAGAAGACGATCCGCGAGACGATCTCGATCCCGTTGGCCCGCAGTCGCGTGAGAGCCGACCTGGCGCTCGAGCATCGCCGCAAGGGCCTGCTTTGGTACGATACGTACACGGTGCAGTTTCGTGGTAGCTACCGATTCCGAGTTCCTGAAGACGTCGCCGGATCGGTCAAGGTCGCGTTCACGTTTCCCTCCTCGGACTCGGTGTACGACAACTTCTCGTTCCGCGTAAACGGTCAGGAGGCGCCACCCGCCGATCAGCTCGATCGTGGCGTCTGGATCCTGACCGAGCTGGAGCCGGGCGCAGAGGCCGACATCGAGGTCGGGTACACCTCCCGCGGCTTGGACACCTGGAACTACTACTTCGCGGCTGGTGGGGTTTCGACGGTTCGGGATTTTGAGCTAACGATGACGACCGACTTCGGCGATTTCGACTTCCCACCCGGCACGCTGTCACCGATCAACAAGGTGCAACGCGACGACGGATGGAAGCTCGCCTGGCGGTTTGACAATCTGGTGAGCGGCAAGCACATCGGGGTCGATCTACCGAACCGGTTGAACCCCGGTCCGCTGACCGCTCGCATCACGTTCTTCGCACCGGTCTCGTTGCTGTTCTTCGTCACCGTCCTGGTCATGCTGGGCGCACTCAAGCACGTCAACCTCCACCCGATGCATTACTTCTTTCTGTCGGCGGCGTTCTTTGCGTTTCATCTGCTCTTGGCGTACCTGGTCGATCACCTGGACATAAACATCGCGTTCGCGTTGGCGTCCTTCGTATCGATCACGTTGGTCGTGAGCTATCTGCGATTGGTGTGCGGGTTGCGACGGGCGTTGTTCTACGCCGGCGGTGCGCAACTCGTCTTTCTGGTGTTGTTCAGCTACGCCTTTTTCTTCGAGGGGTACACCGGTTTGACGGTCACGATTGGAGCGGTTCTGACGCTCTTCGTCCTCATGCAGCTGACCGGTAGGATCGACTGGGAGGGGATCTTCGCGCGCGGGACCGACGTGATGCCACGCGCGCTCGAAAACCCAACGGGAACTACTTCTTGATGATTCCGATCGGCAGTAGCACGCAGTAACCAAGGACCAGCAGGATCGGCGCCAGCACCATGCTGCCTTGCGCCAGGAGGTAGAAGCCGAGCCCTATCGCCACTGCGCCACCACCCAGGTAGATGGCGTTGATACGCGAGAATGCGACCGCCGGCGCTCCGGGCGAAGCCCCGGCGGCCGGCCCCTTGGGTTGCGCCTTCGACTGATGTTTCTGCTTGCGGGTCTTGGTCTTGACCATTGACGGTGAACTTAGGGGGGACCTATCTGGCGGTCAATGTCGAAACTGTCGCATCCCGGTGAGCACCATAGAGATACCGGCACTGTCGGCGGCCTGGATGACTTCGTCGTCGCGGCGTGAGCCGCCGGGTTGGATGATCGCCGAGACACCGGCCCCAGCGGCGACCTCGATGTTGTCGGCGAACGGAAAGAAACCATCCGACGCAAGCACGGCACCGGTTGTCGAGTGCCCGAGTTGAGTCGCGTACTTGATCGCCAGCTCGACCGCGCCGACGCGATTTGTCTGGCCACCGCCGACCCCAATCGTGGTGCACTCTCTAGCGAGCACGATGGCGTTCGAAGCCACCGCTCGGCACACCGTCCACGCAAAGACGAGATCCTCCCACTGAGCGTCGGTCGGTTGCGCGGCGGTCGGGCAGTGGAGCTCACCGTCAACCTGGGCACCAGCCGGTAGCCACGTCAGGTTGGGTCCTTGAAATAGAAGCCCGCCTCCAACGCGCCGCATCTCGGCAGCGGTTTCGTCGAGGTCGGGCACCGGTCCGGCCAACAATCGCAGGTTTTTCTTCCTCGCCAACACCGCGCATGCTTTGGGCTCGAAGGATGGCGCGTAGACGACCTCGAGGAAATGGGCCGCCAGCTTACTTGCCAACGGCCCATCGACCGGGCTCGTGAGCGCGACGATCCCACCGAAGGCCGAAACCGGATCAGCCGCCAGAGCCCGCGTGTACGCCTCGAAAGGAGTATCGGCGCTCGCCACACCGCACGGGATCGTATGCTTGATGATCGCGCAGTGAGTACGAGCGGGATCGAGCGCGTATAAGTCGCGAATCACTCGCCGGGCAGCCTCTGCATCGATGTAGTTGTTGTAGGAGAGAGCCTTGCCTTGCAGGATCTCGACGGCTGTCAGATCGGTCGATCGCGGCAGTCGATCGCGGTAAAGAGCCGCGGCTTGATGCGGATTCTCGCCGTAGCGCAGCTCGGCCACGAGCTCCCCGCCGATCGTCCACCGTTCGGGCCAACCGTCTTCGTTTTCCGACATCCAAGCGGCGATTCGGCTGTCGTACCAGGCCGTCAGTCGCATCGCCTTGGCCGCCAACCGTCGTCGCGTAGCGACGCCGATCTTCTCCTCGACCGTCATCTGAGCGATCAGGTCTTCGTAATCCGATGGCTCGGTTACAATCGTGACATGGCGCCAATTCTTGGCCGCCGCGCGGATCAACGTGACGCCGCCGATGTCGATCAGCTCGGTGCGGTCCGTTTCGTCGGTCGCGCCCAGCATCTCGGCGTCGCCGAATGGGTAGAGGTTGACGATTACCAGATCGATCGGCGCGATGCCGCGTGCGGCAAGCTCGGCCATGTCGGCTTCGCTATCGCGGCGCGCCAGGATCGCCCCGTGAACGGCCGGGTGCAGGGTCTTGACCCGACCCCCGAGAAACTCGGGTGCCTGAGTGAGCTGATCCACCGACGTCGCTGCAAGCCCAGCCTCCTCGAGCACCTGGGCTGTGCCGCCGCTGGCGATCAGCTCAACGTCGCGATCGGCCAAGCTGCGAGCGAGCTCGACGATACCGGTTTTATCCCAGACCGACAGCAACGCGCGCCGGACGTTACGCATCTGTGATCCACGCCCGATCACCCGATGTTCGAATTCGTCCCTCGGCGGCGGCGATTACGACCTCAGGCAGCAACTCGTGCTCGACCTCCAACACCCGGGCGGCAAGACACTCGGGCGTGTCGTCGGGTTGAACTTTCACTGTTCGCTGAGCGACGATCGGGCCATGGTCGTACAGCTCATCCACCAGGTGAACGGTAGCACCAGACTCCGTTTCGCCGGCCTCCAGCACGGCGGCGTGGACTCGCTCCCCGTACATACCAGAGCCACCAAATTTGGGCAGCAACGCCGGGTGGATGTTCAGCATGCGACCTCGATAGTGCTGGACGACGGCGGGTGGGATGATGCGCAGATAACCAGCCAGAACGACCCAATCGATGGCGTGCGTTTCGAGCACCTGGTTGATCGATTCCCCGTCGTCGTGGGTCACGATCGCGGTAGCGACGCCGCGGCGTACCGCGCGCTCCAGCGCGAACGCTTGATCACGATCAGAAACGACCAGCGCGATCTCCGCTGCCGGGTGACCCTCCAGCGCCTCCAGCAACGCCTCCAGGTTCGTGCCGCCACCCGAAGCAAAGACGGCGATCCGCGCGGCGGGACTCACTCCCAGGCGGGGGTGCGGTTGCCCCGCGCATCTTGCCAGCGCGGAACCCAAGCCAAGCTCACCAGCCCGACGGCGATATCCTTCTTGAGCGGTCGGACTTCGACCTCCTCGAGCTCCTCGGCCATCGGGTCGAACCTATCCTCGAGCGTTTCGATCTCTTGGCGGAACTCGGCGTCGAGCTCCTCCAGCTCCTGTTGTTTGGCAACAACGGTTTCCTTTGCACGGGCGATATCACCGGCCTCCTTCATCGTCCGACCGACGCCACGCGCAGCGGTCGTAGCCCGACCAAGCGAGGTGCGGCTCAGCGTCTTTCGACCCAGTATGGAGCCCAGCACCGTGGTCCCGACCGAGATCGCAGTCTGCAGCTTTTGTTGCTTCGACTGCTCTTCCTCGCGCTCGACCGCTTGTTGCGCCTTGCGAATTCGTTCTTCAATGCGCGCGATCTTGGGTGTGTACTTTTTGGTCAGCTTCTCTTTCTCTTCGTCGCGCCGCTCGCGGGCCAACTGCTGAAGCCGGATCCGAAAGTCGCGCTCGCTCTCCCCGGGCTCGGAATACTCCTTGAACGTCGGGCTGTGCCAGAGCCTGACCGCTTGCGAGCGATAGACCCAGTCCTTCCACTCGCGCTTCCAGGCCGTATAACTCTTCGATTCGGTACCGACCGCCGGTACCTCGCCGTATGAGACCGCGCCAGCCTCGGGCTCGGTCATGAGGTCGCTGCTGTCGATGTCGACACGTGCGGCATCGTTCCAGTCGATCGCCATTGGCGCTGCGGTCATCGGAACGAGCACCGTGATCTCATCGGTCACGCTGACGCCGGCTTTGCGATTGCTGCACCGGTACTGCGCGGTCGAGAGCAGCGCCGGATCGTAATGGAGCTCGGCGTCAGCCGGCGCGAGCTGCCGAACGGGTACGAAGTGCTCGGGCACCTTGGGTGGCAGAACGGGTCGCGTAGCTGCAGCCGGTGCGGACGGTTCAGCGGGAGCTGGTGCCACGGCTTCGGTGACAACCGGCTCGACGTCACCGATCAGACGCTTGATCTCGTTGCGCGTCAGCGGACCTCGCAAGTACGACATGACCCAACGGGTTTGAAACACCGCCGGCTGACTTTCGTGAACGTTGTTCATGAGGAAGACCCGCTTGCCGAGCCCGGCCAGCGTCTCATCCATCTCTTTCTTGTCGAACGTCGCTCCGGTGCCGGCCGCGGCGCCTTCCAGCCCTTCCAACACGCGAGCCTTGTCGCGCTCGGTCTGTAAACGACCGATAAACCACGTGCCGGTGTTCGACAATCCCTTGTAGTCAAGATCCACGGGGTTCTGTGTCGCCAACACGACGCCAACACCGTATGCGCGGGCTTGCTTGAGCATCGTCAAAAGCGGTTTCTTCGATGGCGGGTTGGCAACCGGTGGGAAGTAGCCAAAGATCTCATCCATATAGATCAGCGCTCGCAGGCTCGTCGTCCCCGACTGAGTCCGCATCCAGCCGACCGTTTCGTTGAGCAGCAGCGAGACAAAGAACATCCGCTCGGGCTCGCTGAGGTGCGCTATCGAGACGATCGAGATCCGAGGCTTTCCGGCGGGGGTATAAAGCAGATCATCGATGTTTAGCGGCTCGCCGGTCAGCCAGCTCTCGAAGCCGGGCGAAGCGATCAGGTTGTTGAGCTTGAGCGCCAGCCCGTACCGCTCCTTGGCGGGATAGAACGAGTCGACCTCCATC
>JBFGIA010000097.1:0-7982 GCA_041577935.1 Gemmatimonadota bacterium | reverse complement strand
GGGCAGGTCAGGTAGCCAGTAGCCATTTGCCTACTTGATTGACGGTTCCACCGACGAGAAACGCAAACGGAAAGATGAATGCGGCCATCCTCAAGGCGACCTTGGAACCGTGCTCGTTGGCGATCATGAGGACATTAGCGATGCACGGCACGAACAGGGTGATGGTGACCATCGACACAAAGATCTGAAGCGGTGTCAGCAACGGGTCTGGCGCGGTGGCTGCGTCGAGAATGTAGACCGCACCAAAGTCGCGCCTGAGGAAACCCAGCAGGAAGGCGTTTGTCATCGGCGACGGTAGCCCCAACCAACCGGTTACGAGTGGTTCTCCAATGCGCGTGATGATGCGGAGAAGCTGGAGTTTGTCGAGTAGAAAGAGAATCGCGGTGCCGATTACAAAAAGCGGGATCACCTCTCGCAGGTACCAATTCAGTCGACTGTATGTCTTGACGAGCACGTTCGATAGTTGGGGCCGCCGAAGCGGTGGGATCTCCAGGATGAAGTCGCTCGTATCGCTGTTGAATAGGCGGCTGCTCAACCAGCCGACGAGAAGAATGACCCCAACAATCAGTCCCACCCACAACATCGCGCCAACGGGGGAGAGTACAGACATCATCGCCAATAGCACGCCCAACTGCGCCGAGCACGGGACGGCGAGCGCCAGGAGCAAGGTTGTGATGACTCGCTCTCGACGAGTATCGAGGATCCGCGTTGTCATGGTGGCCATCGTGTCGCAGCCGAGACCGAGGATCATCGGCAGCACCGCTTTACCGTTCAGTCCCATGATGCGAAACGCCCGGTTCACCATGATCGCCATGCGGGGGAAATAACCAGAGTCCTCGAGCACGCTGAATACCAAGAAGAACGTCGTTACAATCGGGAGCACAATCGCGATCGCGTAGCTCAACGCCATCGTGATCGTCCCATACTCGCCGATCAACAGATCGTGGAGGAACCGGAGGACACTCTGAAGCCAGTTCAGCGGGGCTTCCGGGGATAGCGAGTAGGTTGGTTGGGTCGTTTCCCTCGCGCCCGAAGTGATCGTGACCTCGTGGAAAGGGCTCGTCGGAAGGTCAATCGAATGCGGTACCGCAGCGATTTCGTGCGTGTGAGGGAAGGGCAGTATCGCGTCCGTCACCTGGATCGCCGCTGGCGTGACCCGTTGCTCAAAGGCGGTGACCTCCAGGATGTCGACGAGCGTCCCGGCACCAAACAACCCGACAAACCAGAAGATTCCCAACAGGATCAGCCCGAAGACGGCCAACCCCTTGACCGGGTGCATCGCCCAAAAACCGAGTCGGGTTCGAAGCGGAGCCCCTGTTGGTTGGGCTATGGAGTACGTCTTGGCGACGATCTCATTGACGTGGTCGAGGCGTGCCCGGCTGCGCTCGTACGCGTCCTGGGTGTCCGCGGCGGGTCTCGTTGCCAACTGCGGCGTGGACGCGCTCGGGAGCGCGGCGATGAGGTCCGCGGTGCCGTAGTCGCGGGTCGCGACGGTCGAAACAACGGGTACACCGAGGATCTCGCTCAACGCATCGGTGTCGATTTTCCCTCCGCGCTCATCCAACTCGTCGAGCATGTTGAGGACGAGAACGAGCGGGCATCCCATCTCGGCTAGCTGCATGGTGAGCAGGAGCGCCCGCCGGAGGTTCTTGGCGTCAGCGACTTGGACGACGGTGCAGCCCTCGTGCTCGTCGAGCAGATCCCGAGTGGCGCAGGCATCGTCGCTGGTGGGCGAGAGGTCGTTGAGGCCCGGTGTATCGATGACTTGTAGGCGCCGGCCATTGAAGCTGGCGCTGGCGCGGACGATTTCGACGGTCGTTCCGGGATAGTTGGAGACCGTGACGTAGCGGCTGGTGAGGTTCTTGAAGAGCACGCTCTTCCCGACGTTCGGGTTCCCCACCAGCACTACGGTGTCTTTCGTCGCGCTGGCCTTGATCATTGTGGTCTCGCTCATGTCCCCTGTGGACTACGCTAGACTGACACGCGGGTGTCGTCTGTCGGGCGATCGCTGTCGTCTTATGAGGGGAAAATCCTGACGAGCGTCGGACGGGCCTACCGGTAACGCTTAGCGTCTAGCGGTTGCTTCCGCGGCCGAGCCCGACACGATGATGTCATCGAGTGAGAGGATGAGCTTTTCGAGGATGCGACCTCCGCGTGGATCGTCGACTAGCGCTGCGGCGATATAGCGGTGCCCGTCATGTTCGATCAACGCGGCGTCAGCGTGGTGCTGCCGGAAGCTCCCCGACTTGCGGTAGATCGTCGCCTCGGGACGGCTCGCCAGCCCTCTGACGAACTTGTGTTGGATCCCCGGGTCACCAAGAATCTCCAGCATCTCGCGGCTCCGCTCTTGGTTGACCAGGAGCCCCTTGTCGAGCAGCGCAAAGAAGCGAGCCGCCTGACGGGCGGTGGCGCCGTGTGAGTAATTGAACAATGGATCGCGCCGCACCGCAGGCGTGGGGTCGTAAGCTTTGCCGACCCATAAGCCGCCGTTTCCAGTCAGATCGTAGAGCCGGTACTCAGGCTTTTCCAACGTCTCGGCGATCGAATCAAATCCGACCAACCGGATAGCTCGCGTGGCCGCCGAGTTGCTCGACACGCGGATCATGTCGGTGAGAGTCTGTCGAAGCGCGCCAGAATCATCGATTTCGCCGGTCTCGATCTTCTCGAAGACCGTTAACAGAACCGCGATCTTGGGCAGGCTGGCGGCGTAGAACATCACGTCGTCGTTGATCCCCGCGTAGCGCAGCTCTTCCGGCACCGTGAGATCGACCAGCGCGACGCCGATCTGTTGGCGACGAACCAACGGCTCCAAATTGAGCTTTGCCAAAGCCGCTTGAAGCTCGGCCTGAAGAGCACGATCGATCTGTTCGAGTGCCATCGGCGTGGAGAGCACGTTGGATGCCTTGTCGCCGGCTTCCGACGGTGAGTACATGCCGCACGTCGAGGTCACTCCGATCCCAGCGATCAGCGCGATCACAGATGTCGCTGAGCGTATCACGGCATCAGCTCTCCGGTCGGTCTCGGATCAACCGCTCGACGAGGGTAGCGATCGTCTGATGCTCGACCGCGGAATTGATCTTGAGCACGTTCGACATCATTGCCACCAGATAAACTCGTGGGTTGTCCGCGCCAGCTGGCGACTCCACGATCGCCACTGAGTTCATATAGTTGAGTCGGTTGCCACGGTACTGCCCGCACGTAAAGCCCTCTTCCGGTCGACAGCTATAAAGCGAACCGGACTTGAAGTACACGGCTGCGTCGTTGAGTGCCGGAGAAGACGCGTAGCGATAACGCCGACGAGTGAAATAGAGGAGCTTCTTCATCTCGAGCGATGACCATCGATCGATCACCTTCCCCTGCTCGACCGCGACCAGCCACTTGAGCAATGCGAAGGGGCTGGCATAACTCGACATTCCAGGAACCAGGTTTTGACCCCCACGGGTGAAGAACGTTCCATGCCGCCACTCCTCTTCGCCGATCCCGATCCGCCGTAGCGGCGCGTTGATTACCTCGATCGAGGTCGCCTGTAGCTCCGGTTTGGGTGTGTCCCGAAAGTAGGCGCTCTCCTCCTCGGGCGAAGCTGGGTAGTCGCGACCAAAACGCGATAGGTACATCGCCTCGCGCCACACCGTGCTGGCGGCCGCGTTGGAGCTTGGAGACGCCATGTGATCGACCCACTCCCAAAGACTGAAAACATCACCCACGCGAATCGGGCGATGAACGAGTGAGTTTTTTTCGATGTCGACGATTGGAACCGAGTGGGAATCCGTGTGGATGATCGACTCGGCGGTGATCTGGGTATCGCGAAGGACGCGCAGCCGGTCGCCCGGGGCAGGCCATAGCCGCGCCAACTCGGAGAATATCCCCGTCATCACGACCAGTTTCCCGATGCTTCCCGGCGCGTACGTCTGGTTTTCTCGCAGTCCGGCGTACTTCGGGTCGGCCGGATCGGTGATATCCAGCACGGCGATCGAGTAACTCCGGTTTCGTCCCCGGAAGATCGACTCGATTCCCTGTTGCAGATAGGGATCACGCGGAGTGTCGGCAGTGAGCTCGAAAGTCGTGCTGATCCCCGCCATCCGAAGCTGGATGTCGGCCTCGCCGAGTAGCGCGCCGTTGGGCACCTTCCGCCCCGGCAGCGTGCCTTCTTGAACCTGCCGATACGCCTCCAGCCGTCGGATCCGCGTGCGCTCGTATCCGTCAAGCGGGTAGCTCGGGATCGAGGTCGGCACCAACAGCGCCACGCCGGCGAACATCAGGAGCTTCGCGGTCGCGTTCATAATCAAGGTCGCGCGCGCAAGGGTTCGTCCAACCGAACCGGTCGGCTCGCGCGATCGAGCACGGCGCGGTCCATCGCCGCCAGTCCAGCCAACTGGGCGGTCGGCGAGTCGGATGACAGCGGACGGATCTGAAACAGCCACAGCGCGCCATCCAGGAACCCGAACTCGATATCCCAGGGAAGCACTCGACCGGATTCGTCTCGTGGTGGATCGAACCGCTCTCGTAACGTCTGCACGAGGTCTTTCAGTGCCGCGATCTCGGGATCGAGCAGGACTCGTTCCGCGCCCGATGGCGCGACCTTCTCCAAGCCTCCTTCGCCGGTCATCTTGAGCTGGCTGCGCGTGGGCGCCTTGTATTGATCGAGCAGGATCGGCTGGTCGCCATCAATGGGTAAGAGCAACGCTTCAGAGGCTTCACCGCCAACGACACCGCCGACGCCCTCGGACGCGGTCGCGGTCAGGTATGCGGGATCGCCAGTGACTAGATCAACAGAGACGAGAACACCCGATTTCTCGACCGGCACGCTGCGCTGGATCAAGACCGAAACGTATGTGTGCTCCGGGTTCTCGAGAATCGGCCGGCGCCAGGCGAAAGCTCGCTCGGTGAAGGGAGATGCCCACACCCTTCTGATCGAGTGGAGGATGTCCTCGAATTGGATTTGGTTGGGTACGGTGAGATTGAGACCGGCGCCGCTGAACTCAGCCAGATCTTCGACGTTGGTATCGCTGCGGACAAACACACCAAACGACCCCAACGGCGCCCATGCTGACAGTTGCTCTCGAAGATCTGAAACCAGACTTAGATCGAGATCGATCTGCACGATTTCGCGACGGAACGACGCCAACCGCTCGGAGATAAACGCGTCGATCTCTGACACTGGTTCACCCGTAGCCTCCATTCGGTCGATGGCGTCGTAGAACGCGACCATCTCAGCGTAGAGGCTGCCGCCGCCGATCGTGCGATGGCGTTCGATATGAGAACGGAAGATCCCAAACGGGAGCGCCAAGCCGGGAGAAACCTGTGACGGGAACGCGCGCTGGAGGCGTGCCACGCCGGCCGCCTTGGGCCCCACAACCTCACCAGCACGGTCGAGATCCAGCGCTTCGAGTGGAAGCACACGCCGCTCGTCGAGATCGAGTGCGTCTTCGTCGATCCGGAACGTGCGCGCCGGACCGGCTTCTTTCTCGGTCAGAAGGGCTTGTTCCTCAGGGGTCAGCTGATTGATCTCCTTCAGAACGACAACGCCCAAGCCGGACACGGCGTAGAACAGCTCCTCGCCGACATGCGGCATGATCGATTCGAGCGCGGTGCTGGCGATAACGCTGTTGGGGATACCGAGGCTCCGCGCTAGCAGCTGCAGATGCGAAAGCATGTTGCCTTGATCAAGCGATAGGATCCCACCGACCGGAGGCAGGTCGGCAAGCGTCTGCGGCAAGATGTAGATGTGGTCCGGTCGATAGTCGAAACCGGCGGCTTCGGTCTCAGTGACGTGCTCGAGCACACCACGGGCGACACCCGGATTGAGACCGTAGATCGCTCCGCCGAGCGAGCGTCCGAACGCGGTGTGGGTAACGCCAAGCTCGCCGTTGGCATCGAGCGTGAGCGATTCAACAACATTCGCTAACGGCAAGAGCGCTGTTGCTCGCAGGAGATCGGCCGAGAACGACTCGGCCACGGGCTCAATCTGTGTATAGCGCTCCACGGTTTCACCAAAAACCGCTTCGATCGTCGCCTGGACCCACAATCCGACGCGTTCCAGATACCGGACTGAGCCCCGGTACTGCTCCGCTGTAACCTCGTCCTGCATCGTCAGCTGATCGATCATCTCGAGCTGCGCGGCGAGCTCCAGGCGAGACAGCAGCCCGCGACCGTAGGCGCCGATGACCAAGCTGCGCGCGACATCGAACGCTTGTCGACGGTCGGCCAAGCGACCCGAGGCCGCGACCCCGTTCTGGAGCAAGAGCTCTTGCAGCACCAAGTCGAGGTCGATCCGCCGGAGGTTGGCCGAGCCGTCGCTCGATGTCTCGACATCGTTGCGAAGCCTGGCAGTCAGGTCGGCTATGTCGCGGCTGATGTCAGCCGGGGGTGCCCCTCGCAGGAGGTCCTGCAGTTGCCGCAAGTCGTTGCCCCAAGCCTCACCCCGGAACGGTTCCGCACCAAGGAACGGTTCCAGTCGCTCGGCTGGGTCGCGTTCGTAGTAGGCACGCAGATCCGTCAGTAGCAAGCGCAGAGCTTCTTCATGGCCAACGGTGTTTCTGCTAGCCAGGAAGTTCTCGACCGCATCGATATCGCTGGTGTCGGGGTAGGAATGGATCTTGACCCGAATTGGTTGGAAAGCGGGAACGGCATCGCCGATCTCTTTTGACACCTGCCGGATGCGATCGATTCGAGATGACTGCGGCGCGTGTGGAACTTCGCGCACCAATTGCACTGCCAACAGGAAGTTCTTGCTAGTCCACGCCGGATCGCTCAATAACCGACTCAGAAGCGCGCGGCCAGCGGCCTCCTCGTCTTCGGCTTGCCGCGCGCCGCGATAGTATTGGGCTTGACGGAAATCCCACCCGTCGTCGGCGCGTCGCAGATAACCTTGCAACGCTGTCTCCCGCAGTCGTTCGTAGCGGTCGTCGGCGTCGAAGAACACGTCCCACGGGAGCGCGATGAACAACGTTCCCACCGGGTAGCCAAGCTCGCTCAGTCGGAGGGCGTCTGACGAGAGCTGCCCGTGTTGGTGCCCGCCACCCCGATCGCCACACGGGTACGGTCTCGGGGGGTGATTCGTGCCGTCGTTGCAAAACCATCGCAGTCCGGCAAAAGGACCACGCTGGTTGGTCTTGACGCGCTCCAGTAAGGTTCGGGCCTCTTCGCTGGCGGCTTGATTGGTTTGCGGCGACGCCAACGAAGGCATCGCCAGTGCCAGTGCGAGAACGCAGACGAGCGGTGACTTGACTCGTCCGATCACGTGCCTGGCTCGAATGGTCGGCGAGCGCTCAACGGCTGCGTCGGTCTTTCCCGCTTCTACGGTCCGGTCCGCTCCTTCGGTCTTTTCCGCCCCGACGGTCTTTTCCACTCCGGCGATCCTCGCGGACTGGGACGTCTTCCTTGCGGCGATCCTCACCTGACCGTCGGTCCGTTCCGGACCGGCGATCCTTGCCCGAACGCCGATCCGTACCGGAGCGGCGCTCTCCCTGGTGACCCGATTGGCTGGCTTCCATGGCCCGTCCTCCTGCGCAGAGATAAAGCTTGCGGCAGAAAACTGCCTCATACGGGGCCCTTCAACAACCCGATCGGTGACCCTGAGCTTCCGTATGGTATACTCCGTGAATATTCCGATCATCTTCGCACCGGGGACAAGCAAATGAGTCAAGGACGACTCCTGTCGAAGATGGGTAAGATCTACATGGGCAGGCCGATCGAGATCAAGACACGAGGTGAGTTGTTGGCCTCGCTGCGGCCCAACTACTGGCGGTTCCTGCGAGACGACAACGGCGACGTGCCGGCTGAGGACCTCCTCCAAGCCACCGGGTAAGTCGAGCCAACGCCCGTCTGCACGAAGGGGTATCTCCCACACACATAGTGGTCGCCTCGCTAGGGTCGACTCAGTAGGTTTACTGTGATGAGAGGGCGCGACATTCTCAACGATCCGATCCTCAACCGAGGCACGGCGTTCACCGAGGAGGAGCGAGACCGTTTGGGGGTTCACG
>JBFGIA010000096.1:0-8445 GCA_041577935.1 Gemmatimonadota bacterium | reverse complement strand
GGCGACACCGCGAGACCAACCGACAGCTGACCACAGCCTCTGTGACCGATTCGAACCGCAAACTCACATCAGAACGGGCGCCAACCCGAGGATCATCGCCTGGCCGACGCATGCTACCTGTGGGCTTCGGCAACCGGCTCGTCGGAATCCTCCACGGCTGTCTCCGCCACCACACCCCGTACGACGAACACATCGCCTGGGCACACCGCCAACAGCTCGCCGCTTGACAATACGACCCATGGGATGTCTAGCCCCGTCGTGGAGGACCGGCAATCGAATGGTTCATCGTCGAATGAAGCAGTTGGCCGCGACGAATGGCCACCAGTCGTTCGGTGCGTCCCGAGGTGCTGGGAAGCGCCGAGGAATGCCGACGTGTGCTCAGGATCGTGGCTATCGCTTCGGCTACCAGTCGGTGTCAATTGGCTTGCCCGTGCGGCCCAGAGGGGTTGCCGTGCGTCTACCTTGTGACTATAATAATGGTCATGTCACAGACGCTCCCGCTCGCCACAGTCAAGTCCAAGTTCTCTGAGATGGTAGATCGCGTCGAGCACACGCATGATCGGATCGTGGTAACCAGGAACGGGCGCCCGGCCGCAGTGATGATCAGCCCTGACGAGCTCGCCTCACTCGAAGACACCTTGGAACTTCTTTCCGATTCCGAGGCAATGGCCGAGTTGGCCGAGGCTCGACAGGCCCACGCCGCCGGCGATTACGTGACGGGCGACGAGTTGCGAGTCCGCTTCGTGAGGAAGTGAACGAAGGCGCTGATTCGTACGAGCTACGAGTCACGGGGCCAGCGCAGCGTCAATTGGAGCGGTTGCCGGAGGGTACTGCCGCGGCGATCGTCGAGTTCATGCTCTCGGCCTTGGTGGACAATCCCCACCGTGTCGGCGGCCGGCTGCAGCGCGAGCTCGCGGGGTTGTACTCGGCCCGCCGTGGCGCCTACCGAGTCGTCTACGAGATCGACGAAGATCAACGCGCCGTCGTCGTGCTACGTGTCGACCACCGTTCGCGAATCTACCGCTCGCGTTGAGAATGTCTGGCTCCGCCCGCGGCGTGTTCGAATCCAGATGTTGGACTGCAGCAGGTGACCGGGGCGGGGCACGCACGTCCGAGCTGATCAAGCGACCACGTGGCGGACCATCACGTCGGGGTCACTGCCGAGACCCGGGACCATGACGTCCTCGATCGTGACGCTTGAGGGGAGCTCCGGAGCGGGCATGGCACCCAACAACGCCTCCACGGCGGCCCGAGTCCGGTCGATGTCGGACAGATCGAGAAGATCCGGGGGTAACACCTCGAGGACGGCCAGATGGGCCGCATCGAGCGAGCTGGTGAGGTATCGATCGGTTCGACGGTCATGGGCATCCCCTTCCGTGGCTCCCGGCGGGGCCGATGCTTGAAATGGCTAGCACTGGCCGCATCACCTGGTCCCGTTGGCCGACCGCGAAACAACCCGGCGTTCCCCCCGTGTCGGGCTCTCGAAAACCCGCTGAAACAGTCGGGATGGTGTGTCCTACGCGCACGCGGCTCGCACAGAGTAGACCGAGTGCACGGATGTGGGCGTCAGAGATCGATAAGGTCGGACGGCTTCGGGTTATTCCTGATCTGCTCGATCCGATAGTGGGTGTCGGGCTGGTCTAGGTACGACGGCCGGAACGGAGGAGGCACAAGGACTTGTCTTCTCTGAAGCTCTTCGATAACCGAAGCGTGCTCGGTGGCGATCTTCCCGATGAAAAGGGTGTCAAGACGACCGCCCTTGGCCAGATACGCGATTACCGCCTCCAGTCCGCGTAGATAGACCGCGTCCTTAGTCAGTCCGCCACCGCGATAGACACGCATCGTTACCAGAAACGCCATACGTTCCGACAGACCGAAGTCGTCGCGAAGGAGTCGGTACGTTTCCACGAAACTCGCACCGTCGAGGAGTGCTCCGACCGCGAGGACGCGTGCTGCGAGAGTCCGCAGACGGGCTCCTGTGAGACCGCCCACGAGGTACTCGACGAAGACGGCCAATCCCTCTTGGAGCTCGTCGTGACCGGCTAGTCCTGTGGCTAGAAGCTTGAATGGTTGCGCGCGCCCATTCCAGTACGTGAGAACGTGGGTTCCAACCTCGTGTTGGATCAGAGGTTCGACTCGGTTGGCTGGAAACGACATGTTGGCGCCGACGTAGAGGTTTCCTGATGAAACCATGAGCGACGAGATGTCCTCTTGGACGATGACTCGGCCTTCCATGGTCCCGGTGGCGTGTCGCATTCGGTCGAGCTCTTCCTGGGCGCGAGCAATGAGGTGTGCGGCAGAAACACTCCGCGGGCGCTTGCTTCCGTTTTTCGCTGGAACGTCGGCAATGATGTCGAGCGCTGATTGCTTCAGGTCGTCACCGATCCGGCCGTAAAGCGCCATGCTGGTGTGAACGAATCTTGATCGCTCGCGCTCGGCCAGAAGCGTGAGCTTGAGGTCCAGCTCGCGCCGCTTCTCCCGAAAGAGTTGATCGAGTACGGGGTCCTCGACCCGCTCGATCTTGATGTTCCAGAGCTGACGTTTCAGCAGATCGGGGTCAACGGCCATGGGGCGATAGTGGAATCGCGGTGCCCGCGCGAACTTGGAGCGTCGGAACGTCTTATAGGCGCGATCGGAATTGATCGGGGTTACCGAGAGTAAGAGATCGAATGACTCGGCGACAGCAGTGAGCTGCGAGTCGACGCGACTGGCTGCGGCTACGAAGGTTCGACGGCCAAGGGCATGAAAGTGCATGGACCGGTCGCTGGTCTCGGCTCGTGCGAACTCGAAGGCAGTCCGTTGAAGAGACCGGGCCATGAGCCGGGCCAGCGTTCTGCCAACTATTGGCAGCTCCTCACCGGTCTCTTCATCCAGGTAGATCGGAGCAACCTCGACTCCCAAGACAGTGGCATCAATATCGTTGGCTCGTGCTGCCGGGAGCAACCGGGGCAGATCGGGTCGGCCAAGATTCGGACCCACGACCCGTTCGACCGCAGCACGTTGTTTCATGATGGTCATGCGATCGAGCCAGGACACAAGACGGTCGACGGTTGCCGCGCTGCGCTCGTTGCGGCGATAGTGGACGCGAAATCCTGGCTTGATCGCCGCCGCCGATCCGTTGTCGCTCTCGGCTTGTCTGCTCGGCCATAGTTCAATGATCAAGACGGCGCCGAAGGCCTCAGACAGCACCGTTGCGATTTCGCATACGAGGCGGCTGGTCCAGGCCTTGGATCGACCGGTCGCCGGTGCCAGAACGTAGGAGGCCCCTCCTGTGAGGATCTTGGAGAACAAGGCATCGGACTCGCCGGCTGGGGGGCGATAGACGAACAGGAACGGCAGCTGGCGCTCGATGTTCACGAGCCCGCCAGCTGGCAAAACCTGGCGGACGGGCCGGTTCGTTTTGAGTCGATCAACCAGTGAGTCGATGAGTCGCTGGTCGAGGCTTGTGACCTCCGGTTTAGCCATGCTGCTCCTGTAGCCGGATCGGACCCTGCCGGCTCACTGATGGCGGGCCCAGAAACTCTCTGGGCGAGGAGGAACTGCAGCCGGTTGCGCATCAGCTTACCGGATGCTAGCTGGTGCTGATCGGCCCGGTCACGTAAGATCCTGGAGGGCCGGTGCGGTTCACCAGGCGGTTTCCGGCGATGCTGCCTGTCTCGACTCAAGTGTGAAGGAGACGCCGTGCGAATCGCATTCGTCGTGAACGACATCAAGACTGAGGAACCTGGATACACGACGACCCGGCTTGGAGTCCAGGCAACCAATCGCGGCCATGAGGCTTGGGTCATCAGCGTTGGGGACCTGGGTTATGACCCGGACGAGCGCGTCAGGGCGACCGCGACTCGCGTACCGAGAGCCCGGTACAAAGATGGAGCCGGCTACATCCGGGATCTCCACAGCCCGAAGGCCATCCGTGAACGAGTCACGGTCGACGATCTCGACGTGTTGTTCTTGCGCAACGTGCCATCGGATGAGAAGGCAAGTCGAGCTTGGGCACAGACGGCTGCGCTGGATTTCGGCCGGGTTGCCATGCGTCACGGCGTGATCGTTCTGAACGACCCGAACGGGTTGGCTAAGGCCCAGAACAAGATGTACTTTCAGATGTTTCCCGAAGAGGTGCGGCCCCGCACGCTGATAAGCCGGGAGCGAAAGCTCATAAGGGAGTTCGTTGAGGACGAAGGTCGGGCGGTTCTCAAGCCGCTCCACGGGTCCGGCGGCGAGAATGTCTTTCTGGTCCGTTCCGATGACCCGGCGAACCTGAACCAGATGATCGATGCCGTGGCCAGGGACGGTTACATCATTGCTCAGGAGTATTTGGAGAAGGCCGAGGATGGAGACACCCGATTGTTCCTCATGAATGGCGCGCCCCTTCGTCACAAAGGCCGCTACGCTGCGTTCCGTCGGGTCCGCCGGGGAGGTGACATGCGATCGAACCTCCATGCCGGCGGCTCGCTGGCCAAGGCGGTTCTGACCGACGCGGACCTGCATTTGGCCGAGATCGTCAGGCCGAAGCTCGTGCAGGATGGGATGTTTCTCGTGGGCCTTGACATTGTCGGTGACAAACTCATGGAGATCAATGTGTTCAGCCCCGGGGGTCTCGGCTCGTCGCAGAAGCTGGAGGGTGTGAATTTCAACGATGCCGTGATCGATAGCCTGGAAGCCAAAGTCAGCTATATGGGCTATTACCGGCGCAACTTCAACAACGTCGAGATGGCGACACTATGACAGCCGGATCGCCATGGACCATCGAGACCGGTGATGACCCGATCATCGCCACCGCAATTCACGCTGGTCACGACCTTCGAGCCGATGTCTCGGAGTTGATGAAGCTGGCCGATGCTGACCGGTTGCGGGAGGAAGATCCGTTCACCGATCGGTGGGTAGGTGCCGCGGCCAACACCATTGTCGTGCATCGATCTCGGTTCGAATTTGATCTCAACCGACCGCGGGAGAAGGCGATCTACGTCGTCCCCGACGATGCGTGGGGGCTGGACGTCTGGAAATCGAAACCCCCCGACGAGATGGTCGCTGGATCCCTACGAATCTATGACGACTTCTACGACGAACTCGGCGCGCTTTGCGACCAGGTGGTCGACGCTCACGGGCACGTCGTCGTCCTGGATATTCATTCCTACAACCACCGTAGGGGAGGCCCGACAGCACCGGTCGACGACCCGGAACTGAACCCGGAGATCAATCTCGGCACCGAGAGCATCCCCTCATCCTGGCGATCGATCGTGGATGCGTTCGGCGACACGATGGCCGAGTTGCCGTTCTTCGATGATGTGCTCGACGTTCGAGAGAACGTCAAGTTCAAGGGCGGAGCGATGACCCGCTGGATCAATCGCCGGTACCAGGAACGAGGTTGCTCGATCGCCTTGGAGATGAAAAAGATCTACATGGACGAATGGACGGGCGATCTTGATGAGAGCATGATGGCCGCCATCGGCCAGATCATCGATGCAGCTGCAGAGTCGGTGCGGGCTTGTCTCGCTGAACGCTGAACGAACATCGAAGACGTTGGCAACACAGACTGACCTGTTGATCGTCCCTCACTCGAGAGCATCGATTGGCAGACCGTCGTACGGGCTGTTTACGACGGTCACTCCGATTCTTCGATCGCATCGGGTGAGTAGGCGACCAGAAGAACCTTCCCGCCGACAAGTTCAGCATTCGGAGACACCCAAGCGCCGCCGATATCCACAAAGAGATCTGCCTTCCGGATAAGCGCCTGCACCAGCGCCAGATCGGCGACCGTGGCGCCTGCGGTTGGCAACGGCTCCATGTTCAACCATAGCCCTATGCATCTCTGGCCACCAATTAGCACTCCGGCTCGGCCATTCGAGCCGGGACGCGGCCCTCCGCTAGCAGCACGCAGTGGACGAGCGAGACGCCGAAATCGCCGACGCAGTGGGTGACCTCATCGGTCGATCGTCGAACGGAACTGGCCGAGATCGCGCACGTAGCGCGCACGCTTCGGGTACCGAGAACCCAGCCGGAGGCGGAGACCCGCCTCAGTAGTGGTCGGGATGGGGAGATTTGAACTCCCGACCCCCTGCTCCCAAATCGTGATCTGATGTGCTGTGGTGTGCCGATATCGGCCGATGAGTGGGGATCGGTCGCCATGAAGCGCCGAGATGCGCTCGGTGTTGCTCGTCGTCGTGGCTACCAGTTTGGCTACCAGAAGTCTGGGTTGTTGGGTCGTGGCGTCGAGGTTTGCTGTCAGCCGGCAAGTCCGAAGCACACCATGATCGCCCGGCCAAGTCGGACGAGTTCCTCGTCACTGAGTTTGCCGATGCGCTCACCGAGTTTCGAACGTGGGACGGTGGTGATCTTGTCGACCATGAGGCTGCAGGACTCGCGGAGTCCGTTGGTCTCGTCGGGCTCGACCCGGAGCCGGAATAACGGCGCTTCGGTGGGATCGGTTGTGAAGGCACACACCGTCACCGAGTCGGTTGCGTCGAAATGATCGTCCTGCACGAGCGCCACAGGCCGTGGCTTGCCGACGTAGCCGGCACCGGCGGCAGCGGTCCAGATCTCGCCTCGCCTCAATCGTCGTCCGAGCTGACTGCGTCGATGAATGCCTGGTCATCAGCTGCTTGCTGGCTGGCGGCGACAGCAGCCGACTGACGGTGCGCTTCCTTCTTGAATTCAGGTGATCGGATATCGGGCACCCAGATTTGTACGGGACGCAGACCCTGCGCGCGGAGGCGTCGACGGTGCTCACGTACTCGCTTTTTTACTCCGCCGTCTTCTCGTCGCGCTGCCATACGACCATGTTACATGTAACGACTCGGCGTGGCCACCACTCGGGCTACCAGCAATGTGGGAGGCCCGAAAACCCGCTCCACCAGTCGGGATGGGGAGATTTGAACTCCCGACCCCCTGCTCCCAAATCGTGAGCGGCCCCCGCCAGGGATGCTGAAGAGTGCTAGGGGAGCGGGGTCGAGGTGCTGAGCACCGCTGGTGAGCGCTGAGCGATGGTGAGGCTCATGGCCACCACTTGGGCTACCAGCCGGGCGGGCTCGGTCGCCGGGCTCGGCGTACCTGAGTGCATGGGAGGTGCCTGTTCAGATGCTGGTACGGCATCGGGCTGTCGGCCATATCTTCGAGGTATCGGATGCGGACCTTGTCGAGCTGCGGCCTCGGAGTCACGCATCGGCGGCTCCAGCCGTGGTCGCTGCTTTGTGTTCTCCGGCCCGGAAGCGTTGAACGGCCACTGCGAGCAGTATGAGGCACACGGTGACGAGAACGAACGCGGCAGGGGGCACCTCGCCTCTGTTGATGAAGAACGCAATGTTGAGTGCGACTACGATCGCGGCAGCCACCGCAGCCACGAGGGCGCCGGGTACGTCCGGCCGGTAGGTCAGAGCAGTCGCCGTCAGAACCACGGCATTACCCGCCATGCGGAGTGGGTCGATCTCGTCGATGGCCACATGCAACAAAGCGTCGAAGGTCCAGGCAGCGGTCACCACCATGACGGACCGCCCGGTCCGAAACCAAACTGGCGGTATCCGTTGCTGAGGCGTGCCGAGAGGTGCCCGGTGTTGGCAAGATGCGTGGCCACCAGTTGGGCTACCGTCACCGAAGTCAGCTCGACGTCGCGTGGGTTCAGCGAAGGCCGAGGACCGTGAGCAATGCCTCGTCGACGCCCCAGAGCTCTTCGGGGGTGAGATGGCCGGCGATATCACCGAGCCGGGAAGCGTCGACAGCGCCGACATGTTCGACCAGCACCCGCGTTCGGTCACCGTCGATTTCGATCTCCGGCCGAAACGTTGCCGATCGAGCCGATTGGGAGGTTGGCGCCACGAGCACGACGGAGCGAGGTAGGAACTCGTTCGCTTGGACAACCACGCCGAACCGTTCGCCGTGCTGTTCATGTCCGATTCCCTTTGGCAGTCTGAACCGGTAAATGTCACCCCGGAGCACGGAGTGACTCCATGAGTTGCGCCACAGCTGACATTTCGGCCCGGTCCGTTTCGTCGGCCTCCAGTTCGGCGACTTCCTCAGCCAGTTCAGCGCTGCGGCGAAGTCGGCGGGCGGACTCGACCAGGGCGGATCGGATTGCTTCTGATCGGCTCATGCCCGAGGCTTCGAGGGCCCGCAGGGCGCGTTGGGCCTCGTCATCGAGTCGGACCGAGATTGCCTGAGCCATACCACGTAGCGTATCACAGATTGCGATACACGTGTGCCGGTGTGGGCCGATCTGAACCGCAGCACTCCAGAACGCCGCCGACAACCACCACAACAATCCACAACTGTTCCGGCGTTCCCGAGTGGTCGGAGTTGGGCAGTAATCGTGCCGGGTTGCGCTCGCTGCGGACGTCGATCGGTGATGCTGATAGCGCTGCGTGGCTACCAATTGGGCTGCCAACCGCGTGGGACTCAAAACCCGCTCAAGTAGTCGGAATGGGGAGATTTGAACTCCCGACCCCCTGCCCCCCG
>JBFGIA010000095.1:0-8526 GCA_041577935.1 Gemmatimonadota bacterium | reverse complement strand
TCCACGAGCCGGTCAGCCTCGTCGAGCGCGGCCCGCGCGCGTTTGTCATCGAGCGCTTGCAGGTACGCATCAAAGAGCATCAGACGGGTATTGATTCGGTTCACGGGCTCGAGTATTTCGTCTCCCTGCTCGAGGCAGATGTCCAGGTGCCTGAGCGCGTCGCCGATCTTACCAAGAGAGATCTCACAAGTGATTCGGTTCTGAAGCGTCACATACCGGGCAAAGGTCCAGCCGATATCCTCGAGCAGCCGCTCGGCCTGACGCAATGTGTTCAGCGCCTCACTCCAAGCCCCCCGCTCCATCGCGACCCGGCCCAAGTTATTGAGCGCAGAGTACATCATGCGGCGATCACCGATCGCCTCGGCCGTCTGAAACGCCCGCTTGTAATGGCTCTCGGCCCCATCCAGCTCATTGCGTAGATCGAGCAGCAGGTTTCCAATATTCGAAAGGCTCTTCGCGATCCCGACCTGGTCACCGTGCTTCTCGCGCAGCTGAAGCGCGACAGAATGATGCTCGAGTGCCTCGTCGGCTCGACTCCGATAGTAGAACACAACCCCCATATCGTTGCGCAGGTCCGCCGCTACCAACGGTTCGTCTTGGGGTACCGTCGCCAGGCCACGTTCAAAAAGTTCGATCGCTTCATCGAGCTTGCCGCGGTACCACGCGACGCGACCGCGTCGTTCCACCCCGCGCGCTACCCAGGTGGGCTGCGCCTCCGCTTCGCCTAACTCCTCCAATCTCTGAAACCATGTCTCCGCCGTCTCGAAATCGCCCCGGTAGAGGAGAACGGTGCCCAATATTTCGTTGAAATCCGCGCGGTCTTTGATATCCGGAATCACCTCTGGATTTGCCTCGATAGCCGTAGCTGCACGCTGCAGGTACTTCTCCGCTCGCGGCAGGTCGTAACCCGTAGCCGCCGCTCGACCCGCGATCCAGAGATGCGGTGCCGCCTCCTCGGGTTGGCCGGCGTGCCAGTAGTGGAGCGCGAAAAACTCGGCTTCGGCTTCCATGCGATCGGCGAAGTGCTCTTCGCCGATCCGTGCCGCCGACTCGTGCAGGACACGTCGCACGCGGACCAACAAGCCGCTATATGCGACCTCCTGCATGAGTGCGTGCTGAAAGCGAACATGATCGTCGTCGTCGGCTGCCAGGAACCCTTGGCGCTGAAGAGAGACGAGCGCTTCCTCGAAGCTGATCGGTTGTTCCTCGAGTGCGTACAACAGGCCCAGTAGCGACGTCGAGAAACGGTTCCCCAGCACAGCAGCTGTTTGAAGTAGCATTTGTAGTGGCGGCGACAACCGGTCGATGCGTGACATGATGAGACCCTGCAGCGTACCGGGCACGGTGGTTGGTGCATCCACCCTTCCCGCGGTCTCGCCGAGAGTCCGAATGAGCTCCTCGAGGAATAGCGGGTTGCCGGCGCTGCGCTCGATCAAGTCACGACGATCCTCGGGCGCGAGGTCGTCGAGCAAATCCCCAAGCAGTTTCTCGGCGGTCTCGGAGTCGAGCGGCGCGACCTCGAGCCACCCGACTTTCTCCGGAAGCCACAGCCGAGACTCCAGCGGCCGGCTGGTGACCAGCGCCGCAACCGGGCGGTGAACCAAAGTCGGGAGCAGGAATGCCAAGAACTCCTGAGTCGCTTCATCCGCCCAGTGAACGTCTTCGATCACCAGCGTGACCGGCTGCTTCCGCGCCGCCGCCTCGAGCAGCGCAGCGGTTGCCAACCAACGGTTCTCGCGCGCCGACTGGGGGTCTTCAGTCTCAGCGTCCGGTGCGGCCTCGGGATTCGCTTCACGCGCGAGGCTGTCAACACCGGCGCGGTGTGCTTCACCGTCAGCGCCGAGCATTGCCAACGCTCGATCGCTTGAGGTTTGGCCATCGGTTTCCACGCACAGCTGGCAAAAGAGTTCGGTTGGAGGTGGACGCTGACCGGGTAGCCGGATCGGCGTGAAGCCGATCTCTAGCGTCAGGTGATCGGAATCGCTTCGCGCCAACGCCTCTTGGACCAACCGGCTTTTCCCGATTCCGGCCTCGGCCTCGATGATCAACGCTCCTCCCTCGCTCACCCAGGCGCGCTCGAGGAACGCCTGGATCTTCGAGATCTCCTCGTCGCGACCGACGAACGGAGTTCTCTCCAACCGCACCTCCGGTGTCGACTCCTCATAACCTGTGATTCGGAACGCTCGCACGGGCTCGGACACACCCTTGAGCGTGAGAGCCGGCACCTCTTCGGCGACGAACCGGTCAGAGATCCGTTGGTGAACCATGTCACTTACCAACACGGTGTTCGGCTCGGCGGCGGTCTCCAATCGCGACGCGACGTTGACCGCATCGCCTAACACGGTGTACTGGAGTTGCATCTCGGATCCCAGCTGTGCAGCCACCACGGTGCCGATGTTGATCCCGACCCGAAGTGACAGAGATTGATTCGATTCCTTGTTATGGCGCTTGATGATTTCGAGCATCGCGAGGCCCGCGAGCACCGCGCGTTCGGGGTCGTTCTCGTGAGCCAGCGGAGCGCCAAACAATCCCATCACCGCGTCACCCATGAACTTGTCGACGTACCCCTCGTAGTCGTAGATCGCGTCTCCAAGGCTCATGAGGAGCGGGTTCAGCAGCAGCGTCACTTCTTCCGGGTCCATCACCTCCGACATCGACGTGAACCCCTTGATGTCGGCGAACAGAACGGCGACCTCGCGTCGATCACCGCGTAGTTCCTTGCGCGCGATTTCGAATTTTGAGCGCAGACCTGCGGGTAGTTTGGGTCCGGGTGGGGCGGTTGGCGCCTCCGGTGCTACCCCGGCGGGTGAGTCGGGCAGTGGCACCGGAGTTCCACAGTTGGAGCAAAACTTTGCCCCATCCGGGAGCTGCGTGCCGCATTCGGTACAGTACTTCATTCCAGCACTTGGGTGGTGGGTACATGTGCCTTTCTGACCACAGAAGCATTATTATAGCGCCTTCCGCTCGGGGTGCTGCGCACTCCACACGGTAACCCCAGGCCACATGCAGTATCGAGCGGCAAAAGACACGGGACGTCCCATCCACTCCTCCAAGGAGGGTCTCCTTGATGCGCACTCTGTTCGCGGCCGTAACAATCGCCGTCGCCACGATCCTGGTCGGCTGTCAAGACGACGATGCGTTGCTGCCCTCATCACCATCGCGATCACTCGACACCGCTGTAGACGACGATGCCTTGTGCGAGCTTGCGGGCATGGTTTTCGACGGCGGTAAGCTAAACGCCGTATGCAAACAACTTAGGAACATCGAGCGACAGGCCGACCGAGGTGAAACGGTCGACGCGGCCGAAAAAGCTCGAGACTTGATCGACTTCGTCCTCGACCACTTCCGCGGTGGCCGCCTCAACGATCCGCCTGGTCCAGATACGACCGAAGACGTTCTCGGCGAGCTGATCGCCGGCATCGCGGAGCTCGGCGGGCTCTTGCCACCCGGTAGCGATCCGATCCCTCCGGGCGCGTTCACCGAGGAGGGCGCGTTCGAGGAGTGCAACGCTTCCGCAGGCTGCACCGTCACGACCGGCACCGAGTTTGCTGGTGCGAACATTCCCGCGGGTACGCCGTTGGTCGACGCAAACACCGGTGAGCCGGTGGACGATCTGATCGTTGTCATCGCCCGCGAGAGCGATACGCTCGACCCGTTTACGCAGTTTGGGTTCGACGATTTTCCGCTTTTCTACAACATCACTACCATCCCCGAGGTAGAGATCCCAAGTAATGGTGGTCTAAACGGCGCCCAGGAGGACGAGATGATCGTCGGGGTGTGCGTCGTCGATCCACCGGATCCGCTGGCACCGCCTGAGGGAGCTGACCTCCGCATCGCCCGCCTGTTTGACGGCGATGAGGGATCTGAGGTCGAGGTCACCCCTTTGCGCGACGCCTCGTTCCTCGATTGCACCGGCGCGAGCACTGGCGGAGAAGCATTGACCGGCTGGCGCGGCTGGCTGGCGTCGATATTTGGCCCGGCCTCGTCAGTGCTCGACGTGACGCCCCTGTACGCTAACCCAGGCCGGCTGGGCGGCGCGATTTCCGCGTTCAGCATCTACGGTGCAGTGGATGTTTCGGCTCCCGAGCCCGACGGCACCATCCGCGTGTCCGGTTTCGGCTCGCCACGCAATCGGGGACCTTTGGTCGGAAGTGGAACGGGAACCCTTGGCGCGGCAACGCTCGAGTCTGCGTTGAATGACCCCGACAACTTTGGTGCCGAGGGAACCGTCGCCTGCGATGTTGATCTCCAGGGCCTGGTCCAGAGTGTGGCAGCTGGGGACCTCGTTGATAGCCAGGGGAATCTCCAAGTGGACGTTTTCTTCGCTGGCCTGACTGGACAGACATTGTCAGCCGAGGAAGCGACCGAGCTCGCCGACTTCATGAATGCTGGCGGGGTCGTGTACCTGAGTGGCAACTCGGGCTCGAACGAGGGGCCTAGCTATAACCCACTCTTCTCGGAGCTCGACGTCGCAGATGTGTTCACCGAGACGCTAACGGGGAACAACAACGTCCAGTCCTCGAACCCGATTACAACACCGGTCACGGACGGACCATTTGGCGTTGTGGGCCCCATGAGTCACACTGTGTTCAGAGCCCTCGCGCCGTCGGCCACGACGGCTGTCGCGATCGGAACGCCGACCGAGTCGCCAATCGTCGCCGAGGGTGTATTCGGCGCCGGATATCTGTCGTGGATGGGCGACCCGCTCTACTTCAACCTGTTCACCAATTCGGACGCGGACAACCTGAATTACTTCCTCAACCTGTTCGCGCTTGGGTGTTCAAACGGTGGGGGAGAAGAGGTGCCGCAGTAGAAACTTCGCCGCCGTAAGCCGAAAGAAGAGGGGTGGCCTGATGGTCACCCCTCTTTTCTTGTAACGGCTTATTGCGACAACTCGGAGGGAACCGCTCCCCGGGGGTCGGCATCGAATTGTTTCAGGAGCTCTTCGGGCAAACTCTCGCGCAGCGACTTTCTCGCCTCAGCGGCACGCGAGGTCGCGACTCGCGCACCCGACTCATCGCCCAACTCACGAAACACCTCTGCCAACCGCTGAAACGCCGCCAGCGCGAGCGACCGATCGCCGACCTTCGCAGCCAGTTCGCCAGCCTCCGCAAGCTTATCGGCGGCCGACTGCAGCGCCCCCTGAGCCGCAGCCCCGTCAGCACACAGGTACTGAACCAGCGCCAAGATCGATGGCTGCAGTTCGGGGTTCACGACAGCGCAGTCTTCCTCGACCTCCAAGCCCGCACGGGCTTTCGACCGCCACTGATGCGCGGCAGCGATCGTCGCGATATCGACGTCGCGTTGCTGCCGGGCCAGCTTTTCTGCGCGTGAAGCCGCTGCGGCTGCCTTCTCCCACTCCCCACGCGCCGCCGCCAAGCGACCTTCGGAGAGTGCGATCCAGTCGTCATGCTCGGTCACTCTGAGTTCATCAGCCAGTTCTCGCGCCTCACGCAACCACTTACCGGCCCCCGCGTCGTCCAGGGCGCAAAAACAGACCTCGAACTGGAGGATTCGCACCGCCACGCGGTTGCCTGCGTCTAGAATTGCATCGCCCTCTTGGATACAAGCCTTTAGAGCTTGAAGCGCCACATCGATGCGTCCCAGGCGCACGTGACAGGCGGCCTGGTTTCTCAAACTGAGGAACCGGAGCTGGGAAAACCCGATCTCTTCGGCGACTTCCTGCATATCCTCGAAGCGACCGACGGCGCTCGCGTACTCGCCGAGCTCGAGGTCGAGTGTTCCGAGGTTCAAAAGGAGGTTGCACTGCATTTCGCGGTCGCCGTTCTCCCGAGCGAGAACAAGAGCGCGTTCATAGTGGGTGCGAGCGCCCTCGGGGTCGTTCTGAAGCCGCAGCAGCACATTGCCGATGTTCATCAGACTCTTGGCGTAGCCAAAGCGGTCTTCAGCTTGCTCTCGCAAGGCCAGCGCCTGTCGGTGCTCGTCCAACGCGCGATCGACGTCTACGTGAAAGTGGTGCACGAGACCCATCCCGCTGTGCAGATCGGCGGTTGCCCGCTTATCTGTAGGCGAGCGTTCGAGCCCCTGCTCGAAGAAGACCTGTGCGTCCTCGACCTGACCGCGGTACAGCGCAATCGCCCCGCGCTGAAACAGCGCCTTACCGATCCACTCCTCCCGCTTCTCAATCGTACCGAGCTCCTGTAGCTGCTCGAACCATCGGTCACCGTCCTCGAACCGACCACGCTCGCGGAGAACGGTGCCGTAGGTCGTCATGAAATCCGCTCGCTGGGCGGACTCCGGAAGCACGCCCGAATCTCCTTGGATGACCTCGGAGAGCCGATTGAGGAAGCGCTCCGCAGCATGGAGCGCGTAATTGTCCGCGGCCGCACGACCGGCGTTCCAAAGATGGGGCGCGGCATCAGCGTGCAGACCCGCCTCCCAGAAGTGATGGGCAAAGAACGGCGCCTCTGCCTCCAAACGCTCGGCGTAGTGCTCCTCGCCCAATCGCGCCGCCGACTCGTGGAGCACTTTGCGCACTCCGCCGAGGATGCTTCCGTAGGCGACTTCCACCATCAGTGCGTGTCGGAAGCGGCCCACAGCATCAGCAGCCGGAACCTCGAAAAACCCCTCCCCTTCCAACTTCTGCAAGGCATCCTCGAAACTGACTGGGTGCTGCTCGAGACGATAAACCCGACCCAGCAGCTCAACCGAAAAGGCCGCACCCAGCACGCTCCCCATCTGGAGCAACAGCCGGACCGAATCGTCCAGACGATCGATCCGCGATTGAAGCAAGCCCTGAATGGTCCCCGGTACGGAACTGTCGGCTGTATCCACCGCACCACGCAGCGATCGGGCCAGCTCTTCGAGATAGAAGGGGTTCCCCTGACTCCGACGGATCAGCTCCTTGCGGTCCTGGGGTCTCAACGTCTCGAAGAACCCGCCCAGGATCGATCGCGCGGCTTCCTCGTCGAGGTTCCGCAACTCGAGGCGCTCCGCCCCGCTGGGGACCCAGTCGAGTGCCACACCCGAACGTGCCGTAACGACGACACCTACGCGATGGCCAGCGATCAAGGGCATCAAGAAGCTCAGGAACTCCTCGTCGGTCTCGTCCGCCCAATGCGCATCCTCAAAGCGGATCAGGACTGGAACCGCCTGAGCGTGGGCGCTGAGAAGCGCCATCACGGCCAGCCATCGGTTCTGTCGAGCCACGCCTGGATTGAGGTCTTCAGTCGATTCGTCATCAGTGGTTCGAAACAGCTGTCGGACAAGCTGGTTGATACCGGCCTCGTGATTCTGGAAGTCAGCGCCCAAAAGCTGAGAGGCACGCGCGTTTGCGCCGGCGTCATCTACAGGCGCCGTGCCCCCGGGATCAGCGCTCAACTGACGAAAGAGATTGGTCGACAAAGATTGACTGCCGGGGAGATCGATCGGGGAGAACTCGACCTCGAGAAGATCGAACCGCAGGTCAGTTCGTGAGAGGGCTTCGTTCACGAGGCGGCTCTTTCCTGCACCCGCCTCGGCCTCTATGACGAACGTCCCCGGTGCTCCCTCGACGACCCGATGCAGAAAGGCCTCCAGCCCGGCAAGTTCATCATCGCGACCGACAAACGGGGTCATCTCTTGTTTGGCCGCTGGTGTTGACGGCCGGTACCGGACCACGCGATAGGCCTGCAACGGCTCGGCCTTGCCTTTAACCGTGACTGGATCGACGGCTTCGGTCTCGAATCGGTCACCGATCCGCTCGTACACAGACTCGCTCACAAGCACCGAGTCAGGGGCAGCCTCGCCCTCGAGTCGCGAGGCCACGTTGACGGTGTCACCCATTACCGTGTATTGCTGCCGTGACTCCGACCCTACGTGTGCAGCCACCACCTCACCTTGGTTGAGACCGACCCGAATCGAGAGCAGATGATCGGAATCGTCGCTTCTCCGCGCCGTCACCTCCAGCATGTCGAGGGCCGCCAGGACCGCCCGCTCGGCGTCGTTCTCGTGGGCGATCGGGGCCCCAAAGAGAGCCATGATCGCGTCCCCGATGTACTTGTCGACGTACCCCTCGTATCGGTAGACGACATCAGCCAGCTCGCCCAGCAGCCCATGCATGACGAGGCTGACCTCTTCCGCGTCGAGACGTTCGGAGAGTGCGGTGAAGCCGGACAGGTCGGCAAACAGAACGACGACCTCGCGCCGATCGCCCCTCAGCTCCTCACGGGCACGCTCGTACTTGGCGCGGAGCTCGGGAGGGATGTTGGGCTCGGGAACAGCGTCCGGCGCTGTGGTCTCAGGTTCTACAACCGGGCCCGCGACCGGCGTACCACACTGAGAGCAGAACTTCGCCCCCGTTGGCAGAGGCGAACCGCACTCGGTGCAGAATTGGGCGGGTTGGGGTAGGTCTGGCATGTTTCGTATAGTGGACGTATGCTATTGCATTCTTTCGGATCAGGCCAAGGACTCGCTGAAGGAGGCTCCCGTGCGGTTCTCTCTTCGATGTCTTCCTGTATTCTCGATCGGTCTATTGCTTGTGGGATGCCAGGGTGACACCCAGGCGCCGGTTGCGCCAGATCGTAC
>JBFGIA010000094.1:0-8635 GCA_041577935.1 Gemmatimonadota bacterium | reverse complement strand
TCGCGGGCATCGAGCAGGCGTCGGAAAAACTCTCCGCGAACCGTTTCCTCCTCGCGCCTCTCAGCCAACAGCTGGCTCGTCACCAGGGTCGTCGCATCGTGAACCTCGATGTAGCCGTAACGGGCCTCGAGCTCAGCCACGATCGCTTCCGCGCTCGGAACAAAGTCGGGGTCACCGTTCAGAGTGACCCGCCAGATTGAACTCGCCTCGCAAGCCTCCCGAACCGCAGCCGCAATGGCGGGCGAATCGGGAAGACCGCTGATGTCGATCTCCACCGTCTCGAGCATGCGGGTCTGGATCGGCAACGGAGTCACCACGGGCGAGTTTCCAACACCCTCCCATTCGATCAGGACCACATGGCGCTCTCCGACCTCCCTCCAATTTCGTCCTTCGATCGAGCCACTGTAGGCGCCGATCACGCGTTCGCCGCGGTGAAAGAACCGCAGGTTGTGATAGTGGCCTAGCGCGACGTAATCGACCTCCAGACGCGCCAAATCGTCCGGCGTAAACGGCAGATCGTCGGCTGGTATCGACCAGCCGGGATTGTCCTGGCAAGCGGCGTGAGCGATCGCGATGTGAAAACCGTCAGCCTCGCGCCGAGTGAACGTGCGCCAACTGTCCGACGTGTGGTCGCGGTCGTAGGCGATGCCATAGACGGTCACCGAGTGACCACCGACATCGAGCGTAACCGGGTTCGCAAAGTCGGGATCGACAAAGAAGTGGTCGAAGGGGAGGTCGTCACGTCGATAGACGCTGTCCGTGAAGCCTAAGCTGTCGTGAGTCCCCGGCACACCAAACGAGCGAATGCCGGCTTCTCTCAGTCGGGCCAACTCGCGACGGGCTACGTTCACGGTCTCGCGATCCGGGTGGTGCGAATCGAACAAGTCACCAGCGAACAAAGCCAGATCGACCTCACGCTTGATCGCTAGGTCAGTAGCGCGTCGGAGCGCGACCTCGACGTCCTGCCGTCGCTGGTCGGCGTAACGACCAAAATTCGACATTCGGGCTCCCAAATGAACGTCCGCCAAGTGAAGGACCTTGAGGCTCACCCTAGCCGCCGCTCAATTCGTACCGCGCCAACGGGGTGTGGCGCGCTCCGTCGGACAGCAGGTCGCTGCGATAGAGGACGATCTCCGAGACCAGCTCAACACCAATCAATGGTCGCCAACCGCGAACCGCGCGCGCCACGCCACGCGCCGCCGGCGGCCGTTTGACCCGCGCCAACGTCAGGTGCGGAGAGAAAGATCGCTGCTCGGGCTCGAAGCCGACCTCGCGAGCGGCTGCCTCGACCGCTTCCGCTAACGTCACGATCGGCTCCGCTCCCACCAGTCCAAGCCACAATACTCGCGGACGCTTCCAGTTGGGAAACGCGCCCGTCTCGCCGGCATGGAACTCGACCGGTCCAACGGTCGCCGCGATCGCCCGCAACCGCTCGTCGAGCCGATCCAGCTGATCGGCGCTGGCGTCTCCGAGAAACTTGAGTGTGAGGTGGCTGTTGCCGGGGTCGACCCAACGAATCCCTTTACTCGACACAGTCCACGTTTCAAAGGCGCGGGCGATCGAGGCGCGAAGTTGGGACGGACAGGGGAGGGCGACGAAAGAGCGGACTCGATCAGCTGACGTGACCATCGAACCAAGTGCAGATCCGATCAAACACCGCTCGTCGACCGAGATCGTTGAGCAGCTCATGGTAGGCGCCCGGGTACTGCTCGATCGATACATCCTTGGAGGCTACAAAATGCGCGTACGCGAGCACGTCCGCACCGCTGACAACGGTATCCGCGCGAGCGACAAGGAACAGCAACGGGATCGATACTTTCTCGGGTGTCATCCGGACCGTCTCCATCGCTTCCGCGATCCCTAGCATCGCACGCGGTGTGATCACGCGATGGAAGTACGGATCCCGCCGCAACGCCTCCAGCCGATCTGGATCGCGGGTCAGTCGCGAGGGGTCGGTGCCGCGGGGCAACGGTACCCACGGGGCCACCCGCGCCAGCCCGCGAATCAACCATGGATACCACGGCGGATGGCGGCGGACGAGTACGAGCGGTGGTCCGGAAAGCGCCATCCCCGCGAGCGCCGCATGAGTCGCTCCCGCAGCGTACTTGAGCGCTACCAGTCCGCCCAGGCTGTGGGCCAACACAAACAGCGGCAAATCGGGATAGCGATCCGCACTGACGGTCACGAACCGATCGAGATCTGCGACCAAATCAGCAAACTCGAAATCACCACGTCGACCGCGTGTCAACCCGTGACCGCGTTGATCGTAAGAAGTGATGTTGTATCCGCGCTCCACCGCGTAGCGAGCCCACTCATCGTACTTCTCTAGGTGCTCGCCCATGCCGTGAAGCGTCACACAAACGCCGCGCGCTTCGGGTTCGGCGTCCCGAGCGTCAAAGTGGACCAGCGCGCCATCGCTAGCCCGGAAGTAGCATTCTGCTGCGCGCAGTGTCACGCGGTGACCTCCGCTGGGCCTTGATCCGCCCGAGTCATCGAAAGCAGCAACCCCATCGTCGACAACGTTGCCCGTTCGCGCACGGCGTCACGGGTACCTGGATGGTCGAGGCGACGGATTCCTGAGCCGAGCGGCGTTTCTACGCCACAATAGACGAGTCCGACTGGTTTCTCAGGTGTGCCCCCGCCGGGGCCAGCCACACCGGTGATCGCGCAACCCACGGCAGCTCCGAAACGCTCGCGAATCGCCGTCGCCATCGATCGGCACACGGCCTCGCTCACCGCGCCGTGCTCCTCCAGTAGACCCGGAGGAACGCCGAGAGCCGCGATCTTGACATCATTTGAGTAGGCCACGATTCCACCGAGGAAAACGTCACTCGCTCCGGGCGCCTCAGTAAGGGCAGCCCCCAAGCCGCCGCCGGTGCACGACTCGGCTATCGCCACCGTCCAGCCGCGATTCCGTAGCTGCTCGAGGACCGCGTCGGGCAACGTGGTCCCGTCCTCTCCATAGTACCAACGAGCGGCCCGAGCGGCGATCGCGGATGCCAACTCCGCGAGCCGCGGCTCGGCCTCACTGACGGGCAACTCAGTCGCCGTCAAGCGAACGTCGACCCGACCCAGATGGGGCAGGAACGCGACTTCGAGTGGAGCAGCTTCGGCCACCACATCGGCCAACATTTCGGCCAGCGCTGACTCCCCGATGCCCACCGTCCGCACTACCCGTGACTGGACCACCGGCTCCCGCCCGGCGCTCGCAGCAAGTATACCCGGCAGCACAGTGTCATCGAGTAGCGCTTTCATCTCGGTCGGGACACCTGGGAGCACGTAGAAGGTCGTCCGCTCGTCGTCGATGATCAAACCGGGCGCCGTCCCGTGAGGGTTGGGAATCACCCTGGCACCCTCGGGCACCTCTGCCTGCGATCGGTTACCGGGCGGCATCTCGTAACCAAACCGCCGAAATCTCTCCTTGAGCTCCAACAGCAAAGGCTCATCCAGAAGAAGTCGACGGTCAAATACCTCGGCCACGATCTCGCGCGTGATGTCGTCGTGTGTCGGACCCAGCCCGCCCATCGTGATCACCAAACGCGACCGGTCGCGCACCTCGGTCAGCACCGCGCGAAGCCGCTCACGATCATCACCGACCACGGTCGTCCGATGGACCCGGACCCCTATTCGAGCCAAACATCGAGCCACGTGCGCACTATTGGTGTCGACCGTCTCGCCGAGCAGGAGCTCGTTTCCAATGGCGACGATCTCGGCTCCCATGCTCCTCTATCGCTACGAGTACGAACCCAGCAACCCGCGTCCGGCGAGCACCAGCGCCGCGGCGCCCAATCCGGCCACGAGGTCGTCCAGCATGATCCCCCAGCCACCGGTTACCGATTGTGTCTGGCGGATGGGTGGTGGTTTTCCGATATCGAGCGCCCTGAACAAGAGAAACGCCACAAACGCACCGGCGAGAGTGTGCGGGACCACCAGCACTGCTAACCCCATGCCGGCGATCTCGTCAATCACGATGCGACCGTCATCCGGTCCGAGCCGCTTTTCTGCGCGGTCAGCAGACGCAACCCCCACCATGATCACCACGGCAAGCACGGCCAACCAGGCGCCCAAGTCGACCGGGACGCGCCACCACGCGACTGCAACCAGCGCCGACGCCAGCGTGCCCGGTCCCCACGGCCAGTAGCCAACCGGCCCCAGCGTGGCGATCAGCACCGCGATCCGGCTCAAGCTTCGCGACCGATCGACACGTCTCGATGCCGAACCAGGTAATCGAGCATCGACAAGAGAGTCAACCCGACGACGAGCCACAGAGTGACCTCGACCACCCCCCGGGTAAACGTCTCCCAACGACCCCATCCGACACCGCCAAAACCTCGCGACTCAGTGTACATCTGGTTGATCCTCAGCACGAGCAACGAGCCGACGAACCAGTTTTGACTCAATGCCTTCGATTTGCCCCAGCGGGTCGCGGGGATGACGTGTCCTTCACGATAGTTGTACGCTCGGAACACGGTGATGATGACCTCGCGTGCCAAGATCAGGATAACCAACCACAGTGGCACCAGCCCGAGCCCGAACAGCGGCAGGATCGTGACCAACACCAACATCTTGTCGGCGATCGGGTCCAACAATTGACCGAAGCGAGTGACCTCTCCCTTGTCCCTGGCGAGACTGCCATCGACAACATCGCTCACGGCAGCGGCGACAAAGACGATGAACGCCGCCCAACGCTCAACGAGCCCGTCTTGATAGATCAACCACGCGATCAACGGTGTTACCGCGATCCGGGCCACGGTGATCTTGTTGGGTGTGTTCACAGGGGATCGAGAAAGGGGCTGACCTACAGCTCGCGTCGACCGGTCAGCGCTTGACCCACCGTCAGTTCGTCGAGGAACTCGATGCTTCCTCCCATCGGAACGCCACGAGCGATACGGGTCACCCGCACCCCTAGGGGGTTCAAAGTCCGCTGCAGATACAACGCTGTGGCCTCCCCATCCACATCCGGGTTCGTCGCCAGGATGACTTCCTCGACGTCACCGTTCTGGATGCGACCCAGCAGCCGGTCGACGGTCAGCGACTCGGGACCCACCCCATCGAGTGGTGAGAGGTGACCGTGAAGCACGTGATACCGCCCTCGGAAGGTCGCGCTGCGTTCGATTACCTGAATATCGCTTGGTTCTTCGACGACGCAGATCAACGCGTCATCGCGTCTGGGATCACGGCAATAAACACACTGTGGCCCCTCGGAAATGTTGGCGCACGTTTCACAAAAAACGATCCGATCCTTGACCTGGAGAATCGCTTCCGACAAACGAGACGCAGCCTCGCGCGGCTGTTTTAGCATGTAGAACGTGAGCCGGCTGGCGGTCTTCCGCCCGATGCCCGGGAGCTTGGCCAGTTCCTCGATCAGTGTCTCGACCGCATCCGCCACGCGCGCCTCCCAGCCCTAGACCGCCCTAGTCGAGGAGACCGGGCAGAGGGAGTCCGCCAGTGAGCTTCTGCATCTCCGCGCTCGCCATCTCGCTGGCCCTCCGCGTGGCTTCGTTGACCGCCGCCACGATCAAGTCTTCCAGCATCTCCACGTCATCCCGGTCTACCGCGCTGGGGTCTATCTGTAGAGAGATCAGCTCCTGTCGCCCGTTGACGACGGCAACCACCATTCCGCCACCCGAAGACGCCTCGATACGGCGCTTCCCTAGCTCGGTCTGTATTTCCGATACCTGGCTCTGAATCTTCTGAGCCTGCTTCAAGAGGTTTCCGAGATTGTTCATCAAGTATCGAGTGTTCTCCTTTCGATCACGATTGAGCTGGAGAGGATCGATGTACGCGAACCACGCTGGCATCAAAAAGATCCACCGCTTGCTGCAACTTCGGATCGCCCTTGACCCGCGACTCCATATCGCGGGCGGTGAGCTCGTGGCCGCTCGGTCGCTGGTTCTTCTCGGCGGACTGTGCGTCGGGCTTCGCGTCCGCAGTCTCGGTGATAGAAACCCGACCGCCGAAGCTCCACCGCTGGCCGAGTATCTCCACCAGCGGTTCCAACATGTCACCTCGCGACAACTGCTCCAAGCGAAACTCCGCATCGGCCGGAGCGGCAAGCACGATCTCATCGGCCGTGCACCGACTCGGGGCGACCCCCTGGAGCAGTGCTGCGACCGTTGGTCGGCGCGCGTGAACAGCCTCCAAGACATCGTCCCACGCGGCCAGGAGGTGTTCGAGTGTAAGCGACGCGTCGTGGCTCGCCGGCTGGTCGTCACCAGCTCGGTTCTCTTGCTTGGTGGACCGTTTTTTGGTCGCTCGTTGCGATGGCGGACGTCCACCCTTTCCAAGCGATCTCAAGACGACCTCGAGATCGACGCTACGATCCAACAGCGCCAAGCGCACGAGCAACACCTCGAGCACCAGAGATTGCCGGCTCGATCTCCGGAACGGCTGTTCCTCCTCGGTCGCCAGCGTGAGCATGCGCAGCAGATCTTCGGCCCCCAGCTCGTCCGCCGTTTCTTGATAGCGAGCGTACAATCGTTCGGGAACGTCAGCTAGCGAACTGCCATCACCGATGGCGAACAGCAGACAATTCCGAAGATGTTCGAGAAGCCCAACGTAGAACTCCTCGAGATCGTACCCCTCGCTGCGCAGCTGCTGCACAAAGCTCAGGGTCTGACCGCTATCGCCAGCTGCCAGTAGCGTCGTCAATTCGAGGTAACGTTCTTCGTCCGGCATTCCGATCAGTCGATGGATAGCATCGAGACTCACTTCGTCCCCGCCGAACGCTACCACTTGGTCGAGCAGGGACAACGCGTCTCTCAAACTGCCGTCGGCCTTCTTCGCGATCGCGAATGCAGCTTCTGCTTCGAGGCCGATCTTCTCGCGCCCGGCGATCCAGACCAGCCGATCACGTATCTCGGCTAGCGGGATCGGTCGAAAATCGAACCGCTGGCAGCGTGAGAGGATCGTCGCCAAGATCCGGTGCGGCTCGGTGGTCGCCAGCACAAACACCACTCCGGGTGGCGGCTCCTCGAGCGTCTTTAGAAACGCGTTGAACGCATCCTTTGAAAGCTGGTGGACCTCGTCCACGATGTACACTTTGAATCGGCCTTGAGCGGGTGCATACTTGACCGTCTCGCGAAGCTCCTTGATATCATCGATCCCGCGGTTGGAAGCCGCATCGATCTCCATCACGTCGAGTGATCGACCGGTCGCAATCGCTATGCAGTTATCGCACTCACCGCACGGCTCGCCGCTGATACCACGGTCACAGTTGAGCGCTCTGGCGAGAATGCGGGCCGTGGATGTCTTCCCGCTACCGCGCGGTCCAGCGAACAGATACGCCTGAGCGATCCGCTGACCATCCAGCGCGTTTCTCAGTGTGCGGGTGACGTGCTCCTGGCTGATAACGTCCGCGAACGTCGTCGGACGGTACTTCAGCGCCAGCGGCTGATGGGACATCGGGGCGGTCGTCGACTCTCTAGCCAGGTGGTCAGGGAACTTGCGAACAAGCAGATACCCCAGGCTGACCACAGCTACCCGAGCTTCTACGTACCGCTGCTACCTTCCGGTCCTGACGGGGTTGGTAGGGTCGAGCCCTGTGAGCCTGGGGCGAGACCAAACCTATGCCACCCATGGACGGATTGCAACGCCCGGTGGGGGCCCGAATCGGGGGCTCTTGTGGTCTACGATCGACCTATGTGAGGAAGTACGACTCGCACGCCTCCTCGAGCCTGCCCTCCCCTAACATCGGCTTACCTCGCTCATACCGAGCCAGATCGCAAAGGTGCAACACGATGTCGCGCGGATGACAACCACGCGGTGCGATGCCATGCCGATCGTAGTAGTCGTCGAAGATCGTCTCGACGCTGCTCGGGTCGAACTCGATCGACTTCTCCTCACAGCAACGCCGCAGGATCTGGGCGTACTCCTCTCTCGACGGACTCCGCATGTTGATCTTGTAGTGGATCCGGCGCAGGAACGCTTCGTCGACCAGCTCGGACGGCTCCAGGTTGGTCGAGAAGATGAGCAGACAATCGAACGGCACCGGGAACGAATGCCCGGTGTGGAGCGTCAGGAAGTCGGTCCGCTTTTCCAGCGGCACCATCCACCGGTTGAGGAGCTCGTCGGGACGAACCAGCTGGCGACCCAAGTCGTCGATGATCAGCACGCCGCCATTGGCCTTGACTTGAAGCGGCGCCCGGTAGAACCGGGCATGGGGATCGAACCGCAGATCCATCTGCTCAAGACTCAACTCTCCACCGGTGAAGACCACCGGTCGAGGCACGTGAGCAAACCGGGTATCGAAAGTGGCCTCCTCGGCCAACCAGCTCTCGGACTCGCTCTGCCTGATCTCTTCACCAAGATCGAAGTCTTGAACCGCGACGATGACACGGCCCTCGACTTCGATTGCGTACGGGGCATAGATGTTGCCGCTGATCATCTTGGAGATCGACTGGGCAACCTCGGTCTTACCGTTGCCGGCATGGCCGTAGAGGAACATCGATCGACCGGAGTTGATCGCAGGTCCCAGCTGCCGCAGGATCTCTTTCCCGAGTACGAGGTGGCTTAGTCCGGCGTCGATCGCTTCGGGCTCGATCGTCACGTTCAGCATCGACTGCTTCTCCACCCACTCGTGATACACCTTGAGCGGAACGGGCGCCGGTCCGACGTAATGGCTGGCTTGAAAAAG
>JBFGIA010000093.1:0-8795 GCA_041577935.1 Gemmatimonadota bacterium | reverse complement strand
AGGCGGCTCGAGACGGACCGTCGCGGGCACGAAAAGCGCGTCCCGCGAATCGGCCGAGCGGGTCTCGACGAGCGCCAGGATCTCGTAGGAGCTGCTGGGAAACCCGGAGACGTTCTGGACGCGGAACGACGCCTCGGCTCTGCCGTCGGCGTCCGGGCGCACACGTGCCGCGGAAGAACCGACGACGCCGAGCTCGCCGGGGAGAATCAGCCGAACCGTCACCGGATCGGTGGTCGGTGCGAGCCCTTGGATGTGGATCGTGGTCGTCGCGTCGCCGCCGCGAAGGGCGATCGAGTCGAGCGTCGCGTCGAGGTCGAGGGTCCGACCGGCGCCCGATTCGAGCAGTCCCCAGGAGAGCGCCGAGAGTGGGTAGCCGCCCTCGTCCCGGTAGCCGACCCGAACGAGGACCGGGGTCCGTCCGGGTCGGAGCCGATCGGGTTCGACGTCGACGTCGAAAGTCCACGTCTCCCCGGGGGCGAGCCTGGCGCGGATTCCCGCGCGCTCGGCCCATGCGCCAGCCTCGACGTCGGCGGTCAGCTCGAGCGCCGCCTCGTCGCCCCGATTCGAGATCTCCACCGCGCAGCGCACAGCGGCCGGGCCGGCCTCGCATCGGGTGCGCACGTCGAGCGTGATCGTTCCCGCCCACGCCGCCGGAGCGACGAAGGCGCCGACTACGAGAAAAGCGAGAGCCGGCGGGCGCAACGCACGAGCTCGCTGCAGCCCGTCGGCGCTCATCACGTGCTCGAGGTGGTGCTCGAAGAGCTCGTCGAGCTGGAAGTGCTGGACGAGGTCGAGGAGCTGGTGCTCGAACTAGAGCTGGAGCTCGAACTAGAGCTGGAGCTCGAACTAGAGCTGGAGCTGGAGCTGCTCGAGGTGGGGCTGGTCGGATTGCTCGAGGGGCAGCCCGCGACCAGCAGCCCGAGGCAGAGAACCCCGGATACGAGCGCAACGTTACGTCTGAGTCGTTTCATACGATCTTTCCCTGAAGAGTTGTCCGGAGGCGGCGACCGGACGATCCGGAGTCCACCCCGCGTACCTGTAGAGGGTGCGACGACCGGCATTGATACAGCGGAGGGTCCGACCGTGACCTACGAGTACGGAGAAGGAAGGTGCCGGGTGCGCTGTGGAGACGCTTAGCGAGTAGTCGAAAACTCGTTGATGTCGAGTGAGTATCCGCGCCCGTCAGTAAGAACCAAGCGCCGTTCATCTGAGTGTGTGTAGCGTAGTCGTTCGATCTCGACTTCTGCCGGCAAGACGTTGATCACGTGACCGCTGTCGCCGAGCCCCAGAAGTCGGGTTCGGATCTCGGGCCGCCGCACGAACTCGTTTCGAAACTGGTCATACAGGAACGTGTAGCCACGAACGCGCACGATTCCATCGTCGAAGGCGAGAATCTCCCCCACCATGTGACGGCGGAGGTCGCCGTCAAAACTTCTCCGCGTCATGACGTGAATCTTGTCCCCGATATTCACAACGTCAGGCATGCATTCACCTCAGATTAGGCTGATCCCTTGTCGAAATATAGGCGTGACGGCGGAAGCTGGTCTACTAATTTCAAACTCCTATCGAGCGAAAACAGCACATCCAGGTTCCCGCTGATTTCAACTTCCGTTCCACGGCGATGTCGAACGGATGGTGCGTTTTGGCGCCGTTCCATTGGGACGGGGAGACGAGCACGCTGCGGGCCCGGTACCGTCTGCCCGGTAATCGCGGGACCGAGGTCGTGCTGAGCCAACCGTGTGGCCGCGGCACCGGGCTGCTAGCGCAGGTGACCGGCGGCCGTGGGGCGCGCGTCGGTCTCACCCGGTCGGAGTGGACGGCCGTCGAATCGGCAGTAGCACGGATCCTGAGGTTGAGTGATGACCTGGCTCCGTTCTATGCGCGATGCCGCGAAGCCGGGGAACCGTTTGTCCACGCCGAACGAACCGGCTTTGGTCGTCTGATCCGCGCGGCGAGTTTGTTCGAAGATGTGGTCAAGGTGTTAGCGACTACGAACACGACGTGGGGTGGCACGACGGCGATGGTCGCCAACCTCGTCGCCCTGGCGGACGACGAAGGGGTTTTCCCGATACCGGATCGGGTGGCGGCGATCGGAGCTAAGCGGTTGCGTGAGGAAGGCCGGTGGGGGTACCGAGCCGAGTCGCTGGCTGCGATCGCCCGCGCTGCCGCGAACGGTCGGCTCGATCTCGATCGCTGGGAGTTGTGGGACGGATCGACCGCGGATCTCGAGGGCGAGATCCTGGAATTGCCTGGCATCGGGCCGTACGCCGCGGCGCACGTGTTGGCGGTGCTGGGTCGGTACGATAGAATCGGACTCGACACCGTTTTCCGCGGGTTCGTAAAAGAGAAATATTTCCCCAGGGCGCGCAAGCCGGTGACCGATAAACGGATGCTCGAGATCTACGACAAGTGGGGTGAGTGGCGCGCGCTCGCATACTGGTTCGATCTATGGTATTCCCCGGAGAGCTAGAGCCCGAACCCGACCAGGGTCCGGTACTCGAGGCCGCGCTCAACGGCTCTCGCGATCCGCACGAACACTCGCACTTGCCGGTTACCGCGAAAGAGTTGGCACGCGAGGCGCGCCATGCAGTGAGCGCCGGTGCCCACGTCATCCACCTGCATGTACGAAACAAAACTCGCAGGGAGAGCTTGGCAGCGCACGATGTCGATCGGACGCTCCGAGCTGTTCGGCAAGCGTGCCCCGACACGCCGATCGGGATCAGTACAGCGGCGTGGATCGTTCCCGATACGGAAAAACGGTTGCGCGCGGTGCGTGGGTGGCGAGAGAAGCCCGATCTCGCGTCGGTCAACTTCAATGAGCGCGGTTCGGTCGAGTTGATGAAGGCCTTGATAGACCTCGGTGTCGGCGTCGAGGTTGGCCTAAACGATTGGCAAGCGGCCGAAACGTTTCTCGCCAGCGACCTGGTCGACCGTGGCGTTCGGATCGTGTTACAGCCGCGTGAACGGGACAGCGCACTGGCGCTCGAAAAGGTGAGCGAGATCGAACACGAGCTCGACGCCAACGGCGTGGGAGCGCCGCGGCTGCTGCATGGATTTGGCCCGACGACGTGGCCGTTGATCGATATCGCGATCGTTCGCCGTTACGAAACTCGAATCGGTTTGGAAGACACACTAACTCTTCCGGATGGTTCGTTGGCGCGTGACAACGCGCACCTGGTTCGCGTGGCGCGGAAGCGGAGAAAACTCTTGAGAGGGGTCAAAGGAGCAGGAGATTGAGATGACACTACCAAAACCGCCGTCGACGTACACCGAGTTCGTCAAGCGATACCCCGAGCTGGCCAAGGCCTGGGATCTGATCGGTAAGGGTGGCAATGTGGGTCCGCTGGATGCAGACACGATTCGACTGGTGAAGCTCGGGATCGCGATCGGCGCGATGCGCGAGGGCGCAGTCCACTCGAGCGTCCGCAAGGCGGTCGCCATGGGGATCGACGTCAAAGCGCTGGAGCAGGTCGTCGCCCTGGCCGCCGGGACACTCGGGTTGCCGAGCACGGTAGCGGCGTGGACGTGGGTCAAGGACGAGCTACCGGATGGCTAACCGAGTAGCGCTATCGATTGTCGCCATCGTGCTCGGATTGTCGTGCAGCGATTCGAGCAACCCGACGGCGCCACCGGCCGGCCTCGAAGACCACACCATCCGACGCGGCGGCGCGTTTCACCGCTCGGGACTCAATGACCCCGAGCAAAACTGTGTGCAGTGTCACGGCGCGGATCTACGGGGGGGCGACAACGGCGAGCCGTCGTGCTTTTTGTGTCACGGGGAAGTGTGGAATTAAGAGTCCGAGCGCTCGAGCCGGGCCAGTCGCTTCTCGATCTCCATCAGCTTGTACAGGATCATGATGTGGGTCTTCTTGGCATCGATGCCGACGGGACTCGCGTCGCTCGTGATCTCGGCTGCGATGCGCTCGTAGGCGTCTTTCGGGATCTCCATGCGTCCTCCAGTGTGAGGGTTTAACGCCGGGGTCCGCTCAACCGCCCGGGTACCCCAGCTCGGCCGACCGTACGATCGTCATCTTTTCGAGTTGCATGTCGCGCATCGTATACGGGATCCCGCCCGTGCCGAGCCCCGACTCGCGGACCCCAGCGAACGGCATCCAATCGACCCGGAACGCCGTGTGATCGTTCACCATGACAGCCGACGCGTCGAGGTACCGGGAAGCGCGCAACGCGGTGTCGAGATCGCGCGTGAAGACAGCGGCCTGGAAAGCGTACGGAAGGGAGTTCGCCAACCCGAGCGCCTCGTCGAATCGATCGTACGGGTAGACCGCGATCACCGGCCCGAAGATCTCGAGCGTGCTGACCTTGGCGCTCGTCGGTGGATTGTAGAGCACCGTCGGCGCGTACGTGGTCGACGACAGCTCGCGCGCGCCGCTCAAATGTTCGGCGCCGCCGTCGATCGCCTCCTCGACCCACTCGCCGACACGAGTGACCTCGCCCTCGCGGATGAGCGGACCGATCTCGGTGACCGGCAGGGTCGGATCGCCGACCGTCATCTCGTACGCCAGCTCGGCGAGTCTCTCGGCGACCTGACGCGCCACGTCGCGATGCGCGTAAACCCGCTGCACGGAGACGCACACCTGACCCGCGTGGTAAAAGCCGCCCTTCGCCAAAAGCGGCAGAGCGTCGTCGAGGTCGGCATCGCGGGCCACGATCACCGGCGCCGCCCCGCCGTGCTCGAGGGCGCAGCGGGCGCCCGGTGCGAGGTTGGAACGCAGCATCCAGCCGACCTTGGCGCTGCCGATAAAGCTGAAGAACCCGACCCGCGAGTCACTGACCAGCTGACCGGCGACGTCGAGGTCGGTCGTCATCAGCGCCTGGCACCACTCGGGGGGCAACCCCGCTTCGTGCATGATCTCGACGAACCGCCAGCACGACAGCGGTGTCGCTTCGGCCGGCTTGACGATCACCGGGCAGCCGGTGGCGACCGCCGGACCAACTTGATGCGCGATCAAGTTGAGCGGGTGGTTGAAGGCGCTGAACGCGACCACCACGCCACGCGGTTCGTGTTGCGTGAACGCCAGCCGTCCGGCTGACGCCGCGTTGACGTTCATCGGGATCTCGGTGCCGCGTTGCGTGCGCAGCTCTTCGACGCAGATACGAACGCTGTCGATCGCGCGGTCGGCTTCGACCTCGGAGTCGATCAGCGGCTTGCCGCCCTCGCGGGCAGCTTCGAGCGCCAGCTCGTCACGCCGCTCGCGCATGATCTCGATTGCGCGGTCGAGGATCGCGATTCGCGTCGCCGGCGAGAGCCACGTGTCGCGATCGCGGTACAGCCGGTAGGCGGTCGTCAGCGCTTTGTCGACACCGGGTTGATCGGCTTGCTCGATGGTCGCGATCACCGCGTTGTCAAACGGTGCGGTGACCTCCATCGTGCCGGCAGCGTGTGCACCGGGTACTAAGAGCGGGAAGTGATCAGCCATCTAGATCGGACACACTAGCTCACCGAGCTTCTTGGTGAGCTTCATGTTCTCGGCGTAATCGACCGGGCAGTCGATGACGACGACCGTTTCGTCGTCGATCGCCTGTTTGAGGATCGGTACAAGTTCGTCGGTGGCCTCGACGCGGTACCCCGTGGCGCCAAAGCTCTCGGCGTACGCGACCAGGTCAGGGTTGGTGAACTCGGTGTGGCTCGGCCGGCCGAAGTGGCGCAGCTGATGCCAAGTGATCAAACCGTACTCGGCATCGTTCCAAATCAGGATCACGATCGGCGTGTCCGTTCGGAGCGCGGTCTCGATCTCCTGTGAGTTCATAAGGAACCCGGCGTCGCCAGTCACCGCGACGATCGTGCGGTCGGGATAGACGAGCTTGGCGCCGATAGCGCCCGGGAGCGCGATCCCCATCGATGCGAACCCGTTCGAGATCAAGCATGTATTGGCGCGCTCGGCCTGGTACATCCGGGCGATCCACATCTTGTGTGCGCCGACGTCGCTGATGACGATGTCGTCGGGCTCGAGCACCTGGCGCAGGTCCCAGAGGATTTTTTGTGGCTTGATCGGGAACCCGTCGTCGTTGGCGTGCTCCGAGAGCTCGTCGCCGATCGCACGCCGCAGACCCGACGCTGGGAGTGAGTCCTGGGGTTGACTGGCGGCGGCGAGGGCATCGAGCGCTTGCCCGATGTCGCCGATCAGCCCGGCCGCGACGATGTAGTGCTCATCGACCTCGGCCGGCGTGGAGTCGATGTGGACGATCTGGTGATTGCGATCCGGGTTCCAAAGGTACGGGTGGTACTCGACCATGTCGTACCCGACGCACACCACGACGTCCGCGCGATCGAAACCGCATCCGATGTAGTCGTACGCTTGAAGTCCGACCGCGCCCAACGCGTTTGGGTGTGACCACGGGATCGCGCCCTTGGCCATGAACGTCGTCGCCACCGGCAGGTTTAGCGTCTCGGCGAATCGCACCAGTGCATCGGCTGCTCCGGCGCGGATGACGCCGTTGCCAGCCATCACCAACGGATAGCGCGCGCCGGCGATAAGCTCCGACGCCTGCCGGATCTTCTCCTCCGGCGGCACCGGCGCCAGCGCGCGCTGCACCTTGAGTGGTTCCTTATCGTCGATTTCGGCCTTAGCGATGTTCTCGGGCAGGTCGATAAAGCTGGCTCCCGGTTTCTCGGCCTCGGCCTGCTTGAACGCCTTGCGCACGATCTCGGGGACGATCTCGGCCGCCAATACTTGCGTGCTGTACTTGGTGATCGGGCGGAACAGGTTGACCAGATCGAGGTGCTGGTGGCTCTCCTTGTGCATCCGCGTCGTCGCGGCCTGGCCGGCGATCGCGACCAGCGGCGCGCGATCCATGTTCGCGTCGGCGACACCGGTCACCAGGTTGGTGGCGCCCGGCCCGAGCGTCGCCAGACAGACACCGGCTTGGCCCGTCAACCGGCCGTGGACATCGGCCATGAACGCCGCGCCCTGCTCGTGACGGGTGGTGATGAACTCGATCGAGCTGTCGAGGAGGACATCCATGACGTCAATGTTCTCCTCGCCGGGGATGCCAAAGATCCGCTCGACGCCCTCGTTCTCGATGCAGCGGATAAAGAGCTCGGCAGCTTTCATGAGCGCTCGCTCTCGATCCAACGATCGACACGAGATTCGAGCACCGATAGCGGGACAGCGCCGGCGGTCAGCACGACGTTGTGAAACTCGCGTACGTCGAATTCGTCGCCGAGCTCACGTTCGGCGCGTTTCCGCAGCTCGCGGATCTTGAGCTGACCGATCTTGTACGCCAGTGCCTGACCTGGGATCACGATGTAACGATCGACTTCGGCCACGACGTCTTGTTCGGTCATCGGCGAGTTCGACATCATCCAGTCGATCGCCTGCTGTCGCGTCCAGCCGAGCGCGTGCATGCCGGTGTCGACGACCAACCGGTTGGCACGCCAGATGTCGAAGTACAACGCGCCGAAGTACTGATACGGATCGGTATACAGCCCGAGCGCGCGGCCCAGTGATTCGGCATACAGAGCCCACCCTTCGACGTAGGCGGTGAATCCGCCGAAGCGTCGGAAGGCGGGCAGTTCCTCGATTTCCTGCTGGATCGAGATCTGAAAGTGATGCCCTGGAGACGCTTCGTGAAGTGACAGCGCCTCCATCGCGTACTTGGGTCGCGCATCGAGCTTGTACGTGTTGACGTAAAAGATGCCCGGCCGCGAGCCGTCGGGCGCGGCGCTGAAGTACTGCCCGGCCGCCATCTGTGGCGCGCGAAATGGCTCGACCGGCTTGATGACGTAGTCGGCCTTTGGCGCCACGTCGAAGATCTGACCGAGTGCGGCGTTGATCTTTTCGCGCAGCACTTCGTAGCCGGCCAGCAGGTCCTCTTCCCGCTCGAAGAACAAATCGGGATCAGTACGCAGATACTCGAAGAACGCTTGCATGTCGCCCTCGAAGCCAACTTCGTTGCGGACGCGCTCCATCTCGGCAAACAGCCTCTCCGCCTCGCGTTTGCCAATCTCGTGGATCTGCTCGGGGGTCAGATCGGTCGTGGTGATCGTTCGCGCGTTGTAGGCGTAGAGCTCGGCACCGCCCGGAACATGGCTGAGACCGACGGTGTCTCTCGTGTGCGGCAGGTACTCGTCACGCACAAAATCGCGCATCGTCCGGTAGGCCGGAATGAGCACCGTCTGGATGTGGTCGCGGTAGGCCGCCGTTAGCCGGTCTCGATCGTCGGTCGCGATGTCCTTCGGCATGTTCGTGATCGGTCGCCAGAACACGCTCTCGTCGACGTCGCTGACCAGGTGCGCTTCGAGCTGCGGAATGACCTTTTCCATGATGAGTTGCGGCTGGACGATTCCGGCCTCGATCCCCTCGCGCATCTTGGCGATCGCCGAGTCGGTCCAATCGGTGTACCCGGCTGAGCGCGCAAGCCAGTTGTCGTAGTCTGCCGCAGTCGCGAACGGTTGTGCGTTTCCGCCCGATCCCAATAGCGCCAAAAAGTTGTGAAAGCCGAAGAACTGGTTCACCGGCATCAGGTTCCGCAGGTCGAAGTACCCCTCGGTGAAACCCTCGAGGGTATTCTCGCGCTGTAGCTTGAAGATGTCGTAGCTGAGGCGGTCTTGTGGCCCAAGATCTTCGGGGTCGAACTCGCCCAATCGCTCCAGGTACCGCTCCTGTAGCGACCGCATCTCGGAGGCGTACTCGTCGGTCAGGGAGTTGACGAATCGGTCGTCGTAGCGATGATCGCCGCGGAAGGTCGCCGAGATCGGGTTGAGCTCGAGGAACTCCTCGTCGTACTCGGCGAACATCGCGTTCAGGCGATCGGACGTCTGTTGGGCAGGTAGT
>JBFGIA010000092.1:0-8826 GCA_041577935.1 Gemmatimonadota bacterium | reverse complement strand
GATCGTGATCAGAACCGCCAGCGGCAGGGGAGCCAGGGCCAGGACTACTAGCCGTGGCGGCTCGAACCGGAGGTGCATGTAGTACATCGCCACAAGCGCCGCTTTCCAGATCGCTAAGGACAACAGGATGAAGACCAGCACCTCAAACGGCAGCCCGGATATGAACGCTACCATCACCTCGGCGATCGTCAGGACCAACAGGTACAGCCAGACCAGGTAGTAGTTTGGTTTCTTGTGAGCCACGTCGACGTCCTAGATCAGGTAAACGATGGTGAACAAGATAATCCAAACCAGATCCACGAAGTGCCAGTATAACCCCATGATCTCTACGCCCGAGAAGTACTCCTCTGTGTAGTGACCACGAACCGCTTTGACCAGCGTGAAGACCAAGCACAGCACGCCGATCGAGACGTGTGCGCCGTGAAAGCCGGTCATGGTATAAAACGTCGAGCCGTACAGCGGCCCTCCGCCTGCGGCGTACTGACTCGCAACGGGCACAAACCCGTGCTCGACGAGCTTGATGTACTCAAAGATCTGAATGCCGACGAACGCCGCGCCCAGCACGATCGTTGCCAGCAGCCACTTCTTGAGTCCGGCCTGATCGCCGTGCTCAATCGCGGCGAACGCTTTGACCATCGTGACACTGCTACAGATCAGCATGAACGTGTTGAACGCCGTCAGCGGGACGTTGAGCACCTCTCCCGGTGCCGCCCATTGTTCCGGATTTGCAAACCGCAGGATGATGTACGCCCCGATCAGCCCGCTGAAGAACATCACCTCGGATAGGAGGAAGACCCACATCCCGAGCTTGACGTTGTAAACCCGGATTCCCTCCATGGGCCGCGGGGCGTGGGCGTGGATGGCGGCTGCCTCGCTCATTGGGGCACCCCCTCGGGGATTGGTACCCCACCGGTTGGCGCGTGAACCGCTCCGCCGTCCGGTGGCTCATCCTGGGGCCAAAAGTCCTCGCCCCGACCGGGGTAGCTGTACTCGTATGGTCCGCGATAGACCGCCGGCATCGCTTCGAAGTTCCCGTGCGGGGGCGGCGATGCTAGGCCCCACTCCAACGAGTTCGACCGCCACGGATTACTGGGGGCTTTCTCCCCGCGCCACAGTGACCACAGGATGTTGAAGAAGAACACCAGCTGGCTCACACCCAATGCCAACGCGAACACCGACACGAACGTGTTCATCGGTTGAAGCGGCTCGAGAAAACCATACTGATTGGGGTCATAGATGCGCCGCATCATGCCACCCAACCCGAGGTTGTGCATCGGAAAGAACACCAGATTGTAAAACACGAATGTGAGCGCGAAGTGAATCTTGCCAAGGGTCGGGCTCAACATTCGTCCGAAGAACTTCGGGAACCAAAAGTAGATCCCGGCGAAAATCGCGAACAGGCTGCCGCCAAACAGGACGTAATGGATGTGCGCGACGATGAAGTATGTGTCGTGGATGTAGATGTCGACTGGTGTCGAGGCCATGAACACGCCCGACAAACCACCGATCACGAACATCGCCACAAACGCTAGAGCGTTCAGCATTGGGGTGTGGAAATGAATGTCGCCACGCCAAATCGTGCCCAGCCAGTTGAACACTTTGATCGCTGAAGGCACGGCGATGATCATCGTCGACAGCATGAAGCTGGATCCCAGGAGCGGGTTCATGCCGCTCTGGAACATGTGGTGTCCCCACACGATCCAACCCAGAAAAGCGATAGCCACGATCGCGCCCACCATCGCGGGATAACCAAAGATCGGCTTGCGCGAGCCGTTCGCGATCACTTCGGACGCGATGCCCATCGCCGGCAGGATCAGGATGTAGACCTCGGGGTGACCGAAGTACCAGAACAAGTGTTGCCACAGAAGCGGTTGACCACCGGCCTCCGGCAGGAAGAACGTCGTGCCGATCGTCTGGTCGAACAGCAACATGATCGCCGCGCCAGCCAGAATCGGGATCGCCAGAAGGATCAAGATCGCTGTAATAAAGAGCGACCAGATCGGCAACGGCATGCGCAGCCACGTCATACCCGGAGCGCGCATATTGACAATCGTGGTGATGTAATTGACCGCCCCCATCAGCGAAGAGAACCCGAGGATGATGAGGCTCACGCACCAGAGTTGCTGTCCGGTCGAGACGCCACTGTACTCCGGCACCGCGCTCAGTGGCGGATAAGCCGTCCACCCCGCCCCGGCGGCTCCACCTTCGACGACGAAGCTGGCCAGCATGATGAACCCCGCCGGAACCGCACTCCAGAACGACATCATGTTGAGCCGCGGGAACGCCATGTCGGAGGCGCCGACGTGGAGCGGGATCAGCCAGTTGCCGAACATGCCTACCAGCAACGGCATAATGGCAAAGAAGATCATGAACGTGCCGTGCATCGTGACCAGCGAGTTGTAGAACTCGGGTAACAGAATTCCACCCGGCGCCATCGTCTCGGGCAGCACACCGCCCCCGGGCATCGGCTGTCCTGGCCAACCGAGCTGCCAACGGATCATCATCGCCAGTGCCCCGCCGACCAGCAGGAAAAACAAGCTCATAAACATGAACTGGTTTCCGATCGTCTTGTGATCGGTCGAGAAGACGTACTTCCGGATGAATGGGCGATCATCCGGATGGCTCGGATCGGCCCAGTGCTGCGCGGTTACGTTGGGCGCCAACAGCTGGGTCGTACTCATGCGCTCTCCTCCCCTTCACTCATGACATCGCTTTCCTCGGCTCGCTCGGCATCGGTTTCGCTATCACCCGTCGGCGGACCACCCGCGGCGATCTCTGCGGCTTGCCAGCGATCAAAATCGCCCGGCTCGTGGACAGTCAATGACGCTCGCATGCGGTAATGCCCGAGCCCACATAACTCGGCGCACGCCATCGGGAACTCCCCGGTCCGTGTGGCCTCGAACCACACCGGAATCGTCATGCCCGGCACGGCATCTTGCTTTACCCGAAAGTCCGGCAGGAAAAACGAGTGAATGACATCCTCGGACTCAAGATCGATCCGAACCGCTCTTCCGATAGGGACGTGGAGCTGGTTTCGCTTGACGAAATCGTCACTTGTATCGAGCTGTTCGTCCGGGCCCGGGTACGTCACGTTCCACTCGAATTGCTTGGCGACTACCCTCAGCGGTAGCGCGTCCGCTGGAGCCGCGCCGTCCTGGTCGGCTCGTTTGACCTCCAACCAGATGTCGTTGCTGGCGTAGACGATAAACAGCACCAAGAGGAACGGGATGACCGTCCAAACGATCTCAGCTTTCTTGCTGCCGTGTGTGTAAGCAGCGACTCGACCCTCGCGGTGCCGATACCGAATAATGAATACGATCAGCGCGGTCTCGACGAGCACGAAGATCGCCCCGGTGATCCACAGGATGATGTAGTAGATCGAGTCGATGCCGGCGCCAAACGTCGACGCCGGCTCGGGCATCAGCCAACTCCAGTTCATCTGAGAACGAGTGGTTCGCCTAGAGGCACGTGGTTCCCGGCCATATCGGAGCTAAACGTAAAGCTCACCTCGGCGGTCTCTTTGACCCCTACGGTCACCGTTTGGGACTGCGTCCCATACAACTCGTGCCAAGCCTCAATCTCGTACTCACCGGGTGGCAAATCAGCCAGCGAGAACGATCCGTCGGCTCCACTGACGCCCGCATACGGGTGACTCTGAACACCGATGAACGCTTCCATCCAACCATGGACGTCACACTTGACCGGGATCATGACTTCAGCTTGCGCAAACTCCCGCGACGTCTCCATCACGACCGGCTGGCTGATATTGAAGCCACGGTTCACGGTAGGCTGAGTGTTGATGTTGTGGAGGATCCCATCGCTGTTCTTGATCTCCAGCGGCTGGCCAACCTGTATCGCCAGAACGTGCGGTGTGTATCGGCAGCCGTCCTGATCCAGCGTCACGGGCGTCGATGGGGTCGGGAACGCCCGTTCCCCCAACCCCGACTTTACGTAAACGTAGACGTCAGCCAACCGTCCATCGGCGACCGCCACCAGTTGGCGCATGGCACCGTCGGGGTGTTTCTCGGCGCATGTGGGCTCTTCGCTCATGTCGATCGGTTCGGCCGCCGGCGCCGTTCCTTCGAACGAAACCGTCCCGGCGATCGTGGCTGCGCTGTCCGGGCTGACGATCGGACCGGCCGCCGCTGGAGCGTCGCCATCAGCCCCGTCGTCGGTTGGCTCGCCACCACCGCCTCCACAAGCGGTGGCGATCGAGATCCCCGACACCACGACCAGGGCGAGGATCTGCCTCAGTGAAAGGTCCATGTTCCTCTCCTTCATGTGTGGTTGATCAATGAAACGATGCTATCGACCCCTTGAATGTCGGCTAGACGTTAATCAGACCCGGCTTCAGGGCCACCGCCGTCGGTTCCGCGCTGAGCGCGCGCAACGATGAACAAGCCCAGTACCGCAGTCAACAGCACCACCGCTACCGGAAACGCGTACGTGATGTTCTCCGTCGGCTGATCGAGATACAAGAAGTACCACGTGCTTATCGCGCCCTGCGTACCGGATTCGCCATTCGAACCGTCCCAGGCGAAGATCGCCATAGGAATCGGTCGGCCAGTCTCGATAGCTAGCCGATCTGCACTCTCAACTGTCAGATCGCGACTCAGAGAGAGCCGCCATTGTCCCTCGTCGAACGTCGACTCAGTAACCAGCGTTGACGCGCCACCGATCGGCTCGATCGCGTTCATCCCGCGACCGAGCGCTTCATTTGCGCCACCACCGCTGTCCCAACGCAACAAGTACACCGGCTCGTCCTGGGCGCCCATCAAGAAATAGGGACGCTTCATGCCCTCGGGGATCGTGGTCGGGAACTGGACCGTGAGCGCATCGGAGAGCAACTCGTCAGTCGCCTCGACGCTTGGCTCCATGACGCTGACCACGCGCTGCCGCCACTCCTCCCATTCCGGATTCGGGCTCTCGGATGGATCGTTCCATGTTAGGCGCAACGCGACGCGCTGGCCGTCATGAGCCGCCTGCACCCACACACCGTCGACGGTCGGGGCGAACCACCTAGGCTCGATGATTATTTGGCCGACAAGCGGGATGTAAAACCTCTCGATTGCGTCCCACGCCGGATCGTCAACGCTTATGGGGAGCGTTTCGACCAAGGCCGCTCGCACAACCTCTCGGACCCGGGGGGTCTCGGGCGACAGGCTCTTGACGTACTGCGCGACGCGCCACAGTTGCTCCTCGGTCATAAACTCAGCATCGATCAGGTCCGCGAACGACGGCATTGGCGCGCCGTTGAGACCGGTCATCAGGCGGGCGAAGATCGCTTCCGTCGTGTGGCCACCGTTGAAGTTCCAACCCTCGGTCAGGTCTGCGGCTCGGATTGGAAGGTCCCAATCGTCCTCGAGAGTCGGCGCCGACGGACCATCGCCGCGGCCAGCTTGTCCATGGCACTTCCAGCACTCGATCTTGTCGTAGAACTCTTTCCCCTCGGCGAGCCCCTCTTCGCTCACCCCAGGCGGTCCACTGTACTCGATCGGTGTCGGAGCTTCATCCTCGAAGAACGGTGAGAACGTCTTCAGGTACTGAACCAGGTCATTGCGCTCGTTGTCGCTCAAGTACTCTTTCCAGCCCGGCATTGCCGATCCGGGCATCCCCTCGTCGATCATCTTGAGGATGTCGTCATCGGTCGGAAGCTCGCCGCTAGGGGTGGTGCGAATCTGGTACAGCCCGGTGGTGAAGTCCCGCGGCTGCGGCAACATATAGGCCGCCGCGGAGCCTTCGCCGGCACCCGCCTCGCCGTGGCATCCGGCGCACCATCTGTCGTACGTGGCCTTTCCAACCGGCGCGTCCTGACCGGCCGCCGGCGCAGCTCCAAAGAACGCGCTCAACGCGATCACGCTCGCCAACCGCCTAGTGCTCACCCGATCCCTCTTCCTCCCACGTCCGGGGTGAAACTCCTGCCTGCTCGTACAGAAACACGATCACCGACCAGATCTCGTCCTCGGTTAGGAGGTCCTCCCACGCCGGCATGGCCGAATTCCATGGCGTGCCCTCCCGGGGGAGCCCCGGACCACCCTTGGCGATCCGCCAGAACACAAAACTCTCGGTTAGCTGAGCGATCGTACTCGAACCGGTAAACGCCAGCGGTGTGGGCGTGAACCCGTGCGCGTAGTGCCCGTCTCCACTCAGCGCGTCGCCATGGCACGGCAAACAGTTCTGATAGTAGACGCGCTTCCCGACGGCGTAAGCCTCAGCCATCGAGCCGTCTTCACGCAGCGGGTTCTCCAGCCCCGCGAGCTGCATCGTCTGGCCACGAAACGTGATCGACGACGGCGGCGCCGGATGGATCGACCGCAGGCTTGGGGGCGCGGCCACGGTCTGACGCACGGCGCGAAAAGTGAGCCATCCGGTCAGCAGCGGGACGATGACGAGTAGCGCAATCCGTAGCACTCGCTTGTCGCGATCGACGAGCGTCGCGTGGATCGGCTCGCGAAACCGCGCCCAGCGCTCCTCATTGTCGCTGACCCAAATCAGTACCCCTGCCAACACCGTCAGCATGTACTGCAGAACGACCGACTGTGGTACCGGCGCGCTGCTGATCCCGATCAGCGGAGGCAGATACGGGATGCCGTACTCGATCAGCACGTACGCGATCACTAAGACGAGGATCGCCTGCCAGAACGGATGGCGCAGATATCGATTGACGCTCAAGTCGCGCTCACCGTTGGGATCCGAGATACGATACGATCACCTCGAGCTGCTCGGCGGTCAGTCGTTGACCGAAGTTGGCTGGCATCATACCGCCGAACTGTTCGTAGCCCGTAGCCAACACCGCGTTGGGGTCAAGAATCGACTCGCGAATCTGATCACTCGTCAGGCGGCTGCCGACGTCATCGAGGGGGGGCCCCACCTGAGCCCCTTCGTCAGCCAGCAGGTGACAAGCCAGGCACTGCATCTCGCGCAGCAACTCGAGCGGATCCGTGGTCGCTACGATCATCGCTCCCGCACCTGAATCAGACGTTTCGTCTTCGCCGGTAGATTGCACAGCCGCCACGTCGTCCCCGGTGACCGTTACCTCGCCCCCCACGCTTTGCAGATAGGCGATCATGGCCCAGATCTGAACCTCCGACAGCGTGCGTCGCATGTCCGGCATGATCGGCTGAAACCCTTCGACGACGAACACGTTGGGCTCGATCATCGATCGATACAGATACTCCTTGCACGATTCGCCCTCTACGCGCTGGCCGCAGCGTGCACCGATCGCACCCTGACCGCCGGCGTCGCTCAACAAGTTGGGCGCACGCGTCCCGAGCCCGTGGCACGCGGTGCAACCACCGGCCCCGGCGTACAACTCTTCACCGGCTGCAACCAACTCGGCCGCGCTCACTTCGCCTGTGAACGACAACTCCTGCGGCACCTCGGACTCGACCTGGGGGATGCCGTTGGCGATCAACGTGTACAGGGCCAGCGTCCCGAGAACGATGCCCAGGATCTTGAGGTTCGTCGCCCACATCGTCTTAGCTCGTCACTGTTCCGGAAGCTCCGGCTGCCGGTTCTTCCGGCACTAGCTGCGGTTTCTCCACCAGCCCGCCAAGCCAGAAGATGAACGCGATCAGTACGAGGAAGATCAACACGCACACGCTGATCACCTGGGCTGCCGGGCCCAGCGCCGGTGTGGCCGCCCACTGACTCGTGTCGCGCATGACCTCCCACACGTGCCAGTGTTGGCGAATGCCGCTGCGCGCGAAGCCCATCAATCCCATGAGCCAGGTGAACGTGACCACCAAGACGAACAGAGCGTACTGCGACCGTGCCGGCATGTTGCCCCATCGGATCGCGCCGCGTGATTCGGAGCCGCGCAGCATCAACACATCGAGCACCATGACGGCTATGATCGTCGCCAGCACCGCCAGCACCTGGTAGACGCTGAAGCCGATCCGCACGATCGCCGTCACGAAGTAACCGTAGATGCCGTAGAAGAGCACGATGGCAGCAGACAGCACGAAGAGCGAAGCCTGCACGATCGTCCCTGTCTTGGCCCACCCGACCACCGGGCGCTTGTTGGCTCGCCGGTACATCAGGAACGACAAGAAGGTCGTCAGGATCATCAGGTTCACGGCGGTGTTCTTGGCGCTCATGACGCCCAACACACCCAGGAACGGATGGTGAGAGCCACCCATCGCCTCGAGCTCGGCGCGATTGGCGATCATCGTGTGTGGCGTGGCCCAGACGATTACGCCGATGACCAGCACCACGAGCATCCACTTGGTGTACGGGAGGAACCGCTCTGCACCAGGGATGCGCGTCATGCCGACCCACAAGTAGTAGTTGCCAGTTAAGAACAAGACGCCGATCAAGAAAGCCTGGATGATCCACAACCAGCTCATGAAGCCACCCATCATGGTGATCCCCATCTGCTGGTTGAACTCGTAGATCTCGCGGCCGAGGTAATAACCAGCGAACGGCAAGATGATCAACGCCCCGATCGCAATGAAGTTTCCGACGTACCCCATCCAGTCGTAGTGGGCGCGCTCTTCATCGGATTTGGCAGCCAGGAACCGGTACGCGGCGTAGGCGCCAACGACGGAGCCGCCAAATACGACATTGGCGATGATGCGATGGATGTTGATCGGCATCCACGTGGCATTGTTTATCGCGCTCCACAGCTGCACGACTCCCGGCGATGGATCGGCGGCGATCACCTCCGGTGGGCTCATCATGTAGCTCAACCAGCTGTCGGCGATGAACATGACCGCCGTGCCCCAGACGTTGAGCAGGATCGCCAACCCACAGTGAGCGTACTTCGCGGTTCCCGCCTTCCATCGATCCCAACCGTAGTAATACAGGTACAGAGTGAACGACTCG
>JBFGIA010000091.1:0-8881 GCA_041577935.1 Gemmatimonadota bacterium | reverse complement strand
GCTCGTGCGGCGCGCGATCCAAACGCTGAAGGCCGATCATAGATCAGGTGTCGTGTTGCGCATGATCGAGGGCTACTCGACGCGGGAGACGGCGGAGATATTGGGGCTGCCGGCGGGGACGGTGACGTCGCGTCTATCACGCGCGTTGGACAAATTGGAAGCGGTGCTCGGTCCACTAGTGGCCGAATCGTAGGAGAAGAACCGTCCGATGAAAGACGATCGTCTGGATACATTTCGCGAGTGGTTGGATGGTGGTGAGCCGAGCCGGTTCGAGCCTTTCTTTGCGTCGCGCGTGATGCAGCGGATCGAGAGCGAGGAGTCTGGCAACGGTTTCGAGTCGATCGATGCCGCCTTGCGTTGGGGATTTCTGCGCGTAGCGACCGCCGCGGTCGTCTTGGTGATCGCGGTCGGCGCGTACAATGCGATGGAGTCGGGGAACGTGGGTGTGTATACGTCGACCCTGGAGTCCGTGCTCGGACTACCTTCGCAATCGCTTGAGACTCTGTTTCTGCTTTCGGGGGCTTAAGTGAGAGCGCGCACAAAATCTGTTCTCATCCTGAGCGCCACGTTGCTGATCGGGATTGTGCTGGGCGGGGTCATCTCCGGCGCGATCGTCAATCGACGGTTGCAGCACCTGACCGAGCTCCGGCGTCCGGGTGGGTTTGCGTTCTTTCTCGAGCATGCGATCCAGCCCGAGGACGAGGCGCAGGCGGAGGCGATCCACGACGTGCTCGAGCGGATGGGTCCCAGGTTTCACGAGATACTGGAACGATCGCACAGCGAGATGGAGGCGCTCCGCGATTCCATTCGTGCCGAGCTCGACCCCATATTGACCGAAGAGCAGAAACAGCGACTCGAAGCCCGCACGCGGATGCGGCCGGGCTTCATGCGCCCACCGGGTCTCCGGGGTCCCCGACCGCCGCGTGATCGGGACCGCGAACCGCCCAATCGACGGTTCCGCCGAGCCGTACCCGACACGATCAACGGCCCACCCCAGGAGTAGCCCTGACGGCTGGCGACAAGACCTTCGAAGTGTCGAGCGTCGACGAGGCGCGGGAGGTGCTCGACTACTTCAACGGGTTTCATGACGGGTTCATGAAACGGATCGCGATCGTCTCGCAGGACGACATCGACGAGGAGTACGCACAGTCGTGCACCGGACGCTTCGATGTAGAGATCGACTTCGCGCACTACAACTACCGGTTCGACGACCGCCCACCTCACGACCAAATCATTCGCGCGGTATTTGGTGACGTCCAGGACATCTTCGTTGACTTGAGCGAGGGGTACGTGGGCAACATGATCATCGGTCTCTTCGTCAACGCGACAAACCGACGACAGGGTGGCACCACCACGGTCGAGCCGGCGATGGCCCTGAGCCTCGAGCGAAGCTTCTTACTGGAACCCCACCGTCGGTGGGAGAATCGCCGCATGCAGTTCTTCACTTTCTCAGCGGCGACGTTTCACGAGCTACGCTTAGGGGGGTGAACGACCCTGTCGGCTCTATTCCGGTGCTCCGGATCGCAACTCCTGCAACAACCTCTGCTGTTCAGCTGTTAGCGCGTTCTTGACCTCTACCAGCATTGTGATGTGGGCGCGCTTGATTTGGCGCTCAATGTCGAGAACGCGATCAACCTGTGACAAGACGGCCGATCGGTCGACTTCCGTTTCACTGACCAACGCGGCGAGTTCCTCCGCGGCTGCCGACATGTCCCACTGGAGCTGCTGAACGTCGGCCTGCAGCTCCTGGATCGCTTGAGAGACCTGGTCTCGCTGCGTGGCGGTCAGGGCTACAGCCTGCTGGTGCCGCATGACGAGATCCGGCGGAAAAAGATGGCGTTCGAAGCCGGTGTCTTCTTCCTGTGCGGCGACCGGGCTGACAAGCATGGTCAACCCGAGAACACCGATCGTGATAGCGCGGATCCAACTCATGTTCGATTCCTCCGTTCAATCGGGTCGTCAACTGAATGTTCTCCATCTTCCTCTATCAGCCCGCTGGTCGGACCAAACTTCGGGACTTCCTCGAGCAGCTCCTGGCTCGGGAGCTCGAGCAAAAAATCGGTCGGCGAAATCCACGACGTGGTGCCGAGGTCAACGATCTCGACGGGTGCGTCGGTGCCCGCGGTGGGGCCCTGTGAGGGAGTCCAACGCGCGCGCGAGATCGTCAACCCGACGATCAGCGCCAGCACCGCCGCCGCCGCTGTGATCCGAACCCAAGACGCACGGACCGGTGTCGGCCGAGGCTCGACCGGCTTCGAAAGGACCTCGTGGAAAGGCGTCGCCTGACGGCGCTCCTCGTCTCTGAGCCGGGCGAACTCCTGGCGCAACTCGCGCTCCGGGTCGTTGTTGGGGAGGCGGTTCTCAAGCGTCATGCTCGTCTTCCTCCAACAGTTTTTTGACTCGCTTCTTGCCGCGATCGTAATGCGTCCGCGCGGTGCCGATCGAGACGCCCAACACCTCGGCCGCTTGACGAATCGTCAGCTCCTGGTAAAACACCAGGTGTAACAGGTCGCGCTGCCGCGGCGGTAATCGGTCGAGTGCGGCGACCAAGCGGCGCGTCGACTCCGAGCGCACGATCGCGGTCGCGGGGTCGATGCCCGGGTCGGCGCTCTCCGATCGGCCGTCCAACAGATAGAGCGGCAGCAGACGACCGACCTTCGACGATCGGTGTTGCTCGGCCGCGGTCCGCCGGATGACGCCAAAGAGCCAGGTTCGGAAGCTCGATCGGCCTTCGAACCGGGCGCGGCCGTCGAGCATCTTGAGATAGCTCGCCTGGAGCGCATCCTCGGCGGCCATGCGGCTGCCGTGGCAACACCGGAGTGCCCAGCCAAAGGCGGCGTCGTGATGCCGCTCGAGCTCGGTTTCGAGTTCGACGCGTTCCATCCGGCGTTCCTGGAGATGAGTGTGGCCCGGAGGGGCCTTATATGACCGGTCGCCCGGTTAGACTTTGTTGTACAGCTCGCCCCGACGCCGGAACTCGGCCGACTTTTCGGCCATCCCCTCGGTCAGCGCCTGGCCTTCCTGGAGCCCGTGTTCGCGGGCGTAGTCGCGGACATCCTGGGTGATCCGCATCGAGCAGAACTTGGGACCACACATCGAACAGAAGTGGGCCACCTTGGCGGCTTCCGCGGGCAGCGTCTGATCGTGAAACTCACGCGCTCGCTCGGGGTCGAGACCCAGGTTGAACTGGTCTTCCCATCGGAACTCGAACCGCGCCTTCGAGAGCGCGTTGTCGCGCGCTTGCGCACCGGGGTGCCCCTTCGCTAGGTCGGCCGCGTGGGCCGCGATCTTGTAGGTGAGCACGCCTTCGCGTACGTCGTCCTTGTCGGGCAGCCCGAGGTGCTCCTTGGGCGTCACGTAACACAGCATCGCGGTTCCGTACCAGCCGATCAGCGCCGCCCCGATCGCGCTCGTGAGGTGGTCGTAACCCGGCGCGATGTCGGTTGTCAGTGGGCCGAGCGTGTAGAACGGTGCCTCGTCGCACCACTCGAGCTGTTTTTCCATGTTCTCGCGAATGAGGTGCATCGGGATATGACCCGGCCCCTCGTTCATGACCTGGACGTCGTGTTCCCACGCCCGCTCGGTCAGCTCGGCCTGGGTCTTGAGCTCGGCGAACTGAGCCGCGTCGTTGGCATCGGCGATCGATCCCGGCCTCAGCCCATCCCCGATCGAGAACGAGATATCGTACGCGGCCATGATCTCGCAGATTTCATCCCATTTGGTGTAGAGGAAGTTCTCTTGGTGATGAGCGAGACACCATTTGGCCAGAATCGAGCCGCCTCGCGAGACGATTCCGGTGACGCGATCGGCGGTCAGCGGGATGTACCGCAGCAGCACGCCGGCGTGGATGGTGAAGTAATCGACTCCCTGCTCGGCCTGTTCGATCAGCGTGTCGCGGAAGATCTCCCACGTCAGCTCCTCGGGGACCCCGTTGACCTTCTCGAGCGCCTGGTAGATCGGCACTGTTCCGATCGGCACCGGGCTGTTGCGCAGAATCCACTCGCGGGTCTCGTGGATGTTCTTTCCAGTCGACAGATCCATCACCGTGTCGGCACCCCAGCGGATCGCCCACACCATCTTCTCGACTTCTTCCTCGATCGACGACGTCACTGCGGAGTTGCCGATGTTGGCGTTGATCTTGACCAGGAAGTTCCGGCCGATCGCCATCGGCTCGAGCTCCGGATGATTGACGTTGGCCGGGATGATCGCCCTTCCGCGCGCGACTTCGTCGCGCACGAACTCGGGTGTGATCTCGAGCGGGATCGAGGCGCCAAAGGACTCGCCCGGGTGTTGATCGAGCAGGCCTTGGGCAGCCAGAGCGTCGCGTTTCTGGTTCTCACGGATGGCGACGAACTCCATCTCGGCGGTCACCACGCCGCGTCGCGCGTAGTGCATCTGCGTGACGCGCCGACCCAGGAGAGCTCGTTGCGGACAAGGCGGGTTGGGGAAACGAACCGGGTTCAGCTCGGGGTCCGCCAACCGCTCAGCGGCGAAACTCGCACTCGGTCCGTCGAGCGTCTCGGTGTCGGCCCGCGCCTCGATCCACGGGGCGCGAATCGGCTCGAGCCCGCGCCTGAGATCGATGTCGACGTCGGGGTCAGTGTAGGGCCCGGAGGTGTCGTACACGTAGAAGGTCGGGTTGGGCTCGGCGCCAAACGAAGCCGGCGTATCGGCTTGCTCGATGGCCCGCATCGGAACCCTGAGATCGGGTCGGCTCCCCTCGACGTAGATCTTGCGCGACGCCGGAAACGGCCCGACGGTAATCTGGGTCGCCGTCCGCTCGTCGGGGTAGACGGTCTTTCGAGTTATCGACACAGGTATTCTCCCTTCGCCGGTATGATCCGGATCAGGTTCGACGGGTATCCTCTCAGCCGCACAGCGGTTTGGGCGGCACCCCGGATGTATAGGCGAGCAAAGAGAAACCTACCGTTCGCGAGCGATTGTGACCATCCGGCGGTATCGTTGAGACCGTGATGCGGTATCGCGTCCTGGCACTTATCGCAGTCGCCGCGCTCCATGCGCCAGGTGATGGCGTGCGCGCTCAGGCCTCGAGCAGCGCGGTCGACTCAGTGACGGTTCACGAGAATGCGCGCCAGGCCCAGCAGCGGTTCGAGAAGTTCCGTGTCGCCGGCCTGCCGTGGGGATGGGAGCGCTCTCGGTCGCCAAAAGACGAGGTCGTGGGGCGTTTGCTCCTGATCGGTGACAGCGATGAAACGTGGGTCCCACCACCCGAACCGGACGCGATCGGCCAGGCACGGGAGCGGCTGCTCGCGGCACTCGACCGCGCTGCACAGCGGTTGCCCGGCGACTCGTGGATCGCCGGTCAGCGGGTGTGGTACGCGATCGAGGCCGGCGACCCCGACGCGGCTTTGGAGCGACTGGGGGATTGTCGCGCCGAACGTTGGTGGTGCCACGCGCTGCGGGGTTTCGCGCTCCACGCGGCCAATGACTTCGTGGCCGCCGAGGACGCGTTCGATGTTGCGCTGGCGGTGATGCCGAGCGCTCGCCGGGAGCGGTGGCTCGACCCGACCGATCTGCTCGATCGCGATGCGCGCCGCACGTACCGACGCCTGGAGCCAGCCGAACGCGAGGCTTTTGTCGGCCATTTCTGGTGGCTGGCGGACCCGTTTTACGCCGTGCCTGGCAACGACCGATTGACGGAGCACTTCGCCCGTCACGTGCAGGACCGAATCTTCGAGAATGCCCGTTCACCGTTCGAGATGCGTTGGGGGAACGACCTTCGGGAAGTGCTCGTACGGTATGGCTGGCCGGTTGGTTGGGAGCGGATCCGGCGCCGGAGCGGCGGTTTGGGTGCGATCAGCAGATCCGGCATCATCGGTCACGATGCGCCGGGGGAGCGGTGCTTCGCGCCCGCCGCCGCGGTGCTCGAAGGGCCGACCCGCGTGGCACCAGGCGAGTGGTCGATCGAGGACGATGGCGCCCGAACATCGTATGCCCCACGCTACGCGAAGACAGTCTTCGAGCTCGACCACCAACTGGCTGTCTTCCGGCGCGCCGGAGAAGCGGTCGTGGTGGCCGGCTGGCAGGTCTCGGACTCGATCCCCGAAGGCGACCCGGTGGACGCGGCGCTGGTGATCACGTCGGGGCCAGCAGAGCCCTCGCACGCGGCCCGTAGCCGGACCACGGAGTCGCGCGGCGTGCTCGAGCTCCAGGTTCCGTGGACGCCGTCGATCGTCAGCGTCGAAGCGCTCGCACCGGAGGCCGGTCGCGCCGCCCGCGCCCGCTACGGACTGCCGACGAGCGGCGCCGGCACGAGGCGGCCGGTGGTCAGCGACCTGTTGTTGCTCGACTCACCGGGAGAGTTACCGGTCTCGCTCGAGGAGGCGGTTCCCCGCACGCGGGGCTCGACGCACGTCTGGTCGAACGAACGGGTGGGGATCTACTGGGAGCTGTATCCAGGTACCGGGCGACCACACGAGGTGGCGATCGCGGTGGCGCTCAAGGACGAGCGGCGCGGCTTTTGGCGCAAGCTCGGCTCGACGCTCAATCTGGCTGGCGACGATACCGATTCGGTGGCTTTGGAGTGGACCGAGTCGATTCCGGTCGGGACGTTCGTCTATCCGCGGGCGCTCGAGGTGTCGCTGCCCGAGCTTCCACCCGGCCAATACAAGCTCGAGCTGACAGTACGGTTCGCCGACTCATCGCGCGTTGTGGCAAACCGCGCCATAACCGTTGAAGGTCGAGATTTGGCGCGTCGCTAGCGCGCTACAGACACTTGCGGAGAAGCGCTTCGCCGTCGCGCTCGAGAGCGAACGGGCCGCTGATCGTACCCCGCTCCAGTAAATGGATGGTAAGCGTCATCTGGTCGCCATCGACGATGCCCGCGTACGTGGCGGGCTCGCTGTCGAGCACTTCGTCCTCGCGGACCGGCCCGCCATGCTCGGGCGTGAACGTGCCTTCGAGTGTGAACCCGCCTTCGGCATCGAGAACCAACGGCTGCGAGATCTCTCCCAGTGCGCAGTCGAGCTCGAGCTGGACCCCCTGCTCGGTGGCGACCAATGAGATGCCCACCCCACCCCAATCGCCCGCGGCCACCGGCCCGGTTACGTCTTCCGAGACCGAGCACCCCGCGGTTAGGGCTGCAGCCAGGGTGACCATGGTGGCGCGTCGCATGTCGTTTCGACCGACCATCATTACAGTAAAGTTAATCCACACAGGTCGCGTTTGTCGGCCTCGCTTCTAGTTGAAGTGGATGATTCCGCCAACGATCAGCCGATAGTCGTACGCCTCGGTGTCGGATATCGGGAACTGCACGCCAGCCCCCCACTGCTGCCCGTTTCCGAACGCGTAGCGAAACCCGAGCGTCGCCGAGATCAGCGTGTCGTCTTCGCTTTCCGCGCCGCCGCTGGTGAGCTTTAGCCCGGCCAGCACTTCCTCGTCTTCGGCGTGTTCCTCTCCGAGCCGGGTGACGCCGTTCAGCTCCGCGATCGGTATCCAGTTGCTGGGCAGCCAGTGCGACCACGCGATGTTGTAGACCAGTTCCTCTTCGTCTTCCTCTTCGTCGGCGTAGAAACGCTCGTACGTGAGCTCGGCTTGAATCGCTCCGCGACGACTCGCGCCGTACCCCTGCCAGAGCAGGAAGCCCGGTTCCCAGATCCAGCCGTCGACGCCGAGACCTTCGTCTTCGTCGCCGGTGGGGAGCACAAAGCCCGAGCGCACGGACAGGATCGTCATCGCCTCCGGGTTCTGGTAGAACGAGACGATCGGCGCGACTTCGATATCGCCGAGCCCGCTGTGGCCATCGCCGACGTCGGGGTCGGTCTGGATCAGCGGGACGTCGATCTCGCCTCCGAACCAACGGTTGAACTGCCACACGAGCTCGGCCGACTCCTCGAACTGGTTGACGTCGTTCTCGATCGTGACGTCGAACCGTGGGTGGAGCTTGCGCTCGAGGTAGGCGTGATGGGTGAAGAAGACATCGACGAACTCGGGGAAGCCCCCGTGGTGGCCGTCGGTTGCTAGATGCCGAGCATCAGCGTGATCGTGGTTCTGGGCATGTAGAGCTCCCGGGAGAAATATCACCCCCGCGGCTGCAAGGAGCGGTACGAACTTGCGAATCATCCTCACCTCCCCATTCGAAATCGAAATAACGATTAACCACACGCACGCGATGCGGGAATCGCGGTGCATGGTTACGTGGAATCGGTCACCTAGAGTGAAGTCGGTAGGCGGGGTGGTGGGGTCTCGGGGGTAGTGGCTATGTATGCGGTCCGGGGCGGGATCGTCGCCGGGCCGGTCACGCTTGTGCCGATCGACACGAACGCACCCGGACGTCGGGTCACCGTCGCGTCGAACGCAACGGTCGTGATCCCGGTGATCGCCACATCATCGCCACACTGGACGAGCGACGGCTCACCAGGCAGCGGCTTGTGATGCGGACAGTTCTTTTGACCATCGAACGGACAACCGGGGTGGTGAGCCGAATGTGCCGGCGGCTTGTCACCATGCTGAGCCTCGAATGCTGCAACCGCCGCCGGAGCGGTCACCTGCAACAGCAGGATCGTCGCCGCCAGGCTAGCGATAAACCGGTTTGCCCAGAGCATGTAGGAAGTCCATCGGGTAGTCACACGCGGATATATCCTTTCCCCGAAGTTAGCGTTTGGTCGTAGAAAACCCTACATCGTTTGCAGGGTTTTGCCCTATTGACTTCTATACCCCACGGGGGTATCATCGACCCACGATGAAATCGTTGCTCGTATTCGTTCTCGCTGTCCAGATCGCCAACCCGTGCTTGACGTGTCCAGCTATCGCCGCGGTTGGCGATGCCGGGAGCGATCCAGGGGTAGCCACGATAGCCCCGTGCACGTCAACAGCTCACGGTGCTCACCGAAGCGAGTGTCCAACGACAGAGTCGGCGGTT
>JBFGIA010000090.1:0-9159 GCA_041577935.1 Gemmatimonadota bacterium | reverse complement strand
GTTCATGACGCCGTACTCCTCTTCGACGGCGTCGATGCTGGCAACGAGCAGCGCCTCGGTCAGGAACGGGTTGTGAATCGCCGAGCTTCGGATCGCTCCGAGGCCGGCGTTGAAATTCGCTCCCTCGGCAATCGTGAAGATGTTGTCATTGCGGTCAAACTCGCTGTCCGGGATCTGCTCCAAGAGATTATCAAGCTCTTCCGTTAGCCGGGCGATTCGATCTGTAGCGACCGTAAAGGCCGAACGCGCCGCATCCTCGGTCCCGTGGCAGCCGGCGGTCGCGCACGAATCGAAGGACCGTTCCTCGAGCTCGCACTCCTCTGACGCGGTGGGGGCGCCGTTTGCGTCGAGGCACGGAATGGGCTTGAACAGGTGGCCGGCACCGGTGCGCTGAATCCCGGTCAACGGGTCGGTAAACTCGAGCTCGTTGACGTGGCACGTGGCGCAGAGTTTCGGGTTGCGCTCGGTCCCGTGCGTTCCCACGATGCTGCCTTCGTCGTAGTCGAAGTTGGGCGGTTGCCAGCCCACGTTCTCGCCGAGCAGCAGCGGGCCCTGTGGCGAGTGCGGTCCTCTCTGCGGTGAATCGAGGTCCGGTACGGCCCTCCTTTGGTGACACTTCATGCACAGGTTTGTGTCGACCTCGCGGACATCGATCGGAAACCGTGTCTGGCCACTGTTCGTTCCGTTGTGGGGATCGTGACACACCGCGCAAACGACGCCGATTTCTTCGCCCGTGTCCTTCTCGATGTACTCGTCGGTGACGCCCCATGCCAGGAGCGCTCCCTGGGCTCCGTGGCAGTTCCGGCACCCTTCACGCTGCCGGTACTGCGGACGGTTTGCGGCGTCCCCATGCCGGGATAGGGACCACTCCTCTATGTAGGGGTTATGGGCACCGCCGCTGGCGCGGTGACACTCTCCGCAGCCACTGGTCAGATCCGTACCGACCTGGATTGATGCCAGCGGACCGGTGTTGTCTGGGAAATTGACGTGCGTTTCCCCGGGCCCGTGGCAAGCCTCGCACTGGACATCTTGGTACCGCGCATCCGCTGTCGCGACGAAACCGCCCGCGTCTGTCAGATTGCCGTTGGGTCCGGTCGAGTGACAGATCTCGCACGACGGGTCCGCTTGTCCACTATTCTGGACTTCGCTCCAGGCCTCCGCGTGGTGGGTTTCCTCCCACTCCGCCTGCTGTCCAACGTGGCAATTGCCACAAGTCGTCAACTTCACCACTTGCTCATCGTAGCCCAGGAAGCCGGCTGCCATTGCCGGTGGGTCGTCGAAGAACGGTCGTTCGACCTCTACGATCGTCTCGTCCTCGCAGACCGACCCCAGCATGGAGCCGACCATCACGAGGGCCGCGGGGAAAATCAGTAACCGTCTGACGTCAGTTCTACTCATCGCCGCCTCACCTGCCAGAGCGTTCTCACTGTGCCATCGGGACAATCCACTCGTATAATGCCCTGTGCCATCGGAATAATCCACTCGTATTATGCCCTCGCGGTTAGACGTGTGTCTGTAGGGAAAACTCCGTACTCTCCCGTAGGGAGCAGCCGGGACACGACGCGGCGACCACATTCCGAGTTGCAACCCCGACGCCGCTTCTCAACGCAAAGCGCCGCCGAGTGCGGCGATCGAGCTCGACGGCGCTTCTGTTGCTCCAACCCAATGGGGCCGGAACTCCGGTTGTGATCACTTCTGGACTCGGTTACTACCTCCCGACTCTGCTCTTGACTGTCTGTAGCTCGGCGTCCCAATCAACCACCCCGAGACTGTTCATGACACCGTACTCCTCCTCTACGGCGTCGATGCTGGCGATCAGCAGGGCTTCCATCAAGAACGGGTTGTGAGCACTCGACCCAATGACAGTAAAGGTGCCGAAGTCCTCATTACCAAAGATCGCCAGGTGGTAGTTGAAGAAAGCTCCCTCGGCGACGGTGAAAGTCGGATTCGTGGGATCGATCTCCCCGCCCGGATCTTCGCCACTCGGGTCGACGTCCTCGAGCAGCTCGTGCAGCTCATCGGCAAGTCTCTGAATCCGAGTCGAAGCCGCCGTCAGCGCCGAGAACGCCGCCTGCTCGGCTCCGTGGCAACCGCCTCCGGTGCACGACTGGTACGAACGCGCTGGCGGAGCCAGGTCACAATCGACCTCGAACCCCTCCGGGACCCCGCCCGCGTCCACACACGGGATCGGCCGGAACAAGTGACCGGTCGCCTGGAACGCGAAATCGCCCGTCGCCGCGTCGGTGACGGTGAACTCCGCCAAGTGACACGTCGCGCACAACTCCGGGTTAGACGGGGCACCGTGCGAACCGCGGAGCTGACCCAGCCCGATGTCGGCACCCGGCGGGAACCAACCGGCTTCTCCGATCAGCAACGCCGACTCGGGAGAGTGCGGCTCCAACCCGTGCGATGAGTCGGGATCCGGAGCCGTCCGCCGGTCGTGACACTGGGCGCAGAGGTGTGTCTCGATCGACGACGTGTTAACCGGGAACCTCAGCTGGTGCTCGTTGTTGTTGGCGTGCGGGTCGTGACACACCACACACACCACCGCCAGCGGATCCGAGTCCATCTTCTCGGTGTAGTCGGCGTTTTCGCCAAACGCTTCGATCGAGGTTTGCCCCCTGTGACACGGCGCGCACGACTCCCGTGCGGCCGCAAAGCCGACCACTTCGGAGTGTGGGGACGCCTCCCACTCCTCGACAAAGGGGTGGTGGGTACCCTGGTGGCATTCGCCGCACCCGGTGTCGAGGTCGACCCCCACCGACGCCTGGGCCATCGGGGCCGACGCATCCGGGTTGTTGGCGTGGGCCTCACCCGGGCCGTGGCAGTTCTCGCATTGCACGTCGTGGTACCGCGTGTCCTGGGTCGTCGCCCAGCCACCGTCGGTTGAAGTCGTGTTGCCGAGCTGGCTTACCGTGTGGCAGTTCTCACAAAACGGCTGCGCGTGACCGCTGTTGATCAGCGACGCGTAGGCATCCGTGTGAGCGGTCTCCTCCCACTCGGACTGCTGGCCGATGTGGCAGTTGCCGCAAACGGTCAAATTGGTCGCTTCCTCATCGTAGCCAAGAAAGCTGGCCGCCATCGCGGGTGGGTCTTCGAAGAGCGGCCGATCGACTAACACCTCTACGATCGTCTCGTCCTCGCATGCCGACCCCAGCATGGAGCCGAGTAGCACGAGCCCCGCGGATAGAGTAAAGACTTGCCTTACGTGAGTTCTTATCATCGCCGCCTCGCTTGCATGCGTTATCGGCTGTGCCGTTAAAATCGTCCTTCATGTATTATCACTCGGCGGCTACAAGCACGTCTGTAGGGCAGACCCCGGCGGTTAGCGTAGGCTATTCCCGAAGCTGCGTGAGAGCATATTTCAGTTGCCTACAGCGCGATTGCCGGGAAAGCCTGTAGTCTCGCGTAGGAGTCTTCCCGTCATCGTGCTCGCGGGCGGCCACCACCTCTGGAGTGATACCATGGAAGCTCAGTACTGGCTCTTCAAATCTGAGCCCGATGTCTACTCGATCCACGATCTCGAGCGCGACGGCTCGACCGAGTGGGACGGCGTGCGCAACTACCGCGTGCGCAATTTCATGCGCGACGTGATGCACGTCGGCGACGGGGTCCTCTACTACCACTCGAACACCGACGTGCTCGGGGTGTACGGTCTGGCCGAGGTGAGTGGGCCGGCCCACCCCGACTCCTCGCAATTCGAGGTGGGGAACAAGTACCACGACCCAAAATCGGACCCCGAGCAACCTCGTTGGTGGTGCGTCGACGTGAGCCACCTGAAGACGTTCAGCCAGCCGGTCACACGCGAAGCGATGAAGGAGACGCCGGGCCTCGAGGAGATGTGGGTGCTGAAACGCGGCATGCGGCTCTCGATCACGCCGGTCACGAAGCGCGAGTTCGAGATCGTCGAGCGGTTGGGTCGGTAGGTTGTTGCCGCCCCCGGGGCGCGACCGTACACTCGGGGCGTTCTCGGCGCCGGTCGCCAATCAGATCGTCGTTCGAATCGGAGGTTCCACTATGAAAGCGTTGTGCTGGTCCGTATTGGTCGTCCTTCTGTTCGCCATTCCGTCGGTAGCGGTAGCCCAACAAGCCCGCGTCGTCGATTCCGAGCCGATTCAGCTGACCACTCAGGCCGACATCGATCGCGCCAACCGTGAGACCTTGGGCGCGTTCCTGAGCCGGGACGAAGTCCAGCGGGCAGCCAGAATCGCCCGCGTCGACATGCGTCAAACGATGGCTGCCGTGAACACGATGGAGAGCGATCGCCTCGCTAACGCGGCCCAACAAGCGCGGGTGATCGAGGAGCAGTTCGCACTCGACGATATTATCTCGATCCGCGCCACGACGTTGATCATTATTCTGTTGCTGCTCATCATCATCATCGTCGCCGCCTGAGCGACGTCTGAAGGACGTGACCGCGCTCCTCCGCGTCTCCTTGAAGCTCGCCCTTGTCGGTCTGCCGTTGGCCGCACCGGCCTTCGGCCAGACACCGCAGGATCGATCCGACGCGGTCGCCCATGCGCGTGCACTGATGGCCGAGACACCGCTGATCGACGGACACAACGATCTGCCCTGGCAAATGCGCGACCACGCCGACGGGGATTTCTCCCAGATCGACATCGCCGAGCCCCAGGCAGAGCTCCACACCGACATCCCGCGGCTTCGTCAGGGATTGATGGGCGGCGCGTTCTTTGTCGCCTACGTGCCGTCCGACTTGATCGCGAACGGGGCGACGCGGTTTGGCCTCATGCAGATCGACCTGATCCACCGCATGGTCGATCGCTACCCCGACACGTTCGCTCTTGCTACCACCGCCGACGAAGTCATGGCTGCATACGACAGCGGTCGGATCGCGGCGCTGATCGGGCTCGAGGGCGGCCACGCGATCGAGGGCTCGCTCGACGTATTGCGCACCTTCCACGCGCTCGGCGTCCGGTACATGACGTTGACCCATTGGAGGACCCACGCCTGGGCCGATGCGGCCACCGACGAACCCCGTCACAACGGGCTCTCCGAGTTTGGTGAGTTGGTAATACGCGAAATGAACCGGTTGGGAATACTGATCGACTTGAGCCACGTCTCGGATGAAACGATGATGGAAGCGCTTCGACTCTCCGAGGCGCCGGTCATCTACTCGCACTCGTCTGCGCGGGCGTTAACCGATCATGTGCGCAACGTGCCCGACTCGATACTGAAACAACTGGCCGATAACGGTGGGATCGTGATGGTCAACTACGCGCCACCGTACGTAAGCGACGAGGTGCGCCTGCATGAGGAGACGGAGAGTGACGCTTCCCCGGCGCCGCGCGCGACACTGGCCCAGGTCGCCGACCACTTCGATCACTTAATCGGCGTGGCTGGGATCGACCACGTCGGCTTCGGGTCCGACTTTGACGGCATCGATACCACTCCTATCGGGCTCGAGGACGTATCGACGTTCCCGGCGATCGTCGCCGAGCTCATTCGGCGCGGCTACAGCGATATGGAGATCACGAAGCTGCTCGGCTTGAACGTGCTCAGGGTTCTGCGCGAGGCCGAGGCGACCGCCAGCCGTCTGCAGGCCGAGAGCGACCCTACTGTGGCCACGATCTCACCTGAGATCGACGCACCCGAACGGCCATGACCGAAAGCCGTTTTGGCGACATCGATCGGCTCTGCGTAAACACGCTCCGGACGCTGTCGATCGATCAGCCGCAGCGGGCAAACTCGGGCCACCCGGGGTTGCCGATGGGCGCCGCCCCGATGGCGTACGTCTTGTGGCAACGACATCTGACGTTCGATCCGCGCGAGCCCAAGTGGCCCAACCGGGATCGTTTCGTGCTGTCGGCCGGCCACGGCTCGGCGCTGATTTACTCGCTGCTTCACTGTTACGGCTACGATCTGCCGCTTTCTGAGCTCGAACGGTTTCGCCAGTGGGAGAGCCAGACACCCGGCCACCCCGAGTACCACCTGACACCCGGCGTCGAGGCCACGACCGGCCCGCTCGGACAGGGGTGCGCAAACGCGGTCGGGATGGCGATCGCCGAGCGGTGGCTGGCCCACCATTTCAATCGCCCCGACTTCCCGATCGTCGATCACCGGACGTTCGCGTTGGTGTCCGACGGCGACATCATGGAGGGCGTCGCCCACGAGGCGTGCTCGATCGCCGGGTTCCTCAAGCTCGGCCGGCTGATCCTGCTCTACGACGACAACAAGATCACGCTCGACGGCCCGCTGTCGCAGTCGATGGACGAGGACGTCGCCATGCGGTACCAAGCGTACGGCTGGCAGGTACTGACGGTGGGCGACGGTGACAACGATCTGCCGGCGATCGACGCGGCGATCGACGCGGCCGTCGCTGACACCGAGCGACCGTCGCTCATCTCGATTCGGACGACGATCGGGTTTGGGTCTCCGAGCGGGGCGGGCACACACAAGGCGCACGGCGAGCCGCTCGGGGACGAGGAAGTGGTGCGCACGAAAGAAGCGCTTGGCTGGCCGGCGCCTGAAAAGACGTTCTACGTCCCCGACGAGGCTCGCGCCCACATGGCCCATGCGGCCGCGCGAGGGGAAGCAGCGAGACGCGGTTGGCTAGCGATGTTCGACGCCTACGCCGAGCGACACCCAAAGCTGGCCGAGAAATGGTGGCTCGCTCGGTCGGGGTCGTTGCCGAGTGGCTGGGATCGTGACCTTCCAGTCTGGGAAGCGGGCGAGTCAGTCGCCACCCGCGTCGCCGCGGGAGTGGCGCTCAACGCGATCGCCCAACGGGTACCGTGGCTGATCGGGGGCGACGCCGACCTGGCCGGATCGACAAAGACGACGATCGCCGGCGAGGCCGATTTCGACGGCCAGACCGGGAGCGGGCGCAACTTCCATTACGGCATCCGCGAGCACGCCATGGGAGCGATCTCGAACGGCATGGCTTATCACGGCGGCGTGCGACCATTCGCAGCCACGTTCTTCGTTTTCTCGGATTACATGCGCCCGGCGGTGCGGCTGGCCGCGCTCAACGAGCTGCCGGTGATCTTCGTCTGGACCCACGATTCGATCGCCATCGGCGAGGACGGACCGACCCACCAGCCGGTCGAGCACCTGATGTCGCTCCGAGCGATGCCCAACCTGACCGTCATCCGTCCGGCCGACGCCAACGAAGCGGCAGCGGCGTGGCGCTGGACGATAACTCACCCCCACGGGCCGGTGGCGCTGGTCCTGACGCGCCAGAAGCTGGCCACGATCGATCGCGCCGACCGCGCCGGGGCTGGCGAGCTGGTGCGCGGGGCGTATGTGCTTTCGGACGCACCGAACGGAGTTCCCGACGCGATCGTGATCGCTACCGGCTCCGAGGTCTCGGTAGCGCTCGAAGCGCAGTCGGCGCTTGCCACGGAGGGGATCGGCGCCCGCGTCGTCTCGATGCCGAGCTGGGAGATCTTCGCCGATCAGGACGTGGCGTACCGCGATCGGGTCCTGTCGCCTCGCGTCACCGCCCGCGTCTCGGTCGAGGCCGGGGCCACGCTCGGATGGGAACGGTGGATCGGTGATCGCGGCACCGCGATCGGGGTCGACCGTTTTGGCGCTTCCGCACCAGGCCCGACAAACCTCGAGCGCTACGGCATCACTGCCGATCGGGTCGCCGCCGCCACCCGGGCGCTGGTCGGCACACCCGCATCCGCCTGATGCGAACGCGCGATGTCCGTTCCGGGATCGTGCGATGATCGTCGCTATCGGTTCAGACCACGCCGGTTACCCGCTCAAGCCACGCGTCATGGCGGCTATCGCCGACGCGGGTCACGAGATCTCCGACGTCGGCGCGCTCGATCTCGACCCCGATGACGACTACCCCGACTACGCTCGCCTGGTCGGGACCGCGATCGCACACGGGAATGTCGACCGCGGCGTGCTCGTATGCGGTAGCGGTGTCGGGGCTGCGGTCGCAGCGTGCAAGATCCCAGGAGTGCGCGCCTCGGTGGCCCACGATACCTTTTCGGCCCGGCAAGGCGTCGAAGACGACGACATCAACGTGCTCGCACTCGGCGCGCGTGTGATCGGGCCGGAGCTGGCAGCCGAGATCACGACCGCGTTTCTCGCGGCCCGTTTTTCCGATGCCGATCGCCACGCGCGTCGCCTGGCCAAGGTGATCGAGATCGAGCGCGACGCGCTGGCCGGCGAGTTCGACCGGTAGGATTTTAAGGAGGATCCCGTGGCCAACCCGCTCAACCAACTTCGCGAGCTCGGCCAAAGCATTTGGCTCGATTACATCCGCCGCGATCTGTTCGACGGCGAGCTCGCTCGCTTGATCGAAGAAGACGACCTGGCGGGGATGACGTCGAACCCGACGATTTTCGAAGGCGCGATCAGCGATAGCGATCTATACGACGAGGACATTCGCAGTGCCGGCAGTGGCGTCGAGCCCGACGTGGTCTTCGAGCGACTGGCGGTGGCCGATGTACAGCGCGCGGCCGATCACTTCCGACCGCTGTACGACAGCACCGAAGGCAAGGACGGCTTCGTCTCGATCGAGGTGCGCCCGAGTCTGGCGTACGACGCTGACGGAACAGCTGAAGAAGTACGTCGCTTGTGGGAGGCCTGCGATCGACCCAACGTGATGGTGAAGATCCCTGGGACGTACGAGGGGTTGCCGGCGATATATCGGTCCCTGCTCGACGGCATCAACATCAACATCACCCTGTTGTTCTCCGTCGGCCGCTACCACGAGGTGATGGACGCCTGGTTCTCCGCGCTCGAGGAGCGCGTCGAGCGCCACCTTCCGGTCGATCGGCTGGCGTCGGTGGCGAGCTTCTTCGTCAGCCGCGTCGACTCGATGGTCGACAAACGGTTGGACCAAGTGATCGAAGCCGAGACCGGCAACAAGCACGAGCTGGCCGAGCGCCTCAAAGGACAGATCGCGATCGCCAATGCGCGGCTCGCGTATCAGGCGTTCGAGGAGCGCGTCCAGGCGCCGCGGTTCGCAGCGCTGGCGGCCGCCGGGGCCCGGGTCCAACGCCCGCTCTGGGCTTCGACGTCAACCAAGAACCCCGATTACTCCGATGTCTACTACGTTGATTCATTGATCGGGCCCGAGACCGTGAACACGCTGCCACCCAAGACGCTCGATGCGTTCCGAGAGCACGGCGACCCCGTCGTTCGGATCTACGAGGACCGCAAAGAGTGTCAAGAGATGAT
>JBFGIA010000089.1:0-9239 GCA_041577935.1 Gemmatimonadota bacterium | reverse complement strand
TTCCACGCGTACGAAGCGCTCGAAGAGCCCGATCCCTTCATTCTGCTGTCCGCTCGCGGCCGGCCGTTCACGCACCAGGTAGCGGTCGAGCTGGCGGTCACGCCGGAGCTGACTTTTCTGTGCGGGCACTACAAGGATGTCGACGAGCGGGTTCGAGAAACGCTGGTAACCGACGAGATCTCACTCGGTGACTTCGTGTTGTCAGGCGGCGAGATCGCAGCGCTGGCGGTTATCGACTCCGTGGTTCGGCTGTTGCCCGGTGTGCTGGGCGACTTCGACAGCGCGCAGGGCGACTCGTTTCACGACGATTGGGCGCTCGGACCGCCATCGTATACCCGGCCGGCGACGTTTCGCGGGCTCGAGGTGCCCGAGGTGTTACGCTCGGGTGATCACGCTGCGGTGGCCCGATGGCGGCGTGAGGCAGCCGAGCGGATTACGCGCGAGCGACGCCCCGATCTGGTGCGGCGGATGGGCAGTGAAGGGGATAACGACACGGTCGAAGAACCAAAAAGTGAGTGACGATCAAAGTGTCGGGCAGTATACTATAAGGATGATGAATCTCGACATCGGACTAGAGCCAAAGCGGAAGGACATTCCCGACTTTCGACCCGGTGACACAGTGCGCGTAAACGTGCGCGTGGTCGAGGGTCAGAAGGAGCGCCTCCAGGCGTTTGAGGGTGTAGTAATTCGTCGCAAGGGCGGCGGTCCGAGTGAGACCTTTACCGTTCGCAAGGTCTCGAACGGGGTCGGTGTCGAGCGCATTTTCCCGCTCAACTCACCCGTGGTGACCGAGATCAACGTCATCCGCGAGGGGCGCGTCCGCCGAGCTAAGCTTTACTATTTGCGCGAGCTATCCGGCAAAGCCGCTCGCATCCGCGAACGGCGACGGCGCTAGCGTACAGCCGGCTCCGATCCTGACTCGCCTCGAGCACCGGCTCTCTCAACTCTCCGTAACTGAAATCTCTGACACACTGTCCCGCCGGCGTGCGGTCGGACGGTGCACGGTTCGCTATCTGCTCGACGACCCCCGCGCAGGCGTGCAAGCGCTCGGGCGGCGCTACCTGGCGGTCATCCGGGCACGCGAGCGTGAACGCCACCGGCTCACCAAGCTGGTCGAGACCGAACGCGATCTCGCTGGCGACCGGAACGTGGTTGCCGGGGTCGATGAGGCCGGCGTCTCGCCGATCGCGGGGCCGGTGGTGGCCGCCGCGGTAGTGCTACCGGAGGGCTGGATCGTGGACGGGCTCGACGATTCGAAACGCCTCGACCCGGTTCAGCGGGAGCGTCTCGACCGTGCGATCCGCGCGCACGCGACCGCGGTCGGCGTGGGCGCGGTCAGCGAGCGGATGATCGATCGGATCAACATCTACCAAGCCAGCTTGATGGCGATGCGGTTGGCGCTCGAGCAGCTCGATCGCCAAGTCGACCTGGCGCTCCTGGACGGGCGGCCCCCACGTGCGTTTCCGGTACCACATCGGGCGATCGTCGGTGGCGATGGCCGCGTGCGGTCGATCGCCGCAGCGTCGATCATCGCCAAGGTGGCTCGCGATGGGCTGCTGATCGAGGCCGATCGGCGCTGGCCCGAGTACGGGTTCGCACGCCACAAGGGATACATGACCCCGGAGCACATTCGGGCGCTTAGAAAACACGGCGTTACGCCGATCCACCGGTTATCTTTTCCACGGGTCTGGGCCGAGGCCGACGCCATGGGTCCACTGTACAGGGATATCGAAGCTCAACTGGCGAAAGCCGAAACGACCTCGACACTCGAAGCCGCCGAGTTTGCGCTGGACGCCGCCCGCGCATCGCTTCACGCCTCGGAGGAACGGCTTCTTCAGAGGCTGCTCGAATCACGGCGAGAGAAGGTCCTTTTCTTGCAAGGGAATGAGTAGCGTGAGGCGTCCTGTCTACCTCGATTACCACTCCACTACGCCGTGCGATCCGCGGGTCGTAAAGGCGATGCTGCCGTGCTTTACCGAGAGCTTTGGAAACTCGTCGAGCCGAAGTCACGTGTTTGGACGTGCGGCCGAGGAGTTGGTCGAAGATTCGCGGCGCAGGATAGCCGACCTGCTCGGTGCTAAACCGTCCGAGATCGTCTTTACCGGTGGCGCGACCGAAGCGAACAACCTGGCGGTAACCGGTGCGGCGTGTGCTCGACGAGAGGCGGGCGACGGCAATCACGTCGTGAGCTGTGTGACCGAGCACAAGTCGGTGATCTGCCCCATGGAGCGGTTGGACGAAGAGGGGTTCGACGTCACGATGCTGCCGGTCGACGAGCGCGGCCGGATCGATCTGGACATGCTATCGGCGGCGCTCACCGAGAATACGATCCTGGTTTCACTGATGCTGGCCAGCAACGAGATCGGGAACATCCATCCGATCGGTGAAATCGCACGTCGCGCGCACGAGGTCGGCGCGTGGGTCCACACCGACGCGACGCAAGCGATCGGAAAGATCTCGGTCGATGTTGACGAGCTGGATGTTGACATGCTCTCGCTCTCGGCACACAAGATCTATGGCCCCAAAGGCATCGGTGCGCTTTACCGGCGCGAGAGTCCGCGACGCGTCAAGCTCAAGCCGTGCATCATCGGTGGCGGACACGAGCGCGGGGTCCGGTCGGGGACCCACAACGTGCCCGGTATCGTCGGCTTAGCGACCGCGCTCGAGTTGGCGGTTCAAGAACGCGAGGAAGAAAGTCGCCGGGTGGCGGCGCTGCGTGATCGTCTGGAGAGTCGGCTCATGGAAGAGATCGAGGGTCTCGTCGTCAACGGCGACCGTGAGCACCGGCTACCCAACAACCTGAGCGTCACGATTCCTCACGTAGACGGGGAGGCGTTGCTTCTCTCGCTGGATGACGTCGCCGTTTCGAGCGGCTCGGCATGTAAGTCGGACACCGCCAGCACGTCACACGTCATCAAGGCGCTCGGTTGGGGCGACGAAGAGGGTCGCGGTACGCTGCGGTTTGGGTTGGGACGGTGGACGACCGAGGAGGAGATTGAGTTTGCGGTGGGGCGTCTGGCGGAGACCGTCAACCACCTCCGCGCCCTCTCCACGTTATAGGCTTCACAGAATCACCAAATCTCTTTGTTCCGCTTCGTCGGGCTTCACTGCGGCGTACTTTTCAGTACGCCTCGTTCGCCCTCCTCACGGGCCTCGATCTTTGCCGCTCTGTGAAGCCTCTCGAAAAGAAGCTCTAGGTGGTTGAAGTTCTAAGTCCCGCTCACCGACCCCGACCCGGTAATGCGTGAGGTGACGCTGGGATCGCCGGTGTAGTGAACGTCGCCGCTGCCGGTGACGGTGGCGGTCAGCCTCTCCGATACATCCAGTCCGACTTCACCGCTCCCGGTTACCGTCACGTCTGCGGTGCGCGCGGGGACACTGAACAAGTCAAGCTCGCCCGAGCCCGAGACGTTGGCCTCGACGTCGTCGGCGGTTCCGACCATGATGATTTCACCGGAGCCCGAGACATTCGCCTCGAGATCCCCGAAGTCGCCCTCGACGTGGAGTTCGCTCGATCCCGATACGGCGGCATCAAACGCCGAGCTGCGGACGCCCGTGACGTTGACGTCGGAGCTTCCGCTCGAGTGGATCGCCGATAGACGCGGCACGGTGATCGCGATCTCGATGTCGTCACGCGAACGATACGAGCCGTCGTAATCGATATCGAGCTCGCCTCCGCGAACTTTGGTCTCGACCTGCGGCAGCAAGTTGTCATCGCCGGTCAAGCGGATCGATTGTGCCAAGCCGACCCTCACCTCGACGTCGAAATCGCCGCCGACCTCGATGCGGTCGAATTCGGCCACTGTACGGTAATCGCTGACGATGTTTCCCGAACCGGCGACGGTGGGTCCGTCCCAGTTCACCGAAATGCCGCACCCGGCGATCGAGACGATCGCCACCAGGGGTGCAAGGGCTAGGCTTCGCATCGGTACCTCCGCATGGTGTGATCACGTGATGAGCTGCTACTTCCTACGGCGCCGGCCGGCTCCGGGTTTCGCCCCTCGAGCCGCGGTCAACGGCGGTCCACCGGGTTACGTTAGGCCCATGAGCCCGGGTCGAATCACGGCGTGGTTGGCGATCGTGGCCCTGGGGTGCGGATCCCCGCCTCCCAAGGTCGAGGTCCCGACGACTGCCTGGCGATCGATGGCTCCGTTGCCGCTCCCCAGGACCGAGATCGGTATGGCTGCGGTGGCGGGGAAGATCTATGTCGTCGGCGGCCTCACGCTGGAACGCGAGGCGTCGGCTCAAGTCGATGTCTACGATCCAGTCACTGACGCGTGGACCGCCGGGCCGGCGCTGCCGGAGCCACTCCATCACGTCGCGGTCACCGCAGCCGGCGGACGACTGTACGCGGTCGGTGGCCACCGCGGGGTTCCGTTCCGGCCGGTCGCCAGCGTCTACGTGCTGACTCCGGGCGAGGATGTCTGGCGTCAAGTAGAGCCCCTGCCACGCGCGCGCGGCGCGCTGGCGGCGACCGCGATCGGTGACGTCGTCTATGCGATCGGCGGCCGGGCCAGCGACGAAACGGCGGTTCGTAACGTCGAGCGCTACGACCCCGATGTCGGGCGTTGGGAGCCGCTGCCACCACTCCCCACTCCGCGCGAGCACCTGACCGCGAAGGCTCTGGACGGGATCGTGTACGTCGCCGGGGGGCGAGTCGGCAGCCTGTCGAGTAACCTGGGTGCCCTCGAGGCTTTCGACGCCAGTGCGATGCGGTGGGAGACGTTGCCCTCGATGCCGACGCCGCGCGGTGGAATCGCCTCGGTCGTGTACCGCGGTCGCATCCACGTTTTGGGTGGGGAGTCGACCGCGGCCACCTTTGATGCCAACGAGGCGTACGACCCCAGGGCGCGACGGTGGCTCTCGATGGAACCGCTTCTGACCGCTCGACACGGTCTCGGAGCGGCGGTCGTCGACGGCCGGTTGTTCGTGATCGGTGGGGGGCCGAAGCCGGGTCTCTCGGTAACTGGGGCGAACGAAGTCCTGCTGCCTTCGGCGCCGCTTCTCGATTGACAGTTCAGCGCCGCATTCCTAAGCTTTCGAGCCAATCCCCCTCTTATACCGGACGATCGTTGAAAGGAGCTCATAACATGATTTGGAACCGGTCGCGTGATCGGCTGGCGATCATTCTCGTCACGTGCGTCATCGGACTGACTTGCGGCAAGGAGAACGCGGTCGAGGCCGACGTCCCTGGGGGGATCGATACCAAGGCAGTGGCGATGGCGCTCCCCGCGGGTGCGCAGGTAATTGTTTCCGGTCACGACCTCGAGGGCTTCTGGTCGCGCCTCAAGTCGACCCGTCTCTACGCCGAGCTGACCGCGATCGAGGGTGCCGCCGACGGGTTCGCTGAGATGCAGACCAAGTTCCTGGCGGAGACGGGGTTGCCACTGGACGAGACGACTGTTCTGTCGGTGTTCGGCCGCAAGTTCGATTTTGGCTATTACGGCCCGTTGTCCGAGGACCGTGCGGACCTGGCACTCATCGCCAAGGTCCAGAGTGAGGACCGGGTCAGAGAGATCTTGACAGCCGTCGAGCAGCAGGTGACCGAGGAAGAGGGAGCGACGTTCCGCGATATAGAGTACGAGGGGACGACCGTTCGCGTCGCAAGCAGCCCGGAACAACAAGACGTCTTTTTCCACACGCTAGTTGACGAACAACTCGTCATGAGTACCACCGAAAGCCGTCTCAAAGAAACGCTCGACGTGGCCGCCAATCGCGGCGCGGGGTCGACGATGGGTGACAACCAGGACTACATGACCGTGCTCGGCAAGCTGCCGGCGTCCGACATCGTCGTGTTCGTCGACCAGCGGGCGATGCAAGAGACCGCGATTCGTGCAGCCGAGGAGCAAGCCGGCATGGAGCCCTGGGAGGCCGGGCGGGTGCGCGCGGCAACCACCGCGTTTCAAGATTTCAACTATGCGCGGGCCTTCGTGGCCGGCGCCTATTGGACCGACGCGGGCATCCGATCCACCGTGTATACGCTGCTGGAGCCGGGGCCCCGGCGCGGTTTCGCGCGTATCATGGGCACCTCGTCCGAGCCGGCTCGAACGCTCGACCTCCAGCCCACCGCCACGCTGCTCTATTTCGCGCTCAACACGCTCGTTCCAGACGCGATATACGAGGAGCTGCTGAGCTTCGCGATCAACGCGACTCGCGTTCAGATGGACGTGGTCGGGAAGCCCGATTCGCTACGCGCGGACGAGGCTGTGGCGAACAAGATCGCGGAGTTCGAGAGCAACTTCGGCATCAGCATCGAGGAAGACGTTCTGTCCTGGCTCGACGATGAGGCATCGCTGTCGATCACCGGTGTCGATCGGACCGGGTTCTTCCCGTTGCCTGAGGTGTCGATCGTGTTCACCTCCAAAGACGCGGTTCGCGCACGGACGTTGTTCGGTAAGCTCGAGACGCTGGTCGCGGACGCGGCTCGCGCCCGGGCCTCGATCCCCGTCGTCTGGCAAAGCGAGGAGTACGGGGGCAACACGATCCGCTACGCGCCGACGCCGGTCGCCCAGGTGGCGTACGTCGTGACCGACGAGTTCGCGATCATCGGCTCGAGCAACGGACTGGTCAAGCGGATGCTCGACGCACAGAGCGGTCAGGCCGAAGCGCTGCCGACCAGCGCGGCGTATCAAGCGTTGGGTGACTTCTACCCCGAGGACGTGAGCGGCATCGGCTACATCGATTTCGAGCGCACGCTGACCGAAGTCGAGAGCCTGCTCGAGACGTTTGGCCCCATGGCCGGCGGCGCGGTCGCCGACTCGACGTCCACCGGTCGGCAGGTTCTGAGAGCGTTCAAGAACGTGCCCCGGATGGGTTTCTACTCCGAGGCCGAGGAGGAAGGCTTTCTCGGCCACGCGCTGGTCGAGGTGCAGTAGCGGGGTTAAGGGGCGTCTCTGGCGCATGTCGAGCGGTATCGAAGCCCGGATCGAAGCGTGGGAAGGCGAGGCGGTCGTAACCCGCTTCGATCGGGCCACGTCGACCTGGATCTTCATCGCCATCCATAACACGACTTTGGGCTCGGCGGCCGGCGGTACACGCATGCGCACCTACGCGGAACCGGCCGCCGGCCTCACCGACGCGATGCGATTGGCAGCCGGCATGACCGCCAAGTGGGCGGTGATCGGGCTGCCGTACGGTGGGGGCAAAGCGGTGCTGGCGGTTCCCCAGCCCTTGTCGGGCGACGCGCGAGCGGGATTGCTGCGCAGTTACGGGCAGCTGCTCGAGTCGCTCAAAGGCGCGTTCCAGACCGGCGTCGATCTGGGGACGACTCCAACAGACATGCAAGTCATCGCTGGGGAAACTGGGTACGTCCACGGGGTCGACCCGGTTACCGGGGCGACCGAGGACCCAGGTCCGTTTACAGCCCGGGGGGTCGTTCGCGGGATCGAAGCCGCGCTCGCGCTGGTGTTTGGCAGCGACGACCTGGGCGGCCGGAGCGTGGCAATTCAGGGCGTGGGTGACGTGGGGCATCCGTTGGCCCGGATGCTCGCCGATGCTGGAGCCCGAGTCTTGGTGAGCGACATCGATGGCGACCGCGCGCGCCGCGTGGCGGCTGAGGTCGGTGGCGAGCTCGTCGAACCGGCGACCGTGTTTAGCACACCGTGTGATGTGTTCGCGCCGTGCGCCGTGACCGGTGTGCTCAATCAGGAAACGATCCCGCAGCTCGCCTGTCGGGTGGTGGCCGGGTCGGCCAACGCCCAGCTCGGTGAGCCCGGCGACGCCGATCGGCTCCACGAACGCGGCATCCTCTATGCGCCCGACTACGTCGTCAATGTCGGTGGCGCGACCGCGTTCGGCTTGATGTCTGCCGGCGTTGATGACGTCGCGGAGCTCGAGGCTCGCGTCGACGACATCCGTCCGACGCTCGAAGCGATCTTCGCCGAGGCAGGGGAGCGTGACGAGTCGCCGTTCGCCGCATCGCGGCGGCGAGTCCAAGCGCTGTTAGCCCAAGGCTAGTGCCTACCTGCCGAGTTGGCGCCGCTTGCGATTGTGCTCGGCGAACGTCTCGCTGAACGTGTGTTGCCCACCGACACCGGTAGCGAAGAAGTAGAGATACGGCACCGAATCGGGGTATAGCGTCGCTTCCAGCGCGGCCGCGCCGGGGCTCGAGATCGGACCCGGCGGGAGACCGACGTTGCGATAGGTGTTGTACGGCGAATCGACTTCGAGGTCGCGGTACAAGACTCGCGGGCGATGACCGCCCAATGAGTACTGCACCGTCGGATCGGCTTCGAGCTTCATCCCACGGTTCAATCGGTTCCAAAAGACGCCCGCGATCACGGTGCGCTCGCTCGCTACCTGCGCTTCTTCCTCGACGATCGAGGCCAGCGTCACAATCTCGTGCACCGAACGGCCGAGCGAGTCGGCTCGCGCCCGCCACTCGGGCGTGAACACCTGATTGAATTGACTCACCAAGTGCAACGCGAGCTCGCGTGGCTCAGTCGTGGGGTCGACGTGGTACGTCTCGGGGAACAAGTAACCCTCGAGCGTGGCGGCCGGCAGCCCGAGCGAATCCGCCAGCAGGGAGTCGGCCGCGACGGCCGCGAAAGCGGCCGAATCGATCCCCAACCCACGCGCCACCGCTCCGGCCGTCTCCTCGAGTCGCAACCCTTCGGGCACGGTCACCGTGACCAACAGCGTTCGGCCCTCGATCAACATGTCGATAATCTCGTCGAGCGGCTGATTGCGTGGCAGATCGTAGGTGCCGGCTTGGATTCGGTTGGCATCGCCACGGGCCCGAAGCCGGAGCTCGAACAGGAGCGGGCTTCGGATGACGCCGTGGTCACCGAGCTGACGACCCAGCGCACGAACCGTCGTCCCGCGCTCGACCTCGAGCAACACCGACGTGGTCGCCGCGCTGGGCGCTCGGTTGGCCGACAGCGCCCATGCGCCGGCGATCGTTAGCCCTCCGAGCGCCGCCACCGCCAACCCGACGACCACCATCCGCCAGCGCCGGCCGATCACTCCGGTCCTTCCTCCTGGCGGGCTCGCAACCGCAGGTACCCTTCGAGCATCAACACCGCACTCAGCTGATCGACTTTCGTGCGGATTGCGCGCTCGTCGTGGCCGGCTTCGCGCAGCGCTCGCCGGGCGGCTTCGGACGTCAATCGCTCGTCCCACTCGTCGACCGGAAGGGCGATTCGCTGAGCCAGGTCAGCCGCGAAGCTCCGAACCGCGCGAGCCGCCGAACCTTCTGTGCCCTCGAGCGTGTAGGGGATGCCGATCACGATCCGGTCGAT
>JBFGIA010000088.1:0-9258 GCA_041577935.1 Gemmatimonadota bacterium | reverse complement strand
GCGGTTCTGATCACGATCGTCGTGGTAACGATGGAGATATTTTGAGCGCTGGACTCATGGAGGGGATGCTCTGGGCGGGGCTAGTTATGATCGGAGTCCCGCTACTGATCGGCATCGGGGTGGCGATTGTCATCGTGCGCCATCGGGCTCGCTACCACGCACAAACTCGGACCGAGTCGGGGTCAAGTTAGACTAATGGTGATGGCTCGTTCCTCGCTGATCGGTTTTCATCGCGTGTTAATCGGGGCCGGTATTCTATTCTGCATCGGGTTCGCCATTTGGATATGGTGGGCTGGACACAACACGGTGCTAGCGGTTGTGTTTATCATCCTCGCAGTTGGGCTCAGCTACTACTTGAAGAACCTCTCCCGGTTCCTCGACTACAAGGAAGACAGCTAACCCCGGCTACTCCTCGTCCCAAATCCGGTTGAAGTGCGTCAACAACCGGGGGTGGCGGTACCACAGCCAGGCCGCCATACCTGCGGCAGCGAGCAGGTTTGCGACCGCGACGCCCCAGAATGCGATGCTCCCCAGCAGCGGTTGGCCGATCGCCACCATGTAGACGTGGAAGGCGACCTCGAAGAAGATGAAGAAAAACACGAGAGCGATACCGAGCGGTGGAATGCGCTCGATCTCGGTCACCAGAAACGACGCCACGACGCCGACGCCGATGAACGCTGCGTGATGCACGATGGTGTAAGCGGCGACCATGCCCGGATCGATCACCGTGTGGCCGGCAGCTGCTTCGGCCCCCTTGAAGAGGACGGTTCCGAGGAGCGACGGGGTGTAGAGTGCCTGGTGCTGGACGACGTCGAGGAACAGGAACCAGGCTGCAACGATCCCGGCGCCGATCATCCCCGTCACGAAGCCTTCGATCAAGATGTTCGGGGCGGAAGTGGGTGGAACAATGGGTCGTGTCGCCGAGGGAGCGTCGGTCATTTTACCTCCCGAGGTGCGAAAGGAAGGTAGATGATGGCCGGCCGTCTACTCTGGTGCAAGTCTGACCCCATCGATCAAGCCGGCGCCATCAGCCTAAGCGCCCCGAACAGCAGCATGAGCGCGAGGATGATGGCCGCGGCAACGACCAGCCCGGTCGACAGAATCGCGGTCAGGATCGGCCGATCGTACCTCAGATGCATGAAGAACATCGCCACCAGCGCGAACTTCGTCGCGGAGAGGACGAGCAAGATAGGCGCAATGGCCGTGCGCAGGAACGGGATGTAGAACACCGCCACCTCGAGCAGCGTGATGATCGCCAAGATGAGCGCCACCAGCCAATAGGTGCTGCGGCTGGCGTGGGTCCCGGCCTGATGTTCAGCCATCTCGTTCATGCGCGCGCACCCCTCACTGAATCAGGTAGACGACCGTAAAGATCACGATCCACACCACGTCTACGAAATGCCAATACAACCCTGCGACCTCCACGTCAAGGCTGCGCTCCGGCCCGAGCCGTCCGCGAGACGCCATCGCGAGCAGCGTCGCCATCCAGATCACGCCGACGGTTACGTGGGCGCCGTGAAAACCGGTGAGCACGAAGAACGTCGAGCCGAAGAGATTCTGCTGCAGGGTCAATCCCACATGATAGAAGTGTGAAAACTCGTAAACCTGCCCGGCCAGGAAGAGACCACCGAGGACGATAACGCCTCCGAGCCAGAGCTTCGCCTGGTTGTTTTGATCGCGCTGAACGGCGTCGAGCGCCAGCACCATGGCGAGGCTCGACATGAGTAGTACGAAGGTCGAGACCGACGTCAGCGGGATATTGAGGATTTCGTCCGGCGTGGGGCCGGTTACGCTCTTTCCTTTGTAGGACAGATACGTCGCGATCAGCGACCCGAAAAGCATGCATTCCGAGCCTATGAACACCCACATAGCCATCTTGCGGTGTGGAACCCCGAACGTCGTCGCGTGCGTGCTCATTCGGCCCCGCTTGCGGGTTCAAACACGGGGTTCCCCGGCCGCTCCAGCGGCTCGAAGGCCCACCAGTAGACGGCGACCACGAGTATCGCCACTCCCACCAGCACGGGGATCAAACCGACCATCGTACCACCGCCGGCAAGCGTCAGCCCGGCCGCCGCCACCAGCGGCCAGTGGCTGGGCGAAGGCAGCTCGATCCGCTCGACAGGGTGATCGGGCTGCGGTGGGGTGCCGTCTTCCTTGGTGCGGGTCGAGATGTCTCTGGTCGGGCCGTACTTGTGGAGCCACAGCGGACGCGCGCTGTTGACGGTCGGGATGACGGCGAAGTTGTACTCGGGGGGTGGCGAGCTCATCGACCACTCGAGCGTGGCTCCGTCCCATGGATCCGCGGTGGCCGCCTCGCCGGATCGCAGACTGCGCACCAGGTTCGCGTAGAACAACAAGACGCCGAGGCTCAGGACGAATGCGCCGACAGTGGCCATCAGGTTCCACTGCTCCCACCCGACCCCGGCTGGGTAGGTGTAGATCCGCCGCGCCATTCCGTCGAGACCGAGAAAGTGCATCGGGAAGAACGTCAGGTTCATGCCCAGGAACATGACCCAGAAGCTGAGCTTCCCCAGTCCCTCGCCGAGCATCCGCCCGGTGACCTTGGGCCACCAGTAACAGACGCCGGCCAGCAGTCCAAACACCGTCCCGCCAAAGAACACGTAGTGCAGGTGAGCGACTACGAAGTACGAGTCGTGCTGTTGCAGGTCTATCGGCGGTGACGCGTGCATGATCCCCGATAGCCCGCCGACGATAAACAGCGCGATCATACCAACAGCGAAATAGAGCGGCGTTCGCATGACAATGTGGCCGCCCCACAGCGTTCCGATCCAGTTGAAGATCTTTACACCGGTCGGGATCGCGATCAGCATCGTGCCGAGCGAAAACGCTGTGTCGGCAATCGGTCCGAGGCCGGTCGTGAACATGTGATGGCTCCACACGCCAAAACCGAGGAAACCGATCAGAATTCCGGAGAAGATCACGAACGGTGCCCCGAACAGCGGTTTTCGCGAGAAGGTAGGGAGGACCTCCGACACGATGCCGAAGGACGGCAAAATCAGGATGTAGACCTCAGGATGTCCGAAGATCCAGAACAAGTGTTGCCACAGCACCGGGGTCCCACCGGCGGCCGCAACGTAGAAATTGGTGTCGAAAAAGCGGTCGAACAGCAGGAAGACGAGACCCACAGTAATGGCCGGAAATGCCAGCAGCATGAGTATCTGGACGATCAACGCCATCCACACGAAGAGCGGCATCCGCATCAGCGACATGCCCGGTGCTCGCATGTTGAGAGCCGTGACCGTGAAGTTGACTCCCGAGGCGATCGATGCGATGCCCATGATCTGCAGGCTCAACACCCAGAAATCAATTCCGAGCCCGGGGTTGTACTGCTTGGACGTCAGATTGGCGTAGCCGAACCAACCCGCATCTGGGGCTTGATTCACGAAAAACGCCAGGTTCAGCAAGATCGCGCCAAAGAACCAGGTCCAGAACGAGAACGCGTTCAGGCGCGGGAACGCGACATCTCGAGCGCCGACCATGAGCGGGATCAAAAAGTTGAACATCGCCGCCGCCAGCGGCATGAGCACCAGGAACACCATGGTGGTCCCGTGCATCGTGAACAACTGGTTGTAGGCATCCGCGCCGACGACCGTGCCTTCGGGTGCGGCCAGCTGGAGCCGGATCACAAGCGCTTCGACACCGCCGACGATGAAATAGAGCAGGGCAGTGGCCCCGTACATGACACCGATTCGCTTGTGATCGACGGTGGTCAACCACGAGGCGATGGTGCCGGAGTAGATCGACTCGTGATCCACGGTGTCCGTCGCCGTGGCGCTCATCGTAAGCTCCTCAGATAGGCGACCAAGCTCGCGATCCGCTCTTCTGAGAGGTTCAGGTTTGGCATCCGGACACCCGGCTTGATGCTCTCAGGATCTTGCAACCAGGCTGCCAGCTGGTCCGGTTCGTTAGCGAGCAGCCCGGAGGCGATCGTCGATCGGCTTCCGAACTTCGTCAGATCGGGTCCGATCTTGGCCTGCGCAGGTGTTCCGGCGATCGCGTGACAGGCGGCGCAACCGGAGGCGAGAAACGCTTGGAGACCAACGGAGTCCTGAACTGCGGGCTGTTGCTGCTGCTCCACCCACGCGTCGAACGAGTCGGCGGTTTCAACAAACACTTTCAATCGCATGTTGGCGTGCGACGTGCCGCACAGCTCGGCGCATTGGCCAATGAAGACGCCGACCGAATCGGGCGTGAACCAGAGCTGGTTTTCACTACCTGGGTTGAGATCGCGCTTGCCACCGAGTCGCGGCACCCAGAACGAGTGGATGACATCGGCTGACGTCAGCGCGAGGCTGGCTGTTCGGCCGACCGGCAAATGGAGCTCGTTGGCGGTCACGATCCCGAGATCCGGATACTCGAACTCCCACCACCATTGATGACCGACTACCGCTATCTCGATCTTCTCGGCTGGCGGTTTGCGCTGGGTTTCGAAGATCGTGCGCACGGTGGGAATCGCGATGAAGAACAGAATGGCAGCCGGTATCAACGTCCAGGCGATCTCGAGCGCGGTGAAGCCATGCACTTGGTCTGGCACGCGCGAGTCGCCAGGCCGACGCCGATAGCGGATGATCGTGTAGAGCAGCAATAACTCGACGACGACGAAGATTCCCGCCGTCCATACGAACACCGTCCCGTAGAGATCCTGGATCGATTGGGACAGATCGGACGCGGGTTGCACGGTCGCCCAATCAGGGACCGCGGCGACGCCACACCCAGCCAGCGAGGCCCCTAAAGCCGCGAGCCCGATTGCGAAGGAGAGCCAACGCCCTGACGTGGTGCTCCTAGGCTGTGCCGACCGCGGCTTCACGTGCCCCCTCAGTGTGTGCGTGATGGTTGTCGAAGGCGGAAAAATCGCCGACACTCTACCCAGGCGTGCGGGGCGCCGTCAAGGTGGGGAACCTCTCTCCGTCTCGAGGGGTTTACATAGTGCTGGCCCGCAGGAAGGCTCGGGGGATAAGTTTCCCGGACGTTACGGATCGAGAGAATACCGGGAGGAACACAATGCTCGCTGGTCGTCTAGTGCAGACATTCACAATGCTCGTGACGCTACTCTTACTCTCGGGCGCCGGCGCGGCTTCGCTTCACGCTCAGGCTTCCGACGATGATAGTTTCGTGATCGCGGTGCTGCCGTTCGTCTCGGCCGATGACGGGAAGGCCAAAGACCTGCAGGAAGAGATCATCGCCGAGCTTGATGATCTCGGCCCGTACACGTTGGTCACCGAGGACGAAGTCAACGACGCGGTGGAACAGAACGGGTTCAAGCCAGGTTCGCCAATTCCAGACGTCAGGACCCTCGAGATCGCGCAGTCCCTGGGAGCCAAAATCGTCGCCCGCGGCACGCTCGATCGCCATGGTAACATGTGGGCCGCCAAATCCACGTTCGTCGATGTCGCGACCCGCAATACCCAGAACCTGCCCGAGGTCACCGACTCTGATATAGACGATCTGGGTCAACGCCTCGTGGAAGCGTTCAACGCCCGGAACCAAGCCGATAAGCACATCATCTTCGGCCGCGACTATATGCGATCGGACAATCATGAACGGGCGATCTCAAACTTCGAGCAGGCACTCGAGTACGATCCGGGACTCGCGCTGGCCTATTTCTTCATGGGCCAGTCGTACCTAGAACGAGATATGATCGACCCGGCCCTTGTATCGTTGGAGAAGGCGATCGAGCTCGACCCGGCGTACATCAACGCCTACCACTCGATCGGTGAGGCTTACCTCGAAAAGGGCGACACCACTCACGCCCGCGACTTCTTCGAGGAGTTGATCCGCCGCAAAGCTGACGATTGCGATATCCAGGTCGCTTACGGGTACGTGATGGCCAATCAGCTGGAGGAGGTCGACAGGGGTTTGGCGGCGTTCGAGGAGGCGACGACACTTTGTCCGGACAATGCCGCCGCTCATCAGTACCTGGCCTATGCGTTGCCCGACGACCGTCGGGACGAGAAGATCGCCAATCTCAAGAAATACCTCGAGCTCTCGGCCGGTGGCGCGACGGATCCGGAAGCGTTGCAGTTTCTGTTCGGTCTCTACTTCGCGAATGAGCAATACGAGGAGGCGAGGGCTACCGCTGACGAGGCGCTGGCTGCCGATCCGGGTAATGCCAACCTGCTGTCTTCGGCCGGGTACGTTCAGTACAAACTCGGCGAACACCGCTCGGCGATCGACTACTACAATCGGGCGCTGGAGGTCAATCCCGATCTCGAGCGGGCGTATTTGTTCCGAGCCCTAGCGTACCAGGAGCTGGGCAACACGGTTGAGTTCGCCAAGGATCTCGAGCGCGCTGGCAAAGGGCAATCGAGCGCGATCCTGGCCAATATCTTCCTCAAGGATGCCTCCGATGCGCTGAAGGGCGGTCGCTACGGTGCAGCCCTGGAACTCCTGGGCCAAGCTTCGCGGCTCGGCGGCAACTCATGCGCGATCTCATATTACCGTGGCGATGCCTACTATCGGATGGCAAAGGCGCTCCAGGGGGAGGACAAGTCGATCCCGCAGAACGAGCGCTCGCGGTCGCTGTTCACGACGGCGATCTCACACCTCCGGAACGCTTGTGGTACCTACGCGTCGTATGGGGAGGGTCTGATCGGAAACTCGAATCAGTACATCGAGCGGGTAGATTTGATCATCAAGAAGCTGAGCCGACAGGGCGGGTAATCCTGTGGTCCAGCTGTTAAAGCCGAACGGGCCGCCCTTACGTGGGTGGCTCGTTCTGCGTTGACACCCTCGCCCGGGTTCCGTAGGTTCTCCCCTCTGCATTCCTTAAGCGTTTGTTCGTCATTCATGCACGCGCGGGGCGGTAGTTCAGTTTGGTCAGAACGCCGGCCTGTCACGTCGGAGGTCGCGGGTTCGAGTCCCGTCCGCCCCGCCATGCAAACACGCTTGCCCCAAACCGCTTCTTGCCGATGACCGGGCCCGCCGTCAACCTGGTAGGTATCAGCCACAAGACGGCACCACTGGCCCGGCGAGAGCGGTTTGCGTTTCCGACCGCTACGTGTCGCGAGATCCTCTCGCGATCCGGGGACGAGACGCTGATCCTGGTGACTTGTAATCGAACGGAGTTGTATGGTCTGGCCGGTGCGGCCACGCTCGAATCGAGTCTGTTGGCGGCAGCCAACGCCGGCCAAGGGCCGTTCTATGTTCGCGAGGGGCGCGAGGCGGTCGAACACCTCTACGAGGTCGCCGGGGGGCTCGACTCGATGGTGCTCGGAGAACCTCAGATTCTGGGACAGGTCAAGCGGGCGATGGTCACAGCGCGGGAAGCGGATCGGCTGGGCCCCGTTCTCGACGAACTGACCCGCCGTGCGGTCCGTGTGGGTCGGAGGATCAGGGGCGAAACCGGGGTTGGACGCGGACTGCCGTCGATCCCGAAAGTCGCTACCGGGATGGCACGACTGACGCTCGGTGAGCTGAGCGGACGCTCGATGCTCATCATCGGCTCCGGAAAGCTCGGTGACTTGACCGCACAGACGCTGCAGAGGGCCGGGGCGGCCGACATCGTGGTCACCAACCGGCACTCGGAATCGGCCGAGCGGCTGGCTCAATCGATCGGCGGCCGAGCGGAGTCACTCGGCGAGATCGATCGACTGCTTGCCGATGCCGACATCGTTATATCGTGCACATCTTCACAGACCCCGATTCTCGACCGCCAGCAATTGGAGCGCGTGGTCCGGCGACGTCGTTCGCCCCAGCCATTGGTCATCATCGACATCGCGGTGCCGCGGGACATCGAGCCGACAGCGCGTGAGATCGAGGGCGTACATCTGTTCGACCTCGATGACCTGCGCGGGTGGAGTTCGGAGGCGGTGCCGAGGAAAGCGATCGACGCGGCTCGAGACATCGTCGCTGCGGAGGCGCAGGAGTTCGATGTGTGGTTGGCGGGTCGCTCCGCGGTGCCAACGATCCGGGCACTTCGCGATCGAGCCGAGCGGATCGTCGCGGCGGAGGTGGAGCGGGCGGGCTCAGATGACCAGGAGACGTTACGAGCCTTTGGAAGGCGAGTGATGAACAAGCTGCTGCACCATCCGACAGCCAGGCTCAAAGACCGAGCCGCCTCGGAAGGCGAGACCTACGTCGACCTCGCTCGCGATCTCTTCGCTCTCGATCTCGAGTTTCCGGACGAGCGGGGCAATGGCGGGCGTGGCAATGGTGGGTGAAGCGCGGCGGCGGTTGCGGATCGGAACTCGGGGTAGCGCACTCGCCAGAGCCCAAACGCGGCTCGTCTCGCAGGCACTCGAGGCAGCAGGTTGGGAGACCGAGGAAGTCGTGGTGCGAACGGCTGGGGATCGGGCTCCGAATGCGTCTCCGTTCGAGTTGGGGCGCGGCGCCTTTGTGGCCGCGCTCGAGGGTGCCCTCACGGATCGGTCGGTCGACCTGACCGTGCATAGCGCGAAAGACTTGCCGACCGGTGATCGACCTGCGGTAACGGTGATCGCCTACCCGCGACGCGCGGACCCCCGCGACGCGATCGTGACCCGCGACGGAAAACCGCTGGCCAGTTTGCCGCCGGGTGCACGGGTCGCAACATCGAGTCCTCGCCGACGCGCTTTCCTGCTGTCCGAACGCGATGACCTCAACGTGGTCCCGATTCGCGGCAACGTCGATACGCGACTCGCCAAGCTGGATCAGGGCGCCGTCGGCGCTTTGTGCGTTGCAGCGTCTGGGCTCGATCGACTCGGTTTGGCGAGCCGCGCCGCGGAGCGGCTCGCACCAGCACGCATGCTCCCGGCTGTTGGTCAGGGTGCTCTCGCAGTTCAGATCCGAACCGAGGACGAAGATTTAGAGGGCGATCTGCGCTCGCTTGATGATCCGATCACGCGCCGAGCGGTGACCGCCGAGCGCAGTTTTCTTGAGGCGATGGGAGGCGGGTGCCAGACCCCGCTGGCGGCATACGCGGTCTGCGATGATGGCGAGCTAACGATCGATGGGGCAGCGCTCGACCCCGACGGCGGCCAGGCGTTCTTCTGTCGCATGACCGGCCCGATCGATGAGGCCGCTCGGATCGGGGGTCAGCTCGCCGAGCGACTGCTGGCGAATGGCGCCGATGTGATCGTGGGGGCGAGGCCGAAGTGAAGGCCAACGACCTGCACGGTTGGCGCGTCCTCGTAACCGCCTCGGAGGGTGATCGGTTTTGCGATCACCTCGAGCGCAGCGGTGCGCTGCCGGTTCACGTTCCGACGATAGCGATTCGGCCGCTCAGTAGTGAGCTGATCGACGGCGCGCTGCGCCGACTCG
>JBFGIA010000087.1:0-9711 GCA_041577935.1 Gemmatimonadota bacterium | reverse complement strand
TGCTGCGGGCCGAGAACTCGGGGATGGAGGTCAGTCAGGCATTGTTCTCTCTCAATGGTGCTCAAGACGCCCTGGTCAAGGCCCGCGCAACCATTCATTCATTCGATATCGAACAGGTCAACGCCGAGGTCGGGTCGGGGCTGGAGATCGTGACCGAGGTTCGATCGCGAGGAGAGCGGGCGCTCTCAGACCTCCGGCTACGACGCGTGTGGCTCGCGGTCTCCGTCGTCATCATCGTGGCACTCATCGCGGGGTTGGCGATGAAGATTCAGGAGATCGAGCGCCGCGACTAGTCCCAATCCTTGATATGCGATTCGAATAGGGGGTCACAATGACCGACGATACAAAACCGCCTGATAGATCCCGCCGGGGCTTTCTCAACTGGCTCCTCGGCACGAGCATTGGGGGTTTGCTGGTAGTAATGGGCATCCCGGTGGGCCGGTATTTAATCCCGCCCGAAGCCAGCGAGTCGGCGACGGCAACGGTGAGACTGCCATTCAAACCCGAGGAGGTACCGCCGAACACGTCCAAGATCTTCAAGTTCGGGAACCGGGCCGGGATCCTTGTCCGCACGCCTGCTGGCGAGCTGCGCGCCTTTGAGGCGACTTGCACCCACCTCGCTTGTACGGTTCAATACCGTGAAGATATCGGTCACATTTGGTGCGCATGTCATAATGGCCACTTCGATCTCAATGGTCTCAATATCTCTGGTCCGCCCCCGCGCCCGCTCGAGCAATTCGTGGTCAACGAAACGGCGGATCAAATCGTAGTAAGCAAGGGCGCCTGAGGATGGTGGGACGGCTCAAGTGGCTCGGCGATCGACGGTGGCTTGGCGATCTATGGACATGGTTGGACGCCCGACTTGGTCTGTCGTACGTCCAGCAGATAGCGAAGAAAAAGGATGTCCCCGTTCACCGTCACACGATCTGGTACTATCTGGGAGGGATGACGCTCTTCCTGTTCATGGTCCAAGTCGCCACCGGTGTGCTGCTGCTGTTCTACTACCGTCCGAGTGCCGAGGAGGCGTACGAGTCGATCCAGTTCTTGATGGCCGAGGTGGAGTTTGGCTGGCTCGTGCGTTCGATTCACGCGTGGGCAGCCAACCTGATGATCTTCACGGTGTTCGTCCATCTTTTTAGTGTGCTATTGCTGAAAGCCTATCGTCCGCCGCGTGAGATCACATGGATCTCGGGGATCTTTCTGCTGGGCCTCTCGATCACGTTCGGATTCACCGGCTACCTGTTGCCGTGGAACGAGCTGGCGTATTTCGCTACCCGTGTCGGGACCGAGATCATCGGCGTGGTGCCGCTCGTCGGGTCGTTCATGTTGGAGCTGCTTCGCGGAGGCCCGGATGTCTCCGGAGCCACTCTGACGAGGTTCTACGCCATCCACGTCGCATTGCTTCCGGCCGTCGCCGCTCTCTTCCTCGGACTACACTTGTTCCTGGTCCAGAAGCATGGCATGAGCATTCCCGACGGTGCCGAGGTGAACGACCCGCCTCGGAGGTCGATGCCTTTCTTTCCTAATTTTTTACTGCGCGATCTGATCGGCTGGCTGTCGGCGTTTGCCGTTCTCGCGGCGCTGGCGGCTTTCTTTCCGGCCGAGCTCGGGGTAAAGGCCGACCCGTTCCAGCCGGCCCCGGTTGGTATCAAGCCTGAGTGGTACTTCATGTTCATGTTCCAGTCCCTCAAGTACCTCCCAGCGCACATTCTGTTTTTGGAGGGCGAAGCGGTTGGAGTGTTCGCCTTCGGCATCGCGGGAGTGTTGTTGCTGCTCGTCCCGTTTCTCGATCGACGTGAGATTCGTGGCGAGCGAGAGCGATTGTTTGTCTGGCTCGGTATTGCCGCGATCGTGTACATCATCGTGCTGACGATCCTCGGCTACACCGCCAGCCCGACTCAATAGCTTCTGCGAGGAGACGGAGTCCGATTGCCAGCGTTGATCCGCGAGAGCTGTTAAAGCGACCGTTCGATCCCGACGAGTGCGAGCAGATCCGCGAGCTGTGGAAGGCGCACTCGATCGCGGAGGATAATCGCGACCTTGACGGATTGATGGCGACGCTTACGCCGAACTGTGTGTACGAGGTTGTGCCGACGGGTCACCGCTGGGAGGGTCACGCCGGGGCGCGCGACTTCTACACCCAGCTTCTGGGCGCCTTCCCCGACATCGACTTTGCGCTGACAAATATCGTGATCGGCCCTCAAGGGGTCTGCGAAGAGGCCCGGTTAACGGGGACCCACGCTGGTGACTGGCTCGATTTTCAGGCCACCGATCGCGACGTCGACTTCACGGTGATCATCTTTTTTCCATGGGATCCCGAGCGACTCCTGTTCCGCGGTGAGCGGGTGTACTTCGACCCCCGCGAAGCAGGGCTAGCCCCTCAGTCGTAGACGCCACCGTCGCCCCCAGGTGTTAGAGTCACGACTGTGACCCCCGACATTCTCATCGTCATTATGGTTCTGATCGGCGCGATTGTTCTCTTCGTGACCGAGCGGATCAGCGTCGACGTGGTAGCGCTGCTTGTGCTGACGGCCTTGACGTTGTTGGGCGTGATCACGTACCAGCAGGCGATCCTGGGGTTCGGCAACGAAGCAGTGATCACGATCGCCTCGGTTTTGGTCCTCTCCGGCGGCCTCACGCGGACCGGCGTCGCCAACTTTCTCGGCCAACACGTCCTGCGTTTGGCGGGCGAGGGGGAAGCCCGTCTTTTGACGATTCTGATGCTGACGGTTGGATTGATGTCGGGGTTCATCAACAACATCGCGGTCGGGGCGATGATGCTGCCCGCGGTACTCGATATCGCCCGACGCACGAACCGGCCCCCTTCCCTATTCCTGATCCCGCTCGCATTCGGCTCGCTGTTGGGCGGTCAACTGACGTTGATCGGTACCAGCCCGAACATCCTGATCAGCGGCGCTATGAACGATTCTGGACTCGGACCGTTTTCTTTCTTCGACTTCACCCGCGTCGGATCGGTCGTCTTGGTGGTCGGCATTGCGTACATGGTGCTCGTGGGTCGTCGTCTGTTGCCGGCTCACGACAAGTCGCGCCAGGCCGCGCTTCGCGGTCTCGAGGAGCTCGACCGCGCCTACCAGCTCCCGAATGTGCTGTTCACGCTCACCCTGCCGCCGGGTTCGGCGATGGCGGGCAAGACGCTGGCTGACGTGCGCCTACGCGGGGCACTCGGGGTCAACGTCATGGCGGTGGTGCGAAATGGCGACGCGATGCTCGCGCCGGGTCCTCAGACGGAGCTGCGAGCAGGCGACAAGCTCGTCGTCCAGGGAAGCCCCGCGCGACTCAACGCGTTGCAGGGGTGGCGCCAGTTGGAGCTAGAGGAAGAGTGGAATATCGATCCCGGCCTTGTCGCCGCGCTGACGTTCGCCGAGTTGACGGTCGCCGATGATTCGGCGTTGGTCGGTCGGAGCCTCGAAGAGGTCGACTTTCGGGGACGAACCGGTGTTCTCGTCGTCGCGATCACGCGTGACGGCCGGCTGCGGCGGACGCGCTTGCGGCGCTTCGCGCTGGCGGCCGGTGACCGGCTGCTCGTCGTCGGGGCCGCCGAGCGGGTCGAGACGGTGATCGCGCACGAGGCCTTCTCTAGCTACCGGCCGCTGACGGCCAACGAGGTGGCGCGGATCTATGCGCTGCGACGCCGGTTTCTCGCGATCCGGGTACCCCCACAATCGCGTCTCGATGGGATGTCGTTGGCCGAGACCCGACTGCGCGACGCGTTCGCGCTCTCGGTGATCGGAATCCTGCGCGACACCGAGACCCGCCTCCTCCCGGATCCCGATGAGACGCTGCGCGCCGGCGATCTGTGCCTCGTCGGAGGCCGGCGACGCGATTTCGAGAACCTCGAAGCGATGCAGCAGCTGGTGATCGACGAGCAGGGTCCGCCGACGATTGATACGCTCGAGTCTGAAGCGATCGGTCTGGCCGAGGTCGCGCTGGCACCGCGAACCCGGTTGACCGGCAGGACGCTGCGTCAGATCGATTTCTACGAAAAGTACGGGCTCACCGTGGTGGCGATCTGGCGCGAGGCGGAGTCGTACACTGCGAACTTGCGCGACATGCGGCTGAAGTTCGGCGATGCGTTGTTGGTCTACGGACCGCGTGAGAAGCTGAACTTGCTCGCCAAGGAACCGGACTTTCTCGTCCTGGCCGACGTCGAGCGCGAGCCGCTGCGTGTAGACCGGGCCCCGATAGCGGCGCTCATCATGGGGACAGTCGTGGCGTCGGTCGCGTTGGGGTTCTTGCCGATCTACATCGCCGCTCTGGCCGGGGCGACGGCGATGGTCGTCACCGGGTGTCTGACCGCCACCGAGGCGTACGCGTCGGTGGAGTGGAAAGTGCTGGTGCTGATCGCCGGGATGCTGACCCTCGGCGTCGCGATGCAGCAATCGGGCGCGGCTGAGATGATCGCCAGCGGAGTGCTGGTTCCGGTCGCCGCGTTGGGTCCACGCGCCCTGGTCGCGGGACTCTGCGGGGTGACGGTCTTGGCGGCCCAGGTGATGCCGACCGCGGTCGTAGCCGTGCTGATGTCGCAGATCGCTCTCACTAGCGCGGCTCAGCTAGGCCTCTCTCCACACGCCCTGATGATGGTCGTCGCGGTCAGCAGCTCGGCGGCCTTCCTGAGCCCGGTCAGCCACCCGCTCAACGTGCTCGTTATGGGCGTCGGTGGGTACCGCTTCACCGACTACACCCGGGTCGGCTTCGGTCTGGTGCTGCTGATGATGCTGATCGTCGTCTTCTTCCTGCCGCTCGTCTGGCCGCTCCGCCCGTAGCCTGAGACCCCGTCGGCAGAGGGGTTGACAACAACCGAAAAAAGACCGAAAATAGGGCTCCCATGATCGGGACGATCGAGGCCGCCCCGCCTCAAAACCGCGGTATAGCACACCTGGCACGCACCGGGACGACGCTGCACGCCAAGCGGCAGGTCGACTACCGCACGCTCCCATCGAAGAGCGTCCTCAACCGGTGCGACTCCCCCCGAGTCCACTTCCAGTGGACGATCAACCCCTACCGCGGGTGCGAGATCGGCTGCAAGTACTGCTACGCTCGGTACACCCATGAGTTCATGGACCTGACGCCGTTGACGTTCGAAGAGCAGATCTTCGCCAAGGACAAAGTCAGCGAGCTGTTGCGACGTGAGCTCCATCAGGTAAAGCCGAGCGAGTCGATCGCGATCGGTACGGCGACTGACCCCTATCAGCCGGCCGAGAAGCGGTACCGCCGAACACGCGCGATCCTGCGCGTGTTGGCGGGTTGGGAAGGGCTCGATTTCTCGATCACTACCAAGTCCAATCTGGTGACGCGCGACCTGGAGTTGCTGCAACGTTTGGCCGCGCGTCATCGGGTGGGCGTAAACATCAGCGTTACCACCGTTGACCGACGGCTGGCGCGAGCGCTCGAGCCCAAAGCGCCGCGTCCCGACCTGCGACTCAAGACGGTGAGCGAGTTGGCCGCAGCCGGCGTCCCGGTCGGCGTCTTCGCCATGCCGGTTCTGCCCGGGATTACCGATGACCCGGTGGCACTGGACCGGCTGGCGGCTGCGGCTGCGGGAGCCGGCGCGGGGTGGTTCGTTGCCGCGCCGCTCTTCCTGATGCCATCCTCGATGAAGGTCTTCTTCCCGTTTCTGGAGCAGGAGTTTCCGGAGTTGGTCGAGCGGTATCAACGCGACTTCGAGCGCAGTGCCTACCTGCCCCAGAAGTATGCCGCGGGGTTGCGTGATCTAGTGCGGAAGCTGCGCACCAAGCACGGGCTCGTCGCGCGGGACGATCGTCAGCGCCGTCCCGAGACGATTACCGGACCACAGCTGTCACTGTTCTAGAAGCTCGAACGGGGAGGATCGCGGTCGGCTAGTGGACCAACCGGCCGGTCGTCAGCATCGTCTCGATCGCTTGACGCTCGCTGGTGCCGACGGTCTCGCTCAGCAAGCGGCGTCGCTTGCCTTCCTTTACGGCGATCGGTATGCCGTCGCGGTACAACACTCGATTCGACGGCAATGCTGCCACTCGCTCGCCCGGCGTGATGATCCCGGCCAGGTTCAACGGATCGCCGCCACTCACGACGACCATCTCGCCGCCCGGATCGCGGCGCCGGATCGCGCGTAAGGCATCGACCGCCTCGGGCAGTGCAAACTGTTCTCCTGAAACACCTTGCACGAATCGCCCACCGCGAATCTCGCCGCGCATCTCGAGTTTCCGGAGGACCCGCAACAAGTCCCGCCACGGTGCCAGCGGTGGTTCCCGATCGAGCAGCCGTCGCACCAAAACGCCATAGCGCGCCAGAAGCTGGCGCGCAAAGAGCTCGACCATCGCCTCGTGATGTGCCTCGAGCTCCACCGCCGAGCCATTCGACTTTGGTGTGTCTGTCAATGGTCGGAACAGGGACCAGCGACCGGTGCTCGTGCCGGCGGTGAACTTTGGCGGGCGGCCGCGGTAGCGGCTGCGACGCCGGCGACGCTCGCTCTCCGGCGTAATCAGCGCTCGCAAACCGGTGATCCCATCGGCGGTGACCAAACCCCACGCGACGAGTTCACCGAGCCCGCGCTCGATTTGAGTCGGTAGGAGATCGGTGCGCGATTGCAGATCTTGCGCAAATGCGGCTCCGCCGTCACGCAACGCGGCCAACACGGTGCGACCGTAGTGGCTCAGCTCTTCTTCGGCGACCGGGGGAGTCGGCGCCAACCATAGAAAATCGGTCAGCTGATCGCGCCTCAGAAACGCCAGTGGAGAGTTTCGCACCGGTCCTGTACGGGGTTTGACCTGACCGTCGTCGTCCATCGTCGGCGTCGGCGGCATCAACCGACCCCATGCGACCTCGCCCGACAGACACAGCTGATCCAGCCATCCCGGATCGTAGTCGCGGACTCGGGACGTGAGCAGGTCAGTTTCCCACGTCGCGGCTGGCGCCTCGAATCCCTGGAGCTGTTCCAAGACCGCCAAGACGCCTGGAGGGTCGGCGGGCTTGTCGGTTGCGCTCAACCCCTGCCAGGAAAACAGGAAGCGCATGAACTGAGCCGGCGTGACGGGTTCGATCTCGGATCGCAACCGATCGATCGTGTAGCGATGGATTCGGGCCAGCAATCGCCGATGGCACCACTCGAGCTGCGGTTCTGAGGTTTCTGCGGCGTCGGGCGTGAAGTGACCGCGAAGAACGAGTCCCTCGCCTTCGAGCGCGATCAGCGCCGCATCGACCAACTCCGTATCCAAACCGAGTGCGTCGGCGATTCCAACGGCCGTTATCGGACCCAGCGCTTCCACCCGCCCGCGCAGCAACGCGGCCAGCGCCTCGGCGCGTCCCCACGATCGCTCTTGCAGTCGCTGAGGTGCTTCGACCGGTTCACGCAACTCGACGTCGCCGTACAGCGCAGCGACTTCGGGCAGTCGTTCAGCGGCGACCCAAAACACCCGCTCACCTCGCGCTACGACGATCCGCGTGGCGCGTCGGTCAACCTCGAGTTGATCGAGCAGCGTCGACCACGGCTCGGCCTCGGAGTCGGTCATGAGCCCGAGCCACGCCAACACGTCGTGGACCTCGTCACCGTTCTCGGGCTCGGGCCAAGCCTCCTTGCGCACCCGATCGATCGCTTCCCGGTCTAGCGTGCCGAGCTCATCGGCGGTCCGGAAGTCGAGACTGCGGCGGGTCGAGACCGCCAGCGTGCGCCGCTCCTCGGCGGGCGCCTCGTCGAGGAAGGCGTACGGTCGGGCGTTCAAGATCTCGTGCGCCATCGGGCTCGGCTCGGGGACATCGCGCGCGATCAACTCGAGGTCGCCGTTCTCGATTCGTCCGAGCAGCGCTTCCAACCCGTCGATGTCCATCGCTTCGATCAGGCAGTCTTCAACCGTCTGCTGCACGATCGGATGGTCAGGCACCTCGATGTCGCCGACGACGTTCTCCAGACATGCCGCGGCTTGCGGGAAGGCGGCCACCAGCATGTCTTCGGCTCGCATGCGGAGCAGTTGCGCCGGGACCTTCTTTCCGCCCTGCATCCGCAACACGGCGAGCGATCGACACGCGTTCCAACGCCACCGCGTTTGGAACATCGGCGCCGCCAGCAGCGCTTGAACCAAGAGTTCTCGCGCAGTGGTCGTTTCCAGATAGCCAAACACGTCGTCGAGCGGGAACGAGTGCGTCGGCCCGAGCGACAGGACGATCGAGTCCTCGGTCGCCGCGGCTTGCAGCTCGAAGTCGAAGCCACGGCAGAACCGCTTTCGAAGCGCCAACCCCCAAGCGCGGTTGATGCGCCCCCCAAACGGCGAGTGGATCACCAGCTGCATGCCGCCGGCCTCGTCGAAGAAGCGCTCCAATACCAGCGTCTCGCGGCTGGGGATGACGGTGAGCACGTTCTTGGTGGCGGCCAGGTACTCCTCGATCTGGCGCGCCGCCTCGGGCGGGATACCGACGTCCTCGGTGAGCCAGCGGGCGGCGACCCCGGGGCCCTCCGCGAGGCGCTCTTCGACATCGGTTCGCAGCCGGCTGACTTCGCACGACAGCTCGTCGGTCCGCGCCGGCGCCTCGCCGAGCCAGAACGGGATCGTCGGCGGTTGACCCTTGGCATCGGCGACCCGCACGCGCCCGGTCTCGATCTTCAGGATCTCCCACGACGCGTTGCCGAGCTGGAAGATGTCGCCGGGCAGCGACTCGATCGCGAAGTCCTCGTTGATCGACCCCACCATCACGCCCTCGGGATCGAGAATCACCTGATAGTCAGAGTTGTCGGGGATCGCGCCGCCTGACGTCACTGCCGCCAGCCGCGCTCCGCGTCGACCGCGGATCCGGCCGTTGATCTCGTCGTAGTGGATGTAGGCGGCTCGCGGACCGCGCTGGACGGCGTACCCCTCGGCCAGCATGAGCACGATCGTGTCGAATGTCTCGCGTGATAGATTTCGAAACGGGTACGCACCACGCATGAGCTCGAACAGCTCGTCGGCGCTCCAGTCACGAGAAGCGGCTGCGGCGACGATCTGTTGGGCCAGGATATCCAACGCCAGCTCGGGGATGATCAATCGGTCGAGCAACTCTTCGTTTACCGATCGAACCAGCGCCGCGCACTCGACCAGCTCGTCGCGCGACAGCGCAAACAATCTCCCATGGGCGACGGATCCCATCTTGCGCCCCGACCGACCGACCCGCTGGACCAGCGCGGCGATCGTATGCGGCGATCCGATCTGGCACACTAGATCGATCGTCCCGATGTCGATCCCGAGCTCGAGCGAGGCGGTTGCGACCAATGCTTTGAGCTGACCCGCCTTGAGGCGTTGCTCGGCGTCCAGGCGGCGCTCCTTTGATAGGCTGCCGTGGTGCGACGTGATCCACTCTTCACCGACCCGCTCGGATAGGTGATGAACGACGCGTTCGGCGAGCCGCCGGGTGTTGACGAATACCAGCGTCGTCCGGTTCTGCTCGATCAGCTCGGCCAGCCGATCGTAGACCTCGGACCACATCTCGTTTGACGGCAACGCCTCGACCGGTGAATCGGGGACCTCGATCTGGAGGTCCAGCTCGCGCACGTGACCGATGTCAATGATCTGGCAATCGAGCGGCTTTGTGCGACGCGCGCCGACGAGAAACCGCGCCACATCTTCGATCGGGCGCTGGGTTGCCGAGAGGCCGATACGAGCCGGCGGGCGACCGGCCGGTTCAGATGGCAGATCGTCGTTCTCTACGTAGCGTCGCTTGCCTTTCTGGTGGTAGACAACGCCGACC
>JBFGIA010000086.1:0-9738 GCA_041577935.1 Gemmatimonadota bacterium | reverse complement strand
CTTCAGCGACAGCTCGGAACGCGAGTCAAGATCCACCTGGAGAAGACCGGCAAGGGGCGAATCGAGGTCGCGTTCTATTCGCTTCAGGATCTGGAGCGTCTGGCGGAGAAGCTGGGGGCCGGGTCGGTATGAGAGATAAGCACCTGACCCTGCTCGTCGTCCCACACGACGAACACAATGTCCGGCAGCTCAGGCTTTCGTACCGCCGGTTACTGGTGCTGGCCGCGGTGCTCGGTGTAGTGCTCGTGACCGTCCTCGTGGCGATCGCATCTTACGGGCGGGTTGCCACCCGCGCTGGCCGAGCCGTTGCGCTGGAACACGAGAACGTTCGCCTGAAAGCAGAGAACGCGAAAGTAAACGCCATCGCGATGAACCTGGCGCGAACCGAGCGAGCCTACGAACAGATCCGCTCGATGGCGGGTTTGACGGCTGACGTCTTGCCGGTCGAAGACGCGCAGCAAGCTGGTGCCGAGCCGCGATCGCCAAGGGGATGGCCGTTGGCGACGAGGGGCTTTGTCACCGCACCGTTCGATAGCGTTGAGGGCCATTCGGGCATCGATATCGCCGTGCCGAGCAACACACCGGTGGTGGCGACGGCGAGCGGACAGGTTAGAGAGAGCGGCTCGGACGCGGTTCTAGGAGAGTATGTCGTGATCGACCACGATGACGGTTACGAGACGATGTACGCGCACAATGCGAACCGGCTGGTGAGCAGCGGGGCCGCGGTCGAGCGCGGCCAGACGATCGCTTACAGCGGGAACACCGGCCGATCGACGGCGCCGCACCTCCACTACGAGGTTCGGAAACGGGGCGAGCCGATCGACCCGGCCCCGTACATGCGTTGACCTCGTCCAACTCGGAGACGAATCCATTTCCCAGTAGGAGGGAATGAAAATGAGCAAAAGAGAGACGGTGAACGGTGGCGGCCTCAATTCGTTGCTCGGGACGGGTGTCGACTGCCAGGGCACAGCGCGAGTCGAGGGGACGTTGCGGCTCGACGGCACGTTTCGAGGCAACCTCGAGGTTGGGGACACGTTGGTGATCGGGCAGACCGGCGCGCTGGAGGGAAAAGCGTATGGGCGCGAGGTCATCATCGCCGGCCGCTTCAAGGGTGAGGTGATGGGCACCGAACAGGTGGAGCTTCAAAAAGGCGCCCGTCTCGAGGGCGACGTGATCACGCGATCATTCGTAATCGAGCCCGGAGTGTACTTCGCCGGCAACTGCAAGATGGAGTTCACCGAGGCCGACGAGGCCAAGCTCAAAGTCGGCCCGAAAAGCACCAAGCCAGCCTCGAAACCGAAGAAATCGGACGACGAGGGCGACCAAGCGGTGCTCCGTTCGCTGTCCAAATGAAGGTCGGTTGACGGGCCGCGTTTGTGCATACGCTCGCATTCGCTCCGCGCGGCCCGTTTAGTCATAAACTATTGTACTACAATAACTTACAGCGCTGCTCGCCGGTTCCCCCCTTGTTTTTCCACAGTTATCCACAGGCCACCCCCGTGGACATGCAGAGTGGGCTAAAGCGCCTTCTTGGCGAGGTCTTGACGCAGCTTGGCGAGTCGCTTCCGTTGCTCCTCGCCGAGGATCGTTCCTTGTAGGAGGGGGTTCTCGGCGGCGGTGATCTCGAGCCGTCGAGCGGTCTCGACATCGATTTCCTGGGCCGATTCGGCGAACGGCGTAAGCACCGTTACGACATCGTCGAGGACGTGAAGAAAACCCTCCCCGATCGCGAACCACTCGAACGTATCACCGCGCCGGAGTCGAAACTCGCCGATTCCCAGCGCGACCATCATCGGCGCGTGCGCCGGGAGGATGCCGATCTCGCCGTCGTAGGCGGTGGCGACAACGCCGTCGGCTGGGCCGTCGAAGACGATCCGCTCGGGCGTGATGATCCGGACCGTGAGCGTGGTGTCGCCGTTCGTCACTCGCCGCCGAGCTCCTTCGCCTTCTGGGCTGCCTCGTCGATCGTCCCGACCATGTAGAACGCCTGCTCGGGCAGGTGATCCCACTTGCCTTCGACGACCTCGCGGAACGAACGAATCGTCTCGGCCAACGGAACGTACTTGCCCGGCATGCCGGTGAACTGCTCGGCGACGTTGAACGGCTGCGAGAGAAAGCGTTGAATGCGCCGCGCGCGCGAAACGATCTCCTTGTCTTCCTCCGACAGTTCGTCCATTCCGAGGATCGCGATGATGTCCTGAAGGTCTTTGTTGCGCTGTAGAATACGCTGCACTTCTCGTGCGACCGCGTAGTGTTCCTCGCCGATGTAATTGGCGTCCATCACGCGACTCGTCGAGTCGAGCGGATCAACCGCTGGGTAGATCCCGAGCTCCGCGATTTGGCGCGACAGGACGGTGGTCGCATCGAGGTGGCTAAAGGCGGCCGCCGGTGCGGGGTCCGTCAGGTCGTCGGCTGGCACGTAGATCGCCTGAACCGAGGTGATCGATCCGCGCCGGGTCGATGTGATCCGCTCTTGCAGCGCGCCCATCTCGGTCGCCAGCGTCGGCTGATAGCCGACCGCACTCGGCATCCGACCGAGCAACGCGGAGACCTCCGATCCGGCCTGCGTGAAGCGGAAGATGTTGTCGATGAAGTACAGCACGTCGGTCCCGGTCTGATCGCGGAACCACTCGCACATCGTGAGCCCCGAAAGGCCAACCCGCAGCCGGGCGCCGGGCGGCTCGTTCATCTGCCCATAACACAAAGCCGCCCGCTCGAGCACGCCGGACTCCTTCATCTCGAGCCACAAGTCGTTCCCTTCGCGGGTCCGTTCGCCGATGCCGGAAAAGACCGAGTATCCGCCGTGCTCCTTGGCGATGTTGTGGATGAGCTCCATGATGATGACCGTCTTGCCCACGCCGGCGCCGCCGAACAACCCGGTCTTGCCGCCCTTGACGTACGGAGCCAGCAGGTCGACGACTTTGATTCCGGTCTCGAAGAGCTCGGTCTTGGGCTCGAGCTCCGGGAACGAGGGGGGGTCTTGGTGAATGGGTCGTCGCTCCTCGGTCTCGACCGGGCCCAACTGGTCGATCGGCTCGCCCAGCAAGTTGAAGATCCGGCCCAGCGTCTCCATGCCGACCGGAACCGAGATCGGTGCGCCGGTGTCAATCACCTCCATCCCGCGGACGACGCCGTCCGTCGACGACATCGCCACGGCGCGAACTTGGTTCCGCCCCAGATGTTGCTGGATCTCGGCCGTCAAGTGGACTGGCGTACCGGACTCGCCTTCGGCCGGCTCGTGGTCGATCCGCAGCGCGCTGTAGATCTCGGGCAGCTCTCCGGGATCGAACCGAACGTCGATGACCGGCCCGATGACTTGCGACACGGTTCCCGTGCGTCGACCTGTCGTTGCGTCGTCACCGTTTGTCGATTGCTGAACATCGCTCATCTAATCGTCTCCCACGCTATAGGTCGCCTATTCGAGGGCTTCGGCTCCGCCGACGAGCTCGGCGATCTCCTGTGTTATCTGCGCCTGTCTGGCTCGGTTGAACCAACGCGTCAGATCCTTGATCATATCGCCCGCGTTGTCGGTCGCGTTCTTCATCGCCGTTCGTCGCGCTCCATGTTCCGATGCCGCGCTCTCGATGAGCGCGCGATAGACCCCGTACTTCAGGAACAGTGGCAGCAAGCGCGACAGGATCACCTCGGGTGACGGCAGGAACTCGTAGATCGGTTCGAAATGACGCTCACGCTCACCCGCCTCGGATTCTTGATCACGCGGTAGGGGAAGCAACGGAGCGGCCACCGGCCGTTGCTCGACCGGACTCCGGAAATGTGAGTACACGAGATAAACCCCGTCCAGCCGACCATCGACAAACGCATCGATTAGGGAGCTCGAGAGTTCCTCGGCTTCGGCGTACGACGGTCGATCCGAAAGGTCGGCTACCACTCGGTCTATCGTCTCCCCCTGATACTTGAGCATCGTGGCGCCACGCTTGCCAACCACGTGGAGCTCGGTCGTCAACCCTTCGGCCTCAAGCTGGCGCAACGATTCCTGCGCGGTTCGCACCAGGTTCGCGTTGAACGCGCCGGCCAGGCCACGGTTCGAAGTCACCACGAGAACCGCGGCGCGACCCGACAAGCGGCTGGTGCGCAGCAACGGAAACGCTTCCTCGGCATGCCCCGCACCCGCTCGGATCTTTGCGATCACCTGACGCATGAAGACGTCGAATGGACGCGCAGCGACAACTCGGTCCTGCGCGCGCTTGAGCTTCGACGCAGCGACCATCTCCATCGTCTTCGTGATCTGCCGCGTCTTGTCGATCGACCGAATGCGGCGCTTGATCTCGCGAGCTTTGGACACTCGGGGTTCTCCTTACCCTTTGCTGTCGGCCATGAAGCCGCGCTTGAAGCCGTCGATCGATTCCAGCAACGCCTTCTCGACCTGATCGGTCAGCTCTTCCTCGCTGTCGATCAACTCGAGTACCGTGGGGTGCGAGCTGCGGAGGTAATCGAGGTAATCACTCTCGAACTGCCGCACGCCATCGATCGGCACGTCGTCGAGATGACCCTGGGTAACGGCGTAGATCACAGCGACCTGCTCTGTGACCGGCATCGGCTCGTACTGTGGTTGCTTGAGCACCTCCACCGTGCGCCGACCCCGCTCGAGCTGCGCCTGGGTGGCCCGATCGAGCTCGGAGCCGAGCTGGGCGAACGCCTCCAGATCCCGGTACTGTGCCAGGTCGAGGCGCAGCGTGCCGGCGATCTTCTTCATCGCCTTGATCTGCGCGTTGCCGCCGACGCGGCTGACCGAGATCCCGACGTTGATCGCCGGCCGGACGCCGGCATAAAACAGATCCGGCTCGAGGTAGATCTGGCCGTCGGTGATCGAGATGACGTTGGTCGGGATGTAAGCCGACACGTCGCCGGCCTGCGTCTCGATGATCGGCAACGCGGTGAGCGAACCGCCACCGTTTTCGTCGGACATCTTGGCTGCTCGCTCTAGCAATCGAGAGTGGAGGTAAAACACGTCGCCTGGGTACGCCTCGCGTCCCGGTGGTCGGCGGAGCAACAGCGAAAGCTGCCGATACGCCTGGGCTTGCTTCGACAGATCGTCATAGATGCAAAGCGTCGCCCGGCCGGGGTTGGTGGCCGATGCCGGTTTGTCGTCGTTGCCGGTGTACATGAAATGCTCGGCCATCGCGGCGCCCGTATAGGGCGCCAGGTACTGAAGCGGGGCCGGTGTGGAGGCCGCTGCGGTGACGACGATCGTGTAGTCCATCGCGCCCTCGGCCTCGAGTCGCTGCACTACGCCGGCGACCGTGGACGCTTTCTGCCCGACTGCGACATAGATGCAGATCACGTCACCGCCCTTCTGATTGATGATCGCGTCGATCGCGATGGCCGACTTTCCGGTACCACGGTCACCGATGATCAACTCGCGCTGACCGCGGCCAATGGGAATCATCGAATCGACCGCTTTGACGCCGGTCTGGAGTGGCTCTTTCACCGGTTGGCGCTCGACGATGCCGGGTGCGATCCATTCGACCGGACGGCGGAACTCAGTCGTGATCGGACCCTTGCCATCGACCGGCTGGCCGAGCGGGTTGACCACGCGACCCAACAGAGCATCGCCAGCGGGAACCGACAGAACGCGGCCGGTTCGCTTCACCTCGTCGCCTTCCGTGATCTCGACATCGTCACCCATGATGACGGCACCGATAACGTCCTCCTCGAGGTTCAGCGCCAGCCCGTAGAGGTCGTTCCCGAAATCGAGCATCTCGCTGGCCATCGCGTTCGACAGCCCGTAGATGCGGGCAATACCGTCGCCGACCTCGAGCACGGTGCCGACTTCGTCTACATCGAGCGCGGCTTCGAACTCGTCCAGCTCGCGCTCGAGGACCGAGGTGATCTCGTCGGCCCGGATCTTTGAATCGGTGCTCTTCATGCGTTGCTCCCTGTGCGTGTTGCGATCGTTATGCGTTCGATGATCGGAGTTGTCGACCGAGATTCCCCAACCGCGTCTTGAGGCTGGCGTCCATTACCAGGTCCCCGGTCTGGACGACGACGCCTCCCAGTAGATCCGGTCGTACCCTCTCTTCGATGACGATCGTCTTGCCGGTAACGTGCTCGAGCGCCTGGCCGAGGGACGCGACCGTGGCCGGGTTGAGTGGGGTGGCCGACGTGATCGTGGCCGTTTGCCTGTTGGCCCGCTCGTCGAGAATCGTCTGCCACGTCGTCGCGATCTCGGGCAAGAGCAGTTCTCGGTGGCGGTTGATGACGAGCCTCAAGAACTGGATCACCAATGGGTGGACGCGACTCTCCAGGGCTTTCGCGATCACAGCCTGTTTTTGGCGTGTTGTGATCTGTGGGGCCTCCAGAAAACTACGCAACCGCGGGTCCTCTTTGAGGCACTGTGCAAACGCCGCCAACCCGTCCGTCACCGGCTCGACGACACCCTCCTGCTCCGCACGACGGAGCAGCGTCTCCACATACACGCGGGCGACGATGTTGACTCTCACTTGCTGCTAGCTGCCGGTGCGCGCGATCTCAGCGACCGCCTGCTCGGCAAAACGTTGGTGGTCATCGCCCGTCAGCGATCGTTGGATCACTTTTTCGGCCACCTTCACCGCCAGGCCGGCGGCCTCGGTGCGAATCGTCTCGAGCGCTTGGTCGGTCTCCAGCTCGAGCTGCCGATGGGCCCGGGCCATGACCTGCTCCGCCTCGACCCTCGCCTTGTCCATGACGTCGGTTTTCAGTCGGTCGCCCGCCTGTCGCGCTTCGTCGAGGATGCGGTTCCCTTCGGCGCGAGCCTCAGCCAGTTTGGCTTCGTGCTGCTCAAGGAGCGTCTTGGCCTCCGACTGCAGTCGCTCGGCATCGTCGATCGTCTTGCGGATCGCCTCCTCGCGAGCTTCGAGCGCGCCGAGGATCGGGTTCCACGCGAACCTCCAGAGGATGCCGAGTACCAGCGCAAAAGTGACCGCGGTCCAGAAGATGAGGCCCGGTTCGGGCTGTAATAGGTCCATGCGAACCCTCCGGTGTCGCTTAGGCCGCTCTGAGGGCCATCAAGATGCAGATCACGAGCGCGAACAGCGCCACGCCCTCGATCAGTGCCGCAGCGATGATCATCGTCGTCCGAATCTCACCAGCCGCTTCCGGCTGGCGTGCGATCCCTTCCATGGCCGGGCCAGCCAGCTTGCCGATTCCGAGGCCAGCACCGATCAGCGCCAGGCCGGCTCCCAAGCCGGCACCCAGCCAGCCGAGTCCAAGATGAATCTCAGGCATTCTCCCTCTCCTTTACCTAGTGGGGGTGTCGGGTCAATTGAATGAACACAGCGGTTAATGTCGCGAAGATGTAGGCCTGGATGAACGCGATAAGGATCTCCAGCAGATAGATAAAGATCGAGAAAGCCACTGCGATCGGTGCTACGAGGTAGCTGTGGATAATGAAGATGAGCCCCAGCAAGCTGAGTATTACGACGTGTCCGGCGGTCATGTTGGCGAACAGACGGACCATGAGCGCGAACGGCTTGGCTACGTGGCCGATGAGCTCGATCGGGATCATGACCGGGGCGAGCACGAGCGGTATGCCTTCCGGCATGAGCGAGCGGGCGTACTTCACCGGCCCGTTGGCGGCTATGCCGCTTGCCTGGATCGCGCCGAACGAGAACAGCGCCAGGACTCCGATTACAGCCAGGTTGCCGGTGGCGGTGGCCCCAAAAGGCACCAGCCCCAACAGGTTCATAAACAAGATGAAGAAAAACAGCGTGGCGATGAACGGCACATAGGGCCGCCCGTCCTCGCGGCCAATGTTGGCGTACACGATCTCGTCACGAACGTATACGAAGAGCGCCTCGAACAAGTTGAAGATGCCGCTATGAACGCCACCGCGCCGACGCGCCATCGGCAAGAAGATCATCAACATGAGTACTGCCGCGAGCCACATGTACACGGTGTACTTGGTGATCGAGACATCGAGGCCGAACAGCTCCCACTGGGGAAGATGGAACGTGCCGATCGGCTCGAGTTCCAGGGTGTGCGAGTCGGCCAGGTGATGGACGACGTCGACGCCCTGCTCGCCGTGGGCAGCTTCGTCCGCGTGCTCGGCTCCGTGTTGAATCGCGGTCGTGAATGCGGTCATGCCAGATTCCCGGTTCGATTCAAGTACACGATCTCAACCGCACCGAAAACGAAATGGGCGGCGACGATGGTCAGGAGTGCGACCGCCACGCTGACGTTCGTCGCGAACGCCAGGATGAGCGCGAATGCTAGCAGCCCGACGACGCGAGCGGCGAACCCGCCGAGCACGGCGATCATAAACTTGGTGTGGCCGCGGGCCACGCTCCAGCGAATCCAGTGAAACCCGACGACCATGCTAACGAAGGAGAAGCCGAGCCCAGCCAACAACCCGGCCTGACCACCGTCGAAGCGATCGACCCACTGCCAGGCCCCCGCAGCGACCCCCGCCACGAGCACGGCGAGGCCGCCGACAAAGCGCCAGTCGATCACCCGTTGGCCTCTTCGTTCTCCGCCGACTTAGTAGCGGTCAAGCCTCGGTAGAGCCGCAAGAACCCGCCGGCAGCGCCGACGAACGCTCCGACCAACGTCAGCAACGGTAGCGTTCCCAGCCGCCCATCCAGCCAGTATCCGATCCACAAAAACAGCAGGACCGACAGCGCCCAGGTGAGTCCGTAGCCCGAGTAGCGCCCGATCTCTTGGATCGCGCGTTGGCGCTCGGACGAGGGTTCACGAGCCGTCATGGGGCCTCTGTCGGGAGGGGCGACGTGCTTGTGAAAAAAGTAACAAGCCCCCGGTAAAGCGTCAACGAATTGCAGCCCCGATTTAGCGGCCGACGGGAGCAACCGTTAATATCTCCGCCCCCCGGAGCGTCTCAACCCTGAGCAGGCCAGCCAATTCAGCCCGATGCCTTTCCAAGGAGGACGCGACGATGAGAGTTCGATCAACACTCGCCGCGCTGGTCCTGGCGCTCCCCCTGGCGCTGGGCTGCAGTGACGATGGTGACCTGACCACTGGACCGGCCGGTGAATTGGCCGACCTCGAGCAGCTCCAGATATCGGCCAGCGAGATCGCGGCGAGTGAGTTTTTGGACGACCTTTCCGAAGAGGATAAGGCCGCCATACGCGCAGCGCTGCAAGCGGCTCGCGAACAGATCCGGGCCATCATCGCGCAGGTTCGCGCCGGCGAGCTGTCACGCGAAGAGGCGCGGCTCCAGATCCAGGCCGTGCACGAGGAGCTGATCGCCAAGCTGGCCGAGTTTCTGACCGATGATCAAATCGATCGGTTGTTAGACCACCTGAGAGACCGGCGCGACGATCGACCGGATCTCGAGCTCACTGCGGAGCAGCTGCGTCAGATCCAGGCGCTGCATGAGGAGTTCCGTCAGTTCGTGCGTGAGATCCGTGCGCAGGTCGATAATGGTGACCTGGCACCGGCAGAGGCGCGGCGGTTGGTACGCGAGAAGGCGCAACAGACGAGGCGTGCGATCTGTGGCATACTGACCCCGGAACAGCGTGCCCAGGTGCGCTTCTGTCACTCGGATGTAGCGGTCGGAGACGTGTCGACTTAGCGAAACCTGCTACACGGCGGGATCATCGCGCGGCGGCGTGGGCGTTAGCCCGCGCCGTTTGCTTTCAGGCCTTCCCCTGTCGAGCGAGTCGTCGATCGATTCCCGGATGGCGCGCCTCACATCGTTGACCCGCTGGGGATTCGCCGACATGAGCAGGGTGCAAGAGAAGACACCCTGAAAGTGGGTCGGGGCCAGGAGTACCAGCAGCCGCT
>JBFGIA010000085.1:0-9859 GCA_041577935.1 Gemmatimonadota bacterium | reverse complement strand
GTAGAGCCATTCGAGCTGACTGTCGCGATCGGTAAAGACTTGTTCCAGCAAGTGGTGGATGTCGCGCAGCTTCTCCATTCGCGCTTGGGCTCGGGGCGAAGGCACGACGGTCCCCTTGCGGTAACGGAGAACAGTGCGCCGATCGACGCCCAACGCCTTGGCCAGCTCGACGTAGTTGAGCCCCAGCGCCTCGTGGGCGCCCTCCACCGTCTCCATGGCGGCTTTTTGCTCGAGTCGGGCGATCGCGGGGGTCGTAGCCATCGATTCCTCACCGATTTGAGGAAGATCCTACTGCCCCAATACATGTCGCTTTCGGTGTCCCGTCAAGTGTTCCGGGCTATGTGACTCTCAGGCCCAATCGACGGCGTAAAGACGGATCGGGTCGGCAAAGCCTTTAAACTGAGCCTTCCCGCGATCGGCAAATGAGACGGGCTTTCCAGCGCACAGCTCGCGGACGACGTTGTGCACGAGAATCTCACCCGCGTCTGCGGCGTCACAGACGCGACTGGCGAGCTGCACCACCGTCCCGAACAAGTCCTTCGCCTGACCGACCGGTTCGCCGGCGCTCATGCCGATCCGAACCTCGACCGGACGGGGTGCGGCTGCGTTGTGCTCTTTCAACGCTTTCTGTACGGCTATCGAGCACTCGACCGCCTTGGACGCCGATACGAACGACGCCATGATCCCGTCGCCAGTGTGCTTGATCTCGCGGCCGTTTCGGGCCGATAACTCGCGCCGGACGATCTCATCGTGCACGGCCAAGAGACCCATCGCTGCCTCGTCGCCGATTTCCTGGGTCGTCGTCGTAGAGCCGACGATGTCGGTAAAGAGCACCGTGCGAAATCCACCGTCGAGGCTGCCGTCGACACTCAGCGCGGCGCCGAGACTGGTCGACGGTCCGCCGAGGAACGCCTCCACCATGCCGCCCTCGACCTCGATGATGTCATCGGCTAGCATCCCGTGCGCCTCGCTGTGGACGGCGTTGCACGCTTCCTTGGACGGCCCATCGACCAGACAGCAGACCCGACCCGCCTCCGGGTCGAACCAGTACTTGAGGTACCTAACGCCGTGCTTCTCCTGGGCCTCGAGGTCGCTGAGATGCCCCTGTTCGATCTCCTCGGGCGTCGCGCTGACGTTGTGGTGGATGTCGAGGTAGAGGGTCATGGCGACCCTTACGCTAGCGAGAAAACGCCGCCGCGTCGAGAATCCCGGCAGTCTATCTTCGAGTCATGGCGCGACGAACGAACTCGCTAGTGTCTCCCGGATCCATCGCCTCCAGACCACCAGGCAGATGGCAAACCCTACGGCACCATAGATCCAGCCCCCCACGACATCCAACGGAAAATGGGCAGAAACATAGATCCGGGTATACCCAAACCAGACCACCACCAGGGCACCCACAGCGAACGGAATCCATCGGCGATTGGGTTTCAGGTCCCGAGCGATCATGAAGGCCACGAACAGACATACAAGCATGGACAGTCCCCCACCCATGGAGGGGAACGAACCTTCTCTTAATTCATGCCAGGAAAAGAAATGGATGGCGATATCCTGGCTTTCAAAGTAGGCGATGGGGCGATCCCGAACGAACAGAGCCTTGGAGATCCCCATGAGGATCATGGTGGGCAGTAACCCGGCGGCAAACGCTCCCATGGTCTTCCCCCACAACTTCCAACGGCCCTTCCAGGCCTTCTGATAGACCAACAGGAAAAGCGCGCCTCCAAGCAGCACTACCGGGGTCAACAGGGTGGCATAACCAAACAACACCACCCAGATCCCTTCATGGGGAAACAGATCGTAAAGTGCCAGAAAGAGGTCCGCGTCCCAGCTTGGCCAACTCACGGAGGCTAGCGTCCAATCGTGTTAGAAAAAAACGGCCGAGTTTGGGTAATCTATCTTCCAGGAATGACGAGACGAACAACTCCCGCCACGCCGTTCGATGATCTCTGGGATTACGACGATCCGGTCGGCACGGAGGCGAAGTTCCGCGCGATGCGCCCCGAGCTGGAAGCGGCGGGGGATCGCTCCGGCTTGCTGCAACTCGACACGCAGATCGCCCGCACGCTCGCGCTGCAGCAGAAGTTGGGTGAGGCGCACGAGTTGCTGAACTCGGTGGAGCCGGAGCTCGACTCGGTGGATCCGGTTGTGCGGGTGCGGTGGTTGCTCGAGCGCGGCCGCACGTTCAACTCCGCCGAAAAGAAAGAACCGGCCAAGAAAGCGTTCTTGGAGGCATGGGAGCTGGCCCAGTCGATCCAGGCAGAATTCTTCGCGGTGGACGCGGCGCACATGTTGGCCATTGTGGAGGAAGGCGCGGAGGCGTTGCGCTGGAACGAGCTTGGACTGGATTACGCCCGCTCGTCGGAGGATCCGCGAGCTAAACGATGGCAGGGCTCGTTGTTGAACAACCTGGGCTGGGCATACCACGGGAAGGGCGATTTCGAGCAAGCGCTAAGGTTGTTCGAGCAAGCGCTGGCGTTCCGGAAAGAGCACGGGAAGGAAGCGGAGATCGACGTCGCGGAGTGGTGCGTGGCGCGAGTGCTTCGGTCGCTCGGCCGCGAGAACGAGGCCCTGGCCCAACAGCAAGAACTGCTGCGTCGCAAAGAGGACGCTAGGCGAGCGCCGGACGGGTTTGTGTTCGAGGAACTCGGCGAGTGTTTGCTGGCCCTGGGACGCGAGGAAGAGGCGCGGTCGTGGTTCGCCAAAGCGCACCGCGAGCTGGCGCAGGATCCGTGGCTGGCGGAGAACGAGCCGGACCGACTCGAGCGGCTCGAGAAGCTTGGCCGCTAGCGCCTCGCATGACAATCCTCCGATCGTGATCTACAATCACGCCACAATTCGCAGCGGCCGGCGGATGGGCCGGCTCCCCATTGGGTCGAACCACAGACTGAAGGGAAACAATGACCAAGGACGAATTCGCTGAAAAGCTGGCCAAGAAGACGGACATCTCGAAGAACAAGGCTCACGATGTGATCGACGCGATCTTCTCCACCGCGCCGCGAGAGGGAATCATAGCCGTGGAGCTCGATGCCGGCCGACCCTTCCCGATCACCGGGTTCGGTACGTTCGACACGCGCCATCGCAAAGCCCGCACGGGGAGAAACCCGCAGACCGGGGCCACGATGCAGATTCCGGCGATGACGGTTCCCGCCTTCCGCGCCGGCAAGGGTCTCAAAGACCGCGTACGGAAATAACCCTTTGCGTCTAAACGGGGCGGTGTGTCAGGACCGCCCCGTTTTTTTACCCCGGACACGGAGTCTGATATCAAAGACCGCGTTGTTGTGATACTTGGCGCCGGCGGAGGAATAGGATCCGCCACCGCGCGACTGCTGGCTCAGCGTGACGCCAAACTCCTACTAGCCGGTCGTTCACCGGAGCCGCTGAACCGGGTCGCCAGCGAGACCGGCGGCACCGCGTACCCGCTCGATGCGACCAAAACCACCGAAGTGGCGGAAGCGGTGTCACACGCCGTGGATACTTACGGGCGGATCGACGGGATCTCCAATTGCGTCGGATCGCTGCTCCTGAAACCCGCTCACATCACAAAAGACGAAGAGTGGGACGACACGATTGCGACCAACCTGCGATCGGCGTTCGGAGCGGTGCAGGCGGGGGCCAAGGCGATGCGCGCCGAGGGTGGATCGATCGTGCTCGTATCGTCGGCCGCGGCCCAGATCGGGCTCGCGAATCACGAAGCGATCGCAGCTGCCAAGGGCGGGATCATCGGCCTGACGTTGTCCGCTGCGGCGACCTACGCACCCAAGAAGATCCGAGTCAACGCAGTCGCCCCCGGGTTGGTCAAGACCCGCATGACCGAGCGGTTGACGGCCAGCCCGGAAGGCGAGCAGGCGTCGCTCGCGATGCACGCGATCGGCCGGCTGGGAGAACCGGAAGACGTCGCCCAGGCAATCGTCTGGCTGCTCGACCCGGCGAACAGCTGGGTCACCGGTCAGATCATCGGCGTCGATGGCGGTCTCGGGTCGGTGCGTCCCCGTTAGCTGAACCGTGGACACCATCCTTCTCGTCCACGTGGGCGTCACATGGGCGATGGTGGGGCTCGTCTGGTTTGTGCAGCTCGTCCACTATCCGCTCTACGGGTCCGTTGGCGCGGACCACTTTGTTGAGTACGAGCTCCAACACATGCGGCGCACGGGCTGGGCAGTTGGGCTGTTCATGCCAGCCGAGGCGGTCACCGGTGTGTGGCTCGTTCTGGCACCGCCAGCGGCAGTAAGCACCACGCTCGTCTTCACCGGGCTGGTCCTGCTGCTCGTGATCTGGATCTCGACGGCGGTGTTTCAGGCACCGACGCACTTTCGGTTGACCAAGGGATACGACGCCGCCGTGGGACGGCGGCTCGTGCTTACGAACTGGATCCGGACCCTCGCGTGGACGGCGCGCGGCTTGCTGGTCCTTATCATGACCTATCAGGCGCTAGATTAGAATCAAAGCCTGATCGCAGTAGGCTCACAACCGCTTTCGTCCGGACGACCAATGGCCGCAGAGCAAGGCCCCGCTAGCGTCGAACCCGCTTCGGCCCGAGGCACCTCGGAGTTCTCGCTCCTCGATGGTGCCCGACCGCCGGCGTCGTTTCCGCTGGCCGAGTTTGGGGAGGAGCGCAAGATCGCCGGCGACCCCGACCGGCCACTCGCCGACCGCCTCGAAGCGTTCGAGGACATCCTCGATTCGGAGGTCGGGGATACCAACCTCACCCGCGCGCGCAACGTCGAGCGGCGGTTCGGTATCCGCCAGCTCTATCTCAAGTTCGACGGCGGCAATCCCACCGGTACGCAGAAGGATCGGATCGCGTTCGCGCAGGTGGAAGACGCGATGCGACGTGGTTTCGATGCGATTACCGCGGCGACGTGCGGCAACTACGGTGTCGCCGTCGCACTGGCCGCGTCGGCCGCGGGTCTTCCATGTGTGATCTTTGTTCCGAGTGGCTTCCAGACCAAACGGCTCCCGGAGATGGAGGAGCTGAACGCGGAGATCCGACGCGTTGATGGCGACTACGAACGATCGGTCGAAGTGTCGCGAGAGTTCGCCGCCGAGAAAGAGATCTACGACGCCAACCCAGGCGGCGCGAACACCGCGCTGCAGCTCCAGGCTTACGGCGAGATCGCCTTCGAGCTCTACGACGAGTTGCGCGACGCACCGGCAGTCGTGGCGGTGCCGGTCTCCAACGGGACGACGCTGGCCGGCATCCACAAAGGCTTCGTGCGCCTCTATCGGCGCGGCAAGACATCGCGCATCCCGCGTATGGTGGCCGGTTCCTCGTCGGGCAAGAATCCGATCGTTCGATCGTTTCTGAAGAACTTGGACACGTGCGAAGATCTCGATCCAGCCAAGCTGCGCGAGACAGCCGTCAACGAGCCGTTGATCAACTGGCACTCGGCCGACGGGATCCCCGCTCTGGAATCGATCCGCGAGAGCGGTGGCTGGGCCGGGAACGCCAGCGATCAGGCGATGCTCCGTCACTCCCGGCTGCTCCGCGAGGAGGAGGGCCTGAGTGTGCTGCCGGCTTCGAGCGCCGGCTTGGCGGTGCTGCTCGAGCACCACCAGAAGGAGCCCCTCGCCGCCGATCGCTACGTCGCCGTGCTCACCGGGCGACGCTGATGTCGGCGTGGCCTGAGGGCAACGCGATCATCTACTGCGAAGGCAATTTCCGTACGTCCAACGGAAAAACCGCGCACGGTTTGGTACGCCGATCGGAGCGCTACCGCGTCTTGTCGGTCATCGACTCGACGTCGGCCGGCAATGACGCCGGTCAGGTTCTGGATAGACGGCAAGCGGACATTCCGATCCATCCGGACCTTATGACAGCGCTCGACGACGCGACCCAAAGAGGAACCCCGGCCACCCATTTCGTGATCGGCCTGGCCCCTGACGGTGGGCGCCTATCAGACAGCGGAAAAGACGCGGTGGCAGCGGCGCTCCGAAGTGAGCTCAACGTCGATTCGGGCCTGCACGACTTCCTGTCTGAAGATCCGCACCTGAGCGCCCTGGCCGAAAAGCATGGCGTCACCCTGCGCGACGTACGCAAGCCACCGCCGCGGAACGAGCTCCACTTCTTCAGCGGCAAGATCGAGCAGGTCGGGGCGCTCACGATTGCGTTGCTCGGCACCGATTCGGCGGTCGGCAAACGCACCACGGCCTGGCTGCTGGTTGACGCGTTGCGAAGCGCCGGCATCGATACCGAGATGATCGGAACCGGGCAGACCGCCTGGATGCAGGGCGCGCGTTATTCGATCGTGCTCGATTCGCTGGTCAGCGACTTTGTCACCGGCGAGATCGAGCACGCCGTTTGGCAGGCCTGGCAAGAGACAAAACCGCAGGTGATCGTGCTCGAGGGTCAGGGCAGCCTCTTGAACCCGGCTTACCCGGGCGGCTTCGAGCTACTGGCGGCAGGCCGGCCCGACGCGGTCGTCCTGCAACACGCGCCGGCTCGTCGCGACTACGACGGTTTTCCGGGGTATCCGCTGCATCCGATCGAGCACCAGATTGAGGCCATCGAGGTGATCTCGAGCGCACCCGTGATCGCGATCACGATCAATCATGAGGGGTTGGATGGCAACGAGGTTCAGGCCGCGTGTGCTGAGATCAATCGCTCGACGGGATTACCAACGTTCGACGTCTTGCGCGAAGGAGCGAACGGTTTGGTGGAGATTATCAGATCGAGGCTCAAGTGAATTCGTTGTCGACCCTGCTGGTCATCGATCGTTTGGAGGTCGGCCCGGTGATCGTCGAGCGGAATCGAGTCACCGCGCCTTACACGGTGACAAGAGGCGATACCACCGTGTCGACCGACTTCGCATATCGATTCGAGGAAGACGTCTTCGACCCTGACGACCCGGCGTCGCGCAACCTGGCATGTCTGATGGCGGCGCAGGTCGCCCTCAACTACGGATTGTTCTCTAAGCAGATCGTTTTTCACGGCGAGTTCGACATGGTCGACAAGAAGTTTCTGTCCGAGATGGCGGCCAACACGGCACGCGAGATCTACGTCAAGAAACTGCTCCAGCCGAACCCGTTTCTGACACCCGAGACTCGAGTCGCGACAATCAAGCAAGACAACTATTTGCAGGCCGAGCTGGTGTTTCCCGGTGCCGAGCTCAAAGCTCCCGCTGCTTCGAGCGAATATCCGGCAGCGGATGTACCACAACGCATAGCGGTCCTTTCCAGCGGCGGCAAGGACAGTCTGTTGAGTTACGGCCTGCTCAAAGAGATGGGCTTCGACACCCACGCAGTGTTCGTCAACGAGTCCGGGCGGCACTGGTACACGGCGCTCAACGCCTACCGTTTTCTGCGCGACACACAACCGGACACCACGGCCCGGGTTTGGACTTCGTCGGACCGTGTCTTCAGCTGGATGCTCCGCCATCTGCCGTTCGTTCGCGAGGACTTCGCGCGTCTCCGGTCGGACGACTACCCGATCCGGCTCTGGACGGTCGGCGTGTTTCTGTTTGGTGCGCTGCCGATCCTCAGGAAACGCGGTCTAGACCACTTGGTGATCGGCGACGAGTACGACACGTCGCGCCGGGTCAAGCACGAGGGCATTCCCCACTACGACGGCCTCTACGATCAGAGCCGGTTCTTCGACGAGCGATTGACGCGTTACTACCGACGCAAGGGCTGGTCGCTCATCCAATACTCGCTGTTGCGCCAATTATCCGAGCTATTGATTGAGAAAACGTTGATCGAACGTTATCCCGATCTTCACCGACACCAGGTGTCGTGCCATGCCACTCATCTCGAGGACGAGCGCGCGCTGCCCTGCGGGCGTTGTGAGAAGTGCCGACGGATCGTTGGCATGCATCTCGCGCTCGGTGCCGATCCGAAAGCCTGCGGGTACTCCGAGGGCAACATCCCCGAATGCGTCGGGAACTTGAGCCAGCACGGCGTGCACACCGAGGCAGCCGGGGCGCGTCAACTAGCGCGGATGCTGGTTGAAAAAGGGATAATCGATAAGGACACTCCGTTTGGCGCCACGGCGCGCGAGTACCCCGAGGTTCTGCAGCTGCGATTTCACCGCGAGGTTTCGCCAGTCGACGTAATACCGGTTTTCCTGCGACGACCGCTGTACGGAATCCTGCTCGAGCACGCCAACGGCGCCGTCGAACGGCGCGGTCGGCGGTGGGCACCGTTTGAACCCCTGAACCGGATACCGCCCACCGTCAATCGCAGCGGTTACGTGTTCGGCGAGCTGACTTGGCCGCTGGCCAAGGAGAGACTCAAGACGACCGATACGGCGCTGCTGCCGGTGGGCGCCATCGAACAACACGGTCCGCACCTCCCGCTCGATACCGACACCTTTGATGCTGTGCACCTCGCGAACGAAGTCGCGCGGGGCTGCAGCGACCCGAAACCGTTGGTTCTTCCGGCGATCGCCTACGGCGTCTCGTATCATCACGACGAATTCCCAGGTACGTTGAGCATCAGCCCCGATACGCTGTCTCGAATGGTGTACGAGATCGGGATGAGCGCTGCCCGGCACGGAGTGATCAAACTGATCATCATAAACGGCCACGGCGGCAACGGGCCGACGCTCCAATACGCAGCTCAAATGATCAACCGCGACGCCCATATCTTCACCAGCGTCGACAGTGGGGAGACGAGCGACGCCGACATCGCCGACATCACGGAGACGCCAAACGACGCCCACGCGGGCGAAGTCGAGACCAGCACTTCGCTGGCGACGCGACCCGAGCTCGTCGACATGAGTCTGGCGAAAAAGGCGGTGCCACGTTTTTCGAGTCAGTACCTGGACTTCAGCTCACGGTTGCGCATCGAGTGGTATGCCCATACCGGCAAGTTGTCGAAGTCGGGCGTCTTGGGTGATCCAACCAAGGCGAGTCGTGAGAAGGGCGAGCAATACTGGGAGCTCATGATCGGCCACCTCGTCAACTTCGTCGAGCAGATCAAGGGGATGAGCTTGGCCGAGATCCACGAGCGCAGGCAGTAGCAGTAGGATGAAGATCACCGGCATTCACGCCTGGCGCGTCGACCTGCAGCTCAGCGAGCCCTACACGATCGCGTTCGAGACGATCGAACGAGCCACCAACATCTTCTTGCGACTCGAAACCGACGGGCCGGTCGTTGGCTACGGTTGCGCCGCGCCCGACATCGAGATCACCGGCGAGACGGGCACGAGTGTCGAGCGCGCCCTTCGCGAGAGCGTAGAGCCGATGCTGCTCGGCACCGATCCGACCCGCATCGAGCAACAACTCACCGCGCTCCGCGAACCGCTTGGGGATGAACCGTCGGCGAAGGCGGCGGTCGACATGGCGCTCCACGACATCTTAGGGAAGGTCGCCGGCTTGCCGCTGTGGCGGCTGTTGGGGGGGTATCGAGACCGAATCCTGACCAGCGTGACGATCGGCATTCTTCCCGAAGAAGAGACGATCGCCAAAGCTCATTATTACATCGCCCAGGGTTTTCGCAGCCTTAAGCTCAAGGGCGGAGCCGATGTCGACCTGGACATCGCCCGCGTCATCAAAGTGCGCGAAGCGATCGGCAATGAAATCGAGCTGCGCTTCGATGCCAACCAGGGCTACTCGTTCGAGGAGTCGGTGCGCTTCGTCGAAGAAACCAGCCGGGCTGACCTCAAACTGCTGGAGCAGCCGACCTCCGGGTCGGAATTGGACCTGCTCGGACAAGTGACCGACGTCGTCGACATCCCGGTGATGGCCGACGAGAGCTTCTTAACATTGCGCGACGCGTTCCGACTGGCGGGCGATGACCTGGTCGACATGCTCAACGTCAAGCTGATGAAGGTCGGCGGGATATCCGAGGCACTGCGCATTATAGCCATCGCGCGCGCCGCCCGAATGGAGGTCATGCTCGGGTGCATGGACGAAGCGGCGCT
>JBFGIA010000084.1:0-9898 GCA_041577935.1 Gemmatimonadota bacterium | reverse complement strand
TCTAGCCCGTACAGTGGTGAGAAAAACGGCCGCCGGGCACCCGGCGGCCGCTGAAAACTGGCTCCCCGGGCCGGACTCGAACCAGCGACACGGTGGTTAACAGCCACCTGCTCTACCAACTGAGCTACCGGGGAGGGCGATCGGCGACAAGCTTGCCGATCAAAAACTCAAGTTATTCCCCCCTATCAGCTTGGGCAACCGGACGCGGTGCGGCGACGACACGAATCGGGTTCGAGTAGATCCAATCGATCTCGCGAATCAGCTCCCGCGCGTGGATCCCCAAATATGGCGCCAGGTGGCGCGGCTCGATGGTAACCTCGACGCGATACGTACCTGGTTTCACGACTAGTGCGTCGATGCGATCGGTTGATTCGACCACCAGCTCTCGTGCACCCGTTGCATCGATGCGGTACAGCTGCATTGCGATTCTACCGGAGGCGTGGTCCTCGCCGAGTCCGGCCACCGTCGGTGCCACCGCTACGAGGCGCAGGCTGTCTCGGAACCCGATCGTCGACCCCATTTCTGCTACTCCGTGCGGGCCTTCGAGGCGGAAATCGAATCCGCTTGGCGTTCCCCAAGCCTCGACCACGACGAAGAAGTGACCGGCTCGAACCGCGTCCTCGATCGCCACTGTGCGTTCGGTGACGGTCTTCGATGCATCAGTGGGGACAAACACGACGTTGGTGACCCACGGGATCATGCGCTCATACGAATCGCCGCGGTCGCCATCGGAAAAGCTCCACGGAACGGAGTTTTCGTGGGCATCCGAGGCGCCGAAACCAAAAACGATACGGTCGGCCAGCAACTGATCCCACTTTTCGAGCGCAACATCGTTGGACCGAAAGATCGCCAGGTAAGCTAGGTCCGGGTGGGCTGGTGTTTGGCGCAACAGAAACGGCATCAGCTGGAGAAACGCCCCCAACCTTGAAAGACCCTGCGAACGGCGGTGTTTGGGTGCGAAGACGGCGTGTGGATTGACGATCTCGATCGCGTCGGGCCCGGAGGCCTCGATTTGCGAGACGAGATGGTTTTCGGTGTGCGATAAGAGGACGACCGCGCCGTAGTTGCGAAAGTCGTCGGCAGCCGCGAACCCTTTTGCATCGTAGAAGGAACGCCGTTCCTCACGAGTACCGGAGGGGAGCGAGTCGAACCCAATTGGCATGAGCGCGTTCTCAGCGCCGGGGTACAACAGCGTCCCACACGCCAGTCGCGTCGCCACCACCCGCCCGTTCACGCGAACGGGCTGGTCCTCGGCGCGCAGGGACAACGCTTCGGCCACTGAATCGGCACGCACGAGATACCGATCGTGTTCGGTCAGAAAAGCCGCATCGACGTTGGACTGGCATAGCGCGGCCCGGAAGCGCTTCAGGCACGGTTCGTTGGGCCGCTCGGCGGCGTCCTGCGGGTTTTTGTCACACGCGTCATGTGAAAACACCGAATGGACGTGAAGGATGGCTCGCATCGGCAACCAGTCGCGTCGCGCGCCAAACTCGGCCGCAACGGGCAGTGAGTCGGGCCAGATGGGGGCGCCGTCGTGACCGCCTGTGGCCGGTCTGCAAGCGCCGATCACCAACAGGGCAACGAGAAAACGATAGCTTTGATAGGGCAGCGACATGTCCCTAAAGTAGATAGGTTCTCGACTCGCAACACGGACGATTATCGAGCCAATGGAGGTGCGCGTGGCGGATTGGGCGTTGATCCTGGGATCATCGAGTGGTTTTGGCGAGGCGGCTGCACGCGCTTTCGCCGCCGCGGGATACAACATCTTTGGCGTACACCTGGACCGAAAGTCGACGTTGCCGCATGTCGAAGAGGTTGTCGCAGATCTCCGGGCGACGGGCCGAGATGTCGAGTTCTTCAATGTCAATGCCGCACAGCCCGCTAAGCGCGATGATGTCGTCGAGCATATCAATCAGCGTCTCGACCCATCGGCCGAAAAGGTGCGTGTTCTGCTCCACTCGCTCGCCTTCGGTACGCTTAAGCCTTTCATCGGACCCAACGGCAAGGGGGGGTTGAGCCAGAAGGAACTCGAGATGACCCTCGATGTGATGGCAAACTCGCTACTGTATTGGGTCCAAGCGCTCGTCGATCGAGGCCTGATGGTCGAGGGTGGGCGGGTGTTCTCGATGACGTCGACTGGGGATACCCATGCCTGGCACTCATATGGCGCGGTATCGGCTGCCAAAGCCGCGCTCGAAGCTCACACGCGCCAGCTGGCGCTCGAGCTGGCTCCCGCCGGCATCACCGTTAACTCGATCCGCGCCGGAGTCACAGACACGCCGGCCTTGAGGAAGATCCCGGGCAGCGATGAGATGGTGGCGGCGGCCGCCCAGCGGAATCCTCACAAGCGTTTGACGACCCCCGATGACGTGGCCCAAGCGCTCGTCGCGCTGGCGCAACCGGAGACGTACTGGATTACCGGTAACGTGATCGGCGTGGATGGCGGGGAAGAGATTGCGGGGTAGGGCCCGAGTGACGTGCCACACGTTGTCCTTCACACGAGCTCGCCGCTTCGCGAGCTAATCGATGAGCTGGAGCCGTTCGTCGTGCGCGAGGCGGACACGGTTTGGCGGCTCCGCGATACCTATCTAAGCAAGGGCGGCCAGCACGCGTTGGCCGAATGTCTGGTGGTCATTACAGGCCGGCCGCAGAGGTTCTTTGTTCACCTCGCACAGCGAACGCATGACGCTGCAGTCGTCGTGAGGCTGTACGCGTCCCCGCCGGTCGAACCGCTACCGTCCGTAAAGCGTATGATCGCTCTGCTGGCGGAGGCCGTGGAGCGCGCGCACCCCGATGTGGAGATCGCCCACTCGACAATTCGCGAGGCTTTCTCGGATCGATATCGTTATCAGCCGGATCCGCAGCGGACCGGCTGGGATCCACTGCTGTCACTCGAGGCTCTGGGTGGCCGGGTCGAGTGGGAAGCGATCTACGGTCGTCCGGGCGAGGTCGAGATCGAGATCGGTTCGGGGAAGGGGAGCTTTCTCGTCGCGGCTGCCGCCGATCGGTCGGATGTCAACTTTCTATCGATCGAGCGAGCGCGGCCCTACGCCGAGCACTTACGCGATCGCGTCAATCGCCATGATCTCAGAAACGTTCGCGTCGTGCGCGCCGATGCCGGGCGCTTTCTTGCCGAGCGAGTCGTGCCCGGCTCGGTGCGGGCCCTCCACATATACTTTCCAGATCCATGGCCCAAGAAGCGACACCGCAAACGGCGATTGATCACTCCAGCTTTCGTGGCCGCGGCAGCTCAAGCACTGGAGCCCGGCGGAGAGATTCGGCTCGTCACCGATCATGCGAAGTACTTCGCGAACGCGACAGCCGATTTCGAGGCGAACTCTGACCTGCGAGCTGCGCCCGTGCCCAAGGGTGAGATGACCGATCTCACCAACTACGAGCGGAAATACCGGGCCCAAGGAAGACCGATCCACCGCGCGCGGTATCAACGGGTTGCACCGCCGTGATCCTGGTCACTGGTGCGACTGGCTTTGTCGGTGCCGAGATCTTGCGCCGGGCGAGCGCCCGCGGATGGCGGGTGAGAGGTCTTTCTCGGCGGCCCGAGCGCGCCGAGGATTTGGGGCGGTTACCGCACGTCGAGCTGTTTCGCGCTGACGTCGCCGACCGGGACGACCTTGACGAGGCGCTGGAAGGTGTCAAGGCGGTGATCCATTTGGTGGGCATCATCGTCGCCACGCGCGAGCAATCTTTCGAGCGTGCTCACGTGGTGGGCACCAAGACGGTGCTGGAGGCGACCGTGGGCGCGGGTGTGCAGCGGTACGTTCACATGAGTGCTTTGGGTGTGGAAACGGGGCGCGGGCTGTCCGAGTACTACCGCACGAAGTGGGTGGCGGAGGAGGCGGTGCGCGCGACCGACGTCGAGGCGACCGTCCTCCGACCATCGATCATCTTCGGACCTGGCGATGACTTCGTGAATCAGTTGGCGAAGGCGGTCCGTTTGAGCCCAGTGGTGCCGCTGCCCGGCGGTGGCACGACTCGTTTCCAGCCGGTCTGGGTTGGTGACGTGGCGGAATGTTTTCTGCAGGCGGCCCGGATGGACAGCACGCCACAACCGGTCTATGACGTCGTGGGTCCCGAGATCGTGTCGCTGCGAGAGATCGTGAACGTGCTGGCGAATGCGATGGGCCGACGGCGGAAGACAGTGGCCGTCCCGATCGGGCCCCTCCGGGTGGGTGCGGCGATCGCCGAGCGGATTTTCCCGAGGCCGCCGGTGACGCGGGACCAACTGGCGATGTTGTCCCGGGATAACACGACCGACCCACAATCTGTGGCAAGACTCTTGCAAGATTTCGAGCTGGAACACGCCGGACTCAAGGAGAAGATGCCCGGCTGGCTCATATAGCTCGGAGTGCGAGATGAATCGCCAAATGATCTGCAACTTTGCCATCCTGTCACCCGATCAACGCGGTCGGTATCACGCGTTGCGCGAGAAGCTCCGCCGGTCGCATCACACAACGGCCGAGCTCCAGAACGGCTACAGCTTCGCGTTTCCCAGAAACTTGCTGGTCGACCTTGCTGAGTTCACCTCGCTCGAGGGGTTGTGTTGCCCGTTCGTGTCGTTCGCGATCGATGTCCCCGCCCGAGAAAACTGCGTCTGGCTCCACCTCGTGGGTCCCGATGGTGCCAAGACCGTGATCGAGGCCGAGCTCTTCGCCTCCGGGTAGAGCCGCTCATTCGCCAACCTCGGTTGGCGCTCTCATATTTACACATCATGGTGCTCGATCGGCGTCTCAGAACTGCTGCGCTCGCGATCGTGATCGGTGTCGTCACGCCTATCGGCGCACAGGCCCAGGTGGCCGGTGCGGCGACGGGGGCCGGCGCAATCGGTGCTACCGGTTCGCCGCTCCTCACAGCCGCGGAGCTCGAGCAGCATGTGAGCCATCTGGCTGCCGACGCGTTGGCCGGTCGGCGGGCTGGCACCGCCGGCGCCGAGCGAGCTGCGCGCTACGTGGTCGCGGCCTTCCAAGCGTCGGGCCTCGAGCCGCCATCGAGCTACCCGACGTACCTCCAGATGTTCGAGTTCCCGGTTGGCGTCGAGCTTGGGTCTGACAACCGCCTCGTTCTCCAACATGGTGATCTCCGAGCGATGGTGTTCGAACCGGGGATCGATTTCCTTCCCTTGGCTGGTTCGGTCGCCGATCGTGTCGTCCAACCAGTGGTGTTCGCCGGATACGGCATAAGCGCGCCCGACCTTGGGTACGACGATTACGCTGGTTTGGACGTGAGCGGCAAGATCGTCTTGGTGCTGCGGCTGAGTCCTGAGGGTGATGACCCTGGCGGCCGGTTCGGGCGTTTTCTCTCCGAGCGATACAAAGCGCTGACCGCGCGCGAACGTGGCGCACGTGCGATCCTCTTTGTGAGCGGGCCAGCGACCGAAGAGATAGACCGCCTGCTCCCATTTAGGGTCGACGAGAAGCCCCAGGGCATGGGTATCGTGGCGATGACGGTTACGCAGGCGGTCGGTCGAAGGATCGTCAGCATGGGCGGCGGGGATTTGGGCGAATGGCAACGCGCGATCGACGAGTCTTGGCGTCCACACAGCCAGTTGATCCCGAATGCGGTGCTCAACCTACGGGCTGATCTAAAGCCGCGGACGCGAAGAACTCACAACGTGATCGGCGTCGTCCCAGGACGCGATCCCAAACTGGCGCACGAGGCGGTGGTCATCGGGGCTCACTACGATGGGCTCGGGATCGGCGGCGCTGGATCGTTGGATCCTATTCCCGGGGAAATCCACAACGGGGCAGATGACAATGCAAGCGGTGTAGCGGCATTGCTCGAGCTGGCCCAGTTCTTTGCCTATCCGACCAACCGGCCACCGCGATCGTTGGTGTTTGTCGCGTTTGGCGCTGAGGAAGAAGGAATGTTGGGCTCGGCGCAGTACGTGGCGCGACCGGCAGTCCCGCTGCAAAACTCAGTGGCTATGATCAACTTCGACATGATCGGCCGGCTGGAAGACGAGCTCATCGTCTACGGCGTCGGGTCTTCGGGCAAGTGGCGCGAGCTGATTGAGCGCGCCAATGCAAACGTCGGACTGAATCTCAAGCTCATGTCCGAAGGGTATGGCCCCTCAGATCACGCCGCCTTCTACCTGCGCCAGGTACCTGTCTTGGCTCTGTTTACCGGGGTCCACGACGACTACCACCGAGCGAGCGACGACATCGAGCACTTGAACATGGACGGCATCCGGTGGATCTCGGCACTTGGTCTCCAGCTGATTCGAGACCTCGCTGAGGGGTCGACGCGACCGGTTTTTGACCCGCGCGAGTTCGAGCCGCAGCAGATCACTCCACCGGTCGATATACCGGTTGCGGTCCGGTTGGGCGCGGTCCCGGCGCCGGCCGGTCCGGCCCAGCCGGTCATCGTCGACCACGTCTTGGAGGGATCGGCGGCGGAGCTGGCAGGCGTGCAGCCGGGTGATCGAATCTTGCGGCTCGGGCAGCGGTCGGTCGCCTCGGTGTATGATTACGTCGTGGCTCTTCGCGAACTATCATCGACGGGCGAACACAGCATGATCGTCGAGCGCGACGGCGAACGGGTGCGGATTATCGTCGATCCCTTTGCGGGTCGACCGTGATCACCCGGCTCATCTTCGCGGTCACCGCAGTCAGTGCACTCACTGCTTGTGCGATCACCCGAAACCCGGACATCTCGGGTGAGGCCCGCGGGTCGACCAAGAGTGCCGTCGCTGAAGTCCTCGATACGCAGGTTGAAGCGTGGAACCGCGGCGATCTCGAGGCCTTTATGGAGGGCTACTGGAACAGTCCGGACCTCGTGTTCACTTCCGGCGGACGCGTGCAGCGCGGATGGCAGACGACTCTCGACCGGTACCGCGCGGCGTACGGTGAGCGGACCGAGACAATGGGACGCTTGATGTTCACCGATCTCGAAGTTCATGAGCTGGAGCGCGAAAGCGCGTGGGCACTTGGGCGATGGCGGCTGGAAACCGACGCTGAACCGCGGGGTGGCGTGTTCTCACTCGTGTTCCGTCGCATCGACGGCCGCTGGCTGATCGTTCACGATCACACCACGGAGTCAACGCCGGCGCCCTAGTCCGCACCTCGTTTTTCCGAGCAGCACCCTAAGACCCCTCCCATTTTTCCGACCGTCTCGGGGCACGTTTCGTGCGCTTTGCGGCACTGCTTGTCAGGAGCACCCCGTGGGTATCCCCAGGGAGAGCGTTTTGCACAGAAACGGCTTCACTTTGATAGAGTTGCTTGTCGTAGTCGTCGTGATCGGAATCCTGGCCACGATCGCGATCGGCGGGAGCCGAAAAGCGGTTGAGCAGACCTACACCGCGGTGCTCAAGTCCGATCTACGAAATCTAGCTGTTGCTGAGGAGAACTACTTAATCGAAAACGGACAATACACACGGCGGCGGGGGCAGCTTGAGTTTAGCGTCAGCCCGGATGTCATTCTCAGGCTGCGTATCAACTACGGCCTCGGATGGTCGGCCCGTGTGGAGCACCGCAAACGTCGCCCCACGCGCTACTTTTGCGCGCTCTTCCGGGGTCAGATTCGACCCCACGCTCCAGCTGTCGAAGAAGGCGTGATCGCCTGTTCCGAGCGCTGACAGCGGGTTTTCTGAGATCGGGTCTCATCGCTGAATGAGAACCGTTCTCAAAACTTGACTAAAATACTCCGGAATGCTACCCTGGCCCTATGAGGTTTACGACTCAAGCGGAATACGGCCTGATCTGTAGCCTCCATCTGGCCCGGTTTGGAACCGAGGGGCCGGTGGCGGCGCGGGAGCTGGCCGAGCTCGAGAACCTGCCCGCAGACTACACCGAGAAGATCCTGCGTCGGCTCAGGCAGGCCGGCGTGGTGACCGCGGTGCGCGGAGTTACCGGCGGTTTTCAGCTCGCGCACGACCCGAGCGAGATCACCGTGAAGAACGTGATCGACGCCACCGAAGGGCAGACGTTCGAGGTCAACTGCAAGCTGCACCCGGTCGGACCCGACCGATGTGACGAGACCCATGTCTGCTCGATCCGCCCAGTCTGGTACGCGCTCAGGGAACGCATCGATGAGCTGCTCTCCGACATCCGGTTGAGTGATCTGATCGAGGAAAACGAGGCTGGGGTCCAAGCCCTAATCGACATTACTTGGGGATCCGACGAGCCAGAAGAGGCGACGGCGGGCAGATAAGCACGATTTCAACCATCAGAATTCGAGTCGAGGGATAGTGATGACGCAAAAGAAGGAACTACTGGTAATCGAGGATCTCCACGCGGCAGTGGAGGGGAACGAGATCCTCCGCGGTGTCGATCTGACCATTCGCGAGGGCGAGCTTCACGCACTAATGGGCCCCAATGGGTCCGGCAAATCGACCCTGGCCAAGATCGTCGCCGGCCATCCGGCGTACACGATCACCCGGGGCTCCGTTCGCTATCGAGGTGAGGACTTGCTCGAGCTCGAGGTCGATGAGCGGGCTCGAAAGGGGTTGTTCCTGGCGTTTCAGTATCCGAGCGAGATCCCAGGCGTCACGATCGCCCAGTTCCTACGCCACGCGAAGTCGGCTCAAACCGGCGAGGACATCTCGGTGCTCGATTTCTACGACGATCTCAAGGCGGCGATGCAGAAGCTCGAGGTCGACGAGAAGTTCGCCGAGCGGTTTGTCAACGATGGCTTCTCGGGAGGCGAGAAGAAGCGCAACGAGATCTTCCAGATGGCGATGCTGAAGCCGAACCTGGCGCTGCTCGACGAGACCGATTCAGGGCTCGACATCGATGCGCTCAAGATCGTCGCCGATGGCGTCAATACTCTGCACCGCGAGCGTGAACATCTCGGTGTTCTGATCATCACCCACTATCAGCGGATCCTCAACTACATCCAGCCCGACTTCGTTCACGTCATGGTCGACGGCCGAATCGTTCGTTCCGGCGATCGAGAGCTCGCCACGGAGCTCGAGACAGAGGGCTACGAATCGATGCGCGGTCAGCTGACCGCTGTCGGCAGCTAAGGGGGTACTCGATGCCGCAAGATCAGAACGTCGCCGCGCTCAACCTGGACGATTACAAGTACGGCTTCAAGGACCCGGACTCCTACGTTTTCAAGAGCGAGAAGGGGCTGTCGAGGCAGATTGTCGAGCAGATCTCGGAGATGAAGGAAGAGCCGGATTGGATGCGGAAGTTCCGCCTGAAGGGGCTCGAGATCTATGAATCGAAGCCAGTCCCGCGGTGGGGCGCCGACCTGTCGGGGCTCGACATGGACGACATCTACTTCTACGTGAAGCCGTCCGAGGGTGAGGGTCGAACGTGGGACGAGGTGCCAGAGGACATCAAGCGCACGTTCGATCGGCTCGGGATCCCGGAGGCCGAGCAGAAGTCTTTGTCCGGTGTCGGGGCACAGTACGAGAGCGAGATGGTGTACCATCGGATCAAGGACGACTTGGCGGCGCAGGGGGTGATCTTCGATTCGATCGAGGACGGTTTGAAGAACCACCCGGATCTATTCAAGCGTTACTTCGCGACGGTGATCCCGCCACACGACAACAAGTACGCCGCGCTCAATTCCGCGGTGTGGTCGGGAGGCTCGTTTATCTATGTGCCGCCGGGGGTCGAGGTCGACATCCCGTTGCAGGCGTACTTTCGGGTCAACTCGGAGAACCTGGGTCAGTTCGAACGGACGCTGATCATCGCCGACGAGGGTTCCAGGCTGCACTACATCGAGGGGTGCACGGCGCCGACGTACTCGACCGACTCGTTCCACAGCGGAGTCATCGAGATCATCGTGAACCGGGGCGCCAACGTTCGGTACACGACGATCCAGAACTGGTCGAACAACATGTACAACCTGGTCACTCAGCGGGCGAGGGTGGAGGAAGACGCTCGCATGGCATGGCTGGATGGCAACCTCGGCTCCAAAATCACGATGAAGT
>JBFGIA010000083.1:0-9986 GCA_041577935.1 Gemmatimonadota bacterium | reverse complement strand
CGAATCTCGAGGCCGACAACGACCGTTTTCGGAACATCGTCGAGAACTCGTTGCTACTGACAAACGCGGAGATTGGGACGAACGGTGACGCGCGCGTCTACCTGCTCGCGCCACGGGAGGTGGCCGCGGACGGTGATCCGGTCCCGCAGCTCGGGTCCATTGAGACCACCACCTGGGCGGTGGTTGGCCAGCAGGGTCGACTGTTGATGCCGCCACATCGGGCCGACGAAACCGATGTCCTATCTATCATCCGGGACAACCTCGAAACGCTGGTTCGGTACAAACAGGCTCTGGCGATCGAGAACCCGGATCCGAGCGGCGTGCTCAACGGTCGTGTCGGCTTCAAGCTGAAGAAGCAGGTCGATGGAGCGTGGGTTGACCCGCCCGTCGAGCAAGGTGGCAACGTGGTTTTCGAGGAGGGCGACCGGATCGCGTTCGAGATTACGAACAACCATGACGCACCGGTGTTTGTGAGCGTTCTCGACTTCGGGATCACCGGCCGGATCGACGCTCTGCATCCGGTACGTGGCGCGAGCGAACCGATCGAGCCGGGAAAGACGATCCGGGTTGGAGAAAGGAAGGGTGAAGAGCTGGAGCTTTTCCTTCCCGACAACTTCCCGTTCGCACCGGATCCGCTCGATGGCCAGCCTCCGGGGGGAATCGAGACGTTCAAGCTCTTCGCGACGCTTCAGGAGGCCGATTTCAGCTTTCTGTCCCAGGCGAGTGTGCGGTCGGCCGATCTTGCCGGCTCGTCGGCTCCGTCGTTCCTGGAAGGCCTGATGTCCCAGGCTGTCGCGGGCGTAACCACGCGGGATGTCAAACGAAAGCGCCCTGAGCCGATCGAGGATTGGACGACAGAGATTCGATCCTTCTATCTACAGCGTTCGTCCTGAGAACGAGAAATGATCTGTCCGTTGTTCGGTCGGTAGGAAGCTACAAACTTCCCTTGAAAGGAGGAAGAACGTGGTCACTGAACTTGAGCGTGACGAAGAAGCGCGCGGAGATCCGGGCGGAGGTCGTGGGGACCCCGGCGGAGGTCGTGGAGACCCAGGTGGAGGTCGCGGGGACCCCGGCGGAGGCCGTGGAGATCCGGGCGGAGACCGTGAACCGCAGAAGACTCGAGAGCCGGGCGAGGAAGGCGAACCCGGTGGCGGCCGCGAACCCGGTGGCGGACGCGAACCCGGGGGTGGTCGCGAACCCGGGGGCGACCGCGGAGAATAATCGAAGACGAAAGTTTAACTGAGACTCGGGGGGGACCGGCCTAGCTCGCAGCCGTATTTGCACTCAGCGCGTTCACGCGCTCTCTGGCGTTCGTGACGACCGGGCGCAACTGCTCATCGCACTCGTTCCAGTAATCGATGAAGCGTGAGTAGTGGTTTATCGCCTTGTCGGTGTCGTCATCACGTTCGTACATCTCGGCGAGACGAAGATGAGCGATGGGTGCGAAGGGCTGATGGAACCAGCCGGTTCCCTCGGTGATGACTTGATACAACGCTCGCGCGTCTTCGACCTGATCGAGCTCCCGCAGTAGCTCCGCGCGGGCGAACAACTCGTATGGTTGGGCAAGTACGGGCGAGTTGTCCAGCTCTCCCACCGGCAGCTCCGGGGCCGGCTCTCCGAATGCGGCGAGAGCCGCCTGCGCCTGACCCTCCATGCGCGCGACGTGGCCCTCGAGCCGACGTGCCAGGAACCGGCCCAAATTGTCGATGTCGGACGATTCTCCCTGCCAGTTTTGCAGCTCCTTGATGGCGTCGGATGTGTCACGCCGATTGTCCAGGCGCACCCCCAGCAACCCGATCAGGTAGTGACGGTACAGCGGATGAAAACCGAGTGACTTTGCTGTTCCACTCGTCCAATCGGTCACCTCGTCTGGGTTCCACTCGATCAGGTTGTTCCTTACGACTTGGAGTTCTTCTTCCGTCAACGCGAGAGACGGCATCGCTGCGTAGACACCCTCGAACTCGAACGCTCTCGCGGCCCGGGTCGGGTCGATCAGCTTGAGAGAATCGATTTGAGCTATAGCGGTCTGCCACCGTCCTCCCTGAACGTTCAGCGTGAACAAGAACATGCGCCCGAATCGGTTGATGTACGCGGGCCGTTCTGGATCGAGCAGCAGGCGCGCGGCTGGCTCTGCTCCACGCGCGCCGGGGGAATAGGCCGCGAGTCTGTAAACGGCCCCGAGAAGAGGTTGGTCTGCGGCTTGACGCAGCTCGGTCAACGCTTGACGCTGGTCCGCGGTGGAGCCGCTCGCGAAGGCACGGACGGCTCTCCACTGGAGCGCTGAAACGGTGGCCGGATCGATGCGGACGATCAACGAATCGATGGCCGCGAAGTCACCCTCGACGGCGGCGATGGCCATGAGGCGTTTTGCCAAGACGTTGAGAAGATCCGAGTCCAGCTCGATGACCCGCTCGAACGGCTGCTTCGCCTCGGTCAACGGTCGACCGCGGAGCGCATTGTATCGGAAGAGAACGTCTCCATAGATGTACAACGCCTCGACATCATCGGGGTGAGCCCTCAGATAGGGGCGGAGAAGGTCCCTCGCTTTGGCCGGCTGGTTGGTTTCCGCGGCGTAGAACGCCTCGACGAGCACTCGATCCTGTGGGGACAGACGGGCGCTATGCCGAAGCATGTCGTCGAGCGCCTGCTCGAGCGTCCCGTAGCTGGGAATCCATGAAGCCGCAATCCCGAGCCGGTAATGAGCCAGCGCGTACCGACGGTCGATTGTCACCGCGCGCTGAAACGCCTCGGCTGCGTCTTCGAAAAGTCCGGCGCGCAGTTTCCGCTCACCATCGATGTAAGCCTTGAGCGCATCGAGTGAGTCGGTGGTCATCGCAGCGAGGTTGGTAAGCTGGCTACCGGATTCATCGAGCTGGGCGGCGAGCAGCATCCCGACGAGTTGGTCCACCAGTCCCATCAACCCTTCCGCCTCACCCTGAACGCTGACTTGGGCGACGGGGTCACCGGTCTTTCCCGCCTCGTAGAGCGATGCGTCAAGGTGCAGTTGATCGCCTACTTCTACGATGTTGCCCAAGACGTAGAACCCAGCGCCGAAGCGCTCGGCTACGGCCTGCGCAGACTGTGGATCGATTCCTCGCAAGTCGCTCCGGTCGATGAACTCGAGCACCGCGTGGGGATCGACGCGTTGGATTTGTTCAACCCCACCCAGCTTTGTCGATATGAGGCTCACCATACCTGCGCGGAGGTACTCGATCTCACCACCGCCGCGGGTATTGAACGGCAGGACCACGACGGTCGACGCTGATAGTGTCGGGGGACCCAGTGGCAACCGCTTCCACGCCATCCAGGAAACCGCCAAGATCCCCACGATTGCGGCGGCCGCCACAAGCTCTTTTGACCGCAACCACGTTATGCCCCGTGGCTGGGTGAGCCCCGTTTCGATTGACGGCGTCCGGCGTACACCTTCGGGCGTAAGCTCGAATGCCCAGGCGAGCACGAGTGCGAGGGGGAAGCCGAGCATGGCGAGAACGATGACCGTACGGGTCATCCATGCTGGCAGAAAGAGAGCCGGGACGACGATGGCTGCGATTTGAGTGACGAGCCACGCGGCGATGGCGTACGCAACAGCTACGCGGAACACGTGCCGCCGTCGAAGTTCCCCGAAGAGCGATGACGCCATCTCGACCGTTGGGGGCTCGGCCTCAGACCACTCAATGGAAGCTTCTTCTCCGGATACCTCGACTGTGCAGACCCCGTGACGACCGGCGCCTCTAAGCTCGTGCTTGTCCAACTCGCCGAACTCGAACTCCTTGCGCTGCCGCAACTGGCGCCAAACGTCCTGACTGACGAGTACCTGCCCCGGCTCGGCGAGATTCATGATTCGCGCCGTGGCGTTGACGCCATCGCCGTAGACATCCCCGTCGGGTGAAGTGGCGATCTCGCCCACATGCACCCCGATATGGAGGCTCATGTCTCCGAGATTCTTGGCTACGGTTTGATCGGCGAAGACGGTGCGCAGTGTACAGGCCGCGCGAACGGCGGCTTCGGTGCTCGGAAACTCAGCGAGGGCGCCGTCGCCGAGAAATTTTACGAGGTTTCCGCCGTATTGATCGACGATACGGCGCGCCATTGTTTGGAAGAGTTGGATGATCTCGAGCGCCCGGCTCTCGTCTTTATGTGAGAGTTCGCTGTAGCCGACGATGTCAGCGAACCAAATAGCGGCGAGGCGACGTTTAAGTATGGCCATAATTGAGGCGCGCGCGTCGAGGACGACAATTCGGCGACTCTCGCCCAAGTCGTCTCTAACCTATTATAATACTACAACTTGTGAGGTTCAGCGAGAAGGTCTTTTCAGCCGGCTGAAACCAGAATCGGAGAGAGTTTGTGGAAACGTCCTCGCGGTGGGTCACTCGTTTTTACTGTCTAACCTTTGCCGCTGCGCTGGCAGCCTGCTCGACACAAGCCACAGTCGACCAGCGGCTCACGGCTGGCGACATCGAAGCGATTCGTGAGCTGAACCTCGCATACCCAGCCGCGTGGGTGGCGAACGATTCAGAAGCGGTGATGGCGACGCTCGCCGATGATGCGGTGCTCATCCCGGCTCTTGGCACTGCACCCGTAAAGGGCGCAGCGGCAATTCGTGAGTTTTTCTGGCCGGCAGATGCCTCGCCTTCGACCGTTCCCGTTTTTACGATGAACCCAGAAGAAATCGATGGCACCCGGGACATCGCCTACGTGTGGGGCACTATGTCGCTCTCGTTTGCGGTGGAAGAGGAGGGTGCGACTCGGCGCTATTCGACGGCCGGCAACTACCTGATGGTCATGCGTCGGGACGATAACGACCAGTGGAAGATCGCGCGGTACATCTGGAATCATCCGCCCTGGGAGCCGTCGTAGTCACCGATATCAATCTTTCCCGCACCGGTCGACAGCCCCTGACACAGATGGGTCTCGACTGACGACAGAGGAGGTTGAATGGCCGCGGAGTTTGACATGAAGCTGATCCAGCGCGGGGCACGATTGCGAAGGTCGCCTTACTTCGAGGCTACGCAACGCTATGGGTGCCGCCGATACACGGTGTACAACCATATGTTTCTGCCGACGTGTTACGATGACCTCGAGGCCGAGTATTGGAAACTGCTTCGAGACGTTACGGTCTGGGACGTGAGCGTCGAACGCCAGGTCGAGATCACCGGTCCGGACGCCTTCGCCTTCACCAACATGCTCACCCCTCGCGACCTCAGTAGGTGTCAAGTCGGCCAGGGTAAGTACGTCATTATCACGGCCGAAGACGGCGGTATCATCAATGATCCGGTGCTGCTTCGTCTGGGGGAGAACCACTTTTGGCTCGCGTTAGCCGACAGCGACGTGTTGCTGTGGGCAAAGGGCGTGGCGCTCAACTCCGATCTCGACGTCGAGATCGACGAGCCGGACGTCTCGCCGATGCAGATCCAGGGTCCAAAGTCGAAGCAGGTCGTGGCGGCGCTCTTTGGGGACAAGGTCTTGAGTCTGGGCTACTACCACTTCTTGGATACGGAGCTCGACGGGATTCCGGTGGTGGTTACCCGCACGGGTTGGACCGGAGAAGTCGGTTACGAGATCTATCTGCGCGATGGCGGTCGAGGCATGGAGCTTTGGGATCGGGTGATGGAAGCCGGGCGTGCGTTCGACATCGCGGCCACCGGTCCATCGGACATTCGTCGCATCGAGGCCGGAATTCTGAACTACGGTGTCGATATGACGCTCGATACAAATCCGTTCGAGGTTGGTCTCGACTGGCAGGTGAACTTCGACCAGGAAGCCGACTTCATCGGTCGAAGTGCGCTCGAGAAGATTGCGGCCGCGGGTCCACGACGCCGGTTGGTGGGTGTCGAGATCGACGGGGAGCCGCTCGACCTCAATATGACCCGCTGGACGGCCCGGGTGAACGGGACCGGCGTTGGATATGTGACCTCGGCGGTCTACTCCCCGCGGCTCGAGAAGAACATCGGGTACGTGATGCTGCCGACTGAACACGGCGAGCTGGGGACCCAACTCACAGTCACCGTAGCCGATGGCGACGCACGCCACGCGGTCGTCGTCCCCAAGCCGTTCGTCGATCCGCAAAAGGAGATCCCAAAGTCGTAGGGGGCCTCTATTTGCCGCCGTCCTCGATCTCAGGTACGATCTAGGTTGGTTCGGGCCATACAAAATCACTCAACAAGTGGAGTCATCAATGCTAAGGGCGATGAGAGTGCTCGTGGCGGTATTCGTGCTCGGTTTTGCCGCCGCGTGCCAAACGCAGGAGGCTGAGCAAGCCGGTGCCACTGAGGAAGCGACTGCCACCATCGATGTCGACGCGGTTCGGGCGGAGATCGAAGCCGCCAATGCGAAGTGGAGCGAGGCTGCGCTAGCCGCGGATCCCGTTGCGTTGGCTGGACTGTACGCGGAGGACGCCATTCTCGTCGCGCCAGGCGAACCGCGAGCCGAGGGCAGAGCTGCAATCGAGGCCGTGTTTACCGAGATGTTCACCAAGATGACGTTCGGCGACAGCGACATCACGATTGACGACCTGAACGTTGCGGAGTCTGGTGAGATCGCTTACGTCGTCGGGTCGTACACCGGTCCGATGACCCTCGCGGACGGCACGACGTTTGACGACGCGGGAACGTACGTTGCCGTGTTGAAGAACGTGAACGGTGAGTGGTTGCTGGCGGTCGATACGTGGCACAGCGAGGCGGCGGCTGAGGGAATGTCGGAGGGCTGCTGCGAGGGAATGTCGGAGGGCTGCTGCGAGTAGAGCGGCGAGATCGAGTTAAGCTTGGGTTTACCCAAGGGCCCCGTCAGTGGCGGGGCCCTTATTCATTGGGAAAACTCGCTATCAGGTCCGCATCTCTCGATCGGCATGGAACTTGTATAAATAGATGATAATTCGTAAGATAGGTGTCCCGTGCACCAAGTGAACAAGAGGGCCAGAATCGTGCAAAATACGAGTCTATTTGCGAGCCTATCCGCGTCGCTGATCGCGTCAACCCTGTGTGTCTCGGCGTTGTTGGGCCAGACCGCCCAGAGATCGGTCGCCGAGCTCGAGTGCATCAAGCAGGAGATCGGTGGTGGGCGGGATGTGAAGTCGATCAAACCGCCCGTCTCGAGCGTCCGCATCGACCGCGAAGCGACGATCAGGCCAGCAGGGTCTGATGAAACGCTGAGAGTCGACGATCGTTTGCTGGTGAGTTCGGGTCTTCACGTTGAGGTCAAAGTCGATCGGGCGAATCAGGCTGGCAGGGTGGTCTTTTTTCCACAGATCCGCAACCGCGATCTGGACGAAGAGTTGGGCGGCTCCACGCTACGCGTCGGACAAGGTGCGGAGTACAGGCTGTTAAACGATCCGTTCCGGCCCGGTAATATCGCGGTCGACGTGGTCAGGGGCAGCTTGGTGGCCCGATGGACCGAGGGCAGGCTCACCGCGTACGTCGCAAACAATCCCGTCTCCGTGCTCGACGCCAAGGTTTTGGTTAAGACCTCATCGGACGGTGAGCGTGGCGTCGTTTTCTTGGGCCAGGGCACAGTTGTGTTTCCGCTCGCGCGGACTTTCAGAATGCGGCCCGGACAAGCGGTCGAAATGGATCGCAACAGGATCGTGCCTACGCTTCTGACGTTGTCCCCGGATCAGACAGCCGCGCTGCGCGGAGAGCTTGAATACAACGAAGGTCTTTGCGGTGGATCGATCTGGAGTCAACCGCTGTTGTACGTCGGGATCGGTGCCGGGGCGGTCCTTGGTGGCGTGTTGGGGTCGGGTGGTGACGGCGGCGGTGGGAATGGCAATGGCAATGGTGGTCCCGAGACCGTCACCGGCACGGTAACCGGAGAACCGATCCCATGATTTCCATGATCAATCCGCGAACGAAGCCGCTCCTCGCGCTGTTGGGGGCGCTCGCTGTGGCGGGACTCTCCTGTGGCCGAGACAACCCAAGCGCCCCAGCCTCCGCAGTCGATAGCGACGTGCGCATCGATCTTGGACTCGCCCAGGGACTGGAATGCACGGTGTACGAGACGGCGTCTCTCAGCGTCAATGGTCGGCCCGAGAGGACAAAGCAACTCGAATCAACCGGCACCGTCACGTTTGAAAACGTCAGTGTCGAGGTAGGCAGCGTCACTTTCGAAGTGAGCATTCTTAGCAACAGTGGTTCCTTCCTGCTGAGGGGAACCGAAGCCACGACAGTGAGTCAAGACGGTTTCTCGGTGCCGGTGGATCTAGCCCCGGTAACTGGAATCTTGGTGCTGGACACGTGTTCGGTATCGCTGTCGGCGCGGAATGGCTTTCGAGCGTCGGTTCAGGCTCGCAACGTTGGATCAGCTCCGCTCCGGTGGACCGTTGCCGAGTTGGGCACACCACTCGAGTTCACCCCCAGTACGGGGAACCTAGGACCAGGCGAGACGGCAACGATCGAGGTGAGTTTCCCGATCGAGGCCGGGGTCCCGACCGACGATACGACTTTCTCGGTCGGCGTCGACCAGCAGGACTTGGCTGGGTTGCTCATGGGCAACCTCGATCTGCAGGTCCCAACGGAGGCGTCCGAGAAGATAGGCTTTGATGGCATTCCGCCCGGGACGATGGATCCTGTCGTGACCGTCGCGACAGGGACGGTTGCGACTAGCGCGACTAGCGACCCACGCTGTTCGGGCGTGGCCACGATCTATGATACCTCGGCCGGTCACACCGCCGACCCCGATCTCAATGCTCAGCCTGCCCAGGCCGAGGTGCTAATCATAGAGGAGGATTTCGATGATCTCTTTGGTGATGGCGTGCCAGACGACTGCGACGGAGGGGGCACGCTGACGCTCGACTTCTCGGACGCTGGACCACTGGGCACTATCACGGTGATATCGCTGCGACTCCTCGATATTGACTCAGACGGAACCACGATCGACCTCTTCGGCCCCGACGACACTCCGATCACGCTTGGGATCCCCGTGACTCCGACTGGCGATGGCACGATTACTCCGCCAATCAACCTCGGTCCGACATCGGGTGTCGCGAAGATCGTCGTGACCTTCAAATTGTCAGGCGCGGTCGACGACATCTTATTCGTGCCTGATCTGTAGCCGATCGCGGGTTCCCGCCCGCAGCTAGCTCCACGAGATCAGGTTTTTCCCCACAGACGAGTCCCCGCGTTCCCCGTATGCTGAGATCAGGGGCAGACGTGCATCCATTTAGAGGTATGATCGCGAGCGTGACGGTCCCCGCTACGCGCACGGAGGTTTGAGCTATGCAGCGAATACTAGGTGCATTGATTCTAGGGTTTATCTTTGCGAGCACGACGCTTGGCCAGGAGAGCACGGTCCTCAGCTCGGGAACACTTATTCGGTTCACGCTGGCCGAGCAAAGCCCTAACGATACTGCGATCTCAGGAACCTTTGTGAACCTCAGCGCCGATAGCCTCGCTTATCGATCCGCCTTGACGAACGAGGTCAGGACGGTTCCAATCGATCGACTGACGAGCTTTGACCGGCGGCGATCGCGCGATGCCGGTGAGGGCGCGGTGCGGGGTCTAAAATGGGGTGCTCCGATCGGTGGCGTCTTCGGCCTTGCGGTCGGTGTGGCGTGTGCCGATCAAGACGAATGGTGGGTCTACAACGATTGCTCGGCAGGCGAAGTCGCGCTCGTGTCGGTCGTGATGGCCGGAATCGGTGGTGGGGTGGGGGCGCTCATCGGCGCGGCGCTGCCTGGTGAGCGCTGGGAGCCGGTATCAATTCAGGCGTTGCGATTGGGTGTGGCGTCGAGAGATGGTGGCGTCGCCTGGTCGGTGTCGTTCGCGCTCTAGGCTCGTAAGGGGTTTCATCAGATGGCTGGTCCCCAAGCCTCGCCCAGCGAGGTGGTCACTACCTCATCCAGCCGGCCGACCGGTACGGTTACGCTTCTGTTTACCGACATCGAGGATAGCACCCGCCTCTGGGAAGAGAACACCGAACGCATGCGACGTGCGCTCCGGCATCACGACGAAATTGTGCGCGCAGCGATCGTCGAAGAGGGCGGGTACATCTTT
>JBFGIA010000082.1:0-10144 GCA_041577935.1 Gemmatimonadota bacterium | reverse complement strand
GGTGCATGAGCGGATCGATCATCGATCGTAGCACCCGGGCTCGCTCAAGCTCATCGCCGAGTTGCTGATAGAGTCGCTCGGCGGCCTGGTAATGGGCCAGCACGTCCCGCTGCCACCCGGACGCCAATGCCGCCAGCCCGCGAGCTCGATACGCCAGCGCCTGGCTCTCCAGATCGCCGGCTCGCTCGGCAACCAGTACGACACACTGCGCCAGCTCGCGGGCCGCCTTGGCGTCGGTCCGATGGAGCTCTTCGACTCGTTCCTTGAGCGCTCGCACGAGCTGTGGGGTGGCCGCATCCGGGCGCGCCTCCAGGAATCGACCGAGCTCGATCCGATTCGAGATCTCACTCGCGTCGCCGGGGACCCGGTGCGCACGCTCGCCCAGACGACGGTCGGCGTCGCTTGCCATTAGCTGCCGCGAGCGGAAACTGTCAGGCGTTCGATCCGCACCCCCTGACCCGAGGACGGATCCCACATGTCGAGTTTGTAGTCGCCTGGCTGAACAGCTTCGAAGACGAAAGTCCCAACATCGTTCCCGATCGCTCGAGACACGACGATGCCCGAGCGCCACAGGATCGCCAACAGGTCCCCTATCGGTTGCTGACCAGTCTGCAGGAGCTGACCCATTACGCGGCACTTACCGGTCTCGATCTCCGAGGGGGTGATCTCTAGATCGAGGTGTCCATCATCGGTCTCGAACAAAAGTCGGTGCGCGTGCTCTGCGCTACCGCGCACTCCGGCCAGCGCCGGCTGGTCCAGGGCATCGCCGAGCAATCGCGCGAGTGACCAGCGACGCTCCTTGCGGGTAGCGACCGGCATTTCTCTGGCCAAGTCGATTACGCGCGCCACCGCCCCCTCGGACGGCGCTTCCAAGGGTGCTTGGTCGATCGCCTCGATGATCCGCTCCATCCACTCCAGAGAATCACGGCAGCTGGAGCAGCTGGCGGTGTGTTCACGGACCACCCCCGGGAGACGCTCTACACCCCCGCGGACATGATCAAACAGCTCATCGAGGCTCGGGCAATCAGTCATTTCTCCTCATTAGTACAGAGGCGATCGGCAACCTCAAAAATACCCTCAAAACCCCATTCCCCGTAGAATCCGCTTCAGCTTTGCCAGACACCTTGCGCGCGTTGGACCAACGCTTCCGGCGCTCATCCCGAGCTGCTCCGCGATGTCGTCGTAGCTCGGTGCCGGGTCACTAAAGAAGAGCATCGTCAACAGGCGTCTGCACCGATCATCTAGTTGCTCCAACCCACGTTCGACCTGAAACCGCTGTTCGGTCCGCACAATCGACTCGTCCGCCGACATCGACGATTCCTCGATACTGGCCCAAGTGGTCTCGGCCCCTGGTTCCGCGCGGCGTTTGAACCGCCACGATTCGCGCCGCGCAATCGTCGATAACCAGCCCGCGAAAGCCTCGGGATGATCGAGCAAGCCTAAGCTGCGATAAACCTGCGTAAAAACGATTTGAAAGACGTCGTCGCCGTCTTCGGGTGAGAGGCCGGAACGGATCGCGATCGAATAAACGAGCTTTCCGTACCGGCGGACGAGCTTCTCCCAGGCGCCGGGATCGCCGTCGATACATGCCTGAATGAGCTCGGTGTCGGAACGGTCGGTCAGTGGAGTGGCGCGCCTACCCTACCTTGCGCTGCGCCTTTAGGTAGTCGCGGTTGAGCCAGGCGATGACGTCGACGCTGATCTCCTTGGGACAGGAGATCTGGCATGCACCGTGGTTGGTGCAGCTGCCAAACCCTTCGGCCTCCATCTGCTCGACCATTCGCGCGACCCGCGACCATCGCTCAGGCTGACCCTGTGGCAGCGTGTTGAGGTGGGTCACTTTGGCGGAGGTGAAGAGCATCGCCGAGGCGTTAGGGCAGACCGCGACACACGCGCCGCACCCTATACACTCAGCAGCGTCGAGCGAGTCGTCGGCGTCGTCCTTTGGAATTGGAATCGCGTTGGCGTCGGGGGCGGCACCGGTATTGACCGAAATGTAGCCCCCTGCATCGATGATCCGATCGAGTGCGCTGCGGTCGACCACCAGGTCCTTCTTGATCGGGAACGCGCGCGCACGCCAGGGCTCGATCCACAACTCATCACCGTCGGCGAAGCTCCGCATGTGGAGCTGGCACGTCGCTGTGCCCTCGTGTGGGCCATGCGGGCTTCCGTCAATGACCACACCGCACGATCCGCAGATCCCCTCCCGGCAGTCGTGCTCGAACGCAATCGGCTCGATGTCACGCTCGATCAACCCTTCGTTGACGACGTCGAGCAACTCCAGGAAGGACATCTCCGGGCTGACGTCGTTCGCGGGGTAACTCTCGAAGCGCCCCTGGGCCTCCGGTGACTCCTGCCGCCACACGTGCAGTGTGATTTTCATCGCCCGTTCATCCCCTCCACTCGGGTCTCACTTGTAGCTCCGGTGACTTGGCGATACCTCGGTGAACGAAAGCGCCTCGCGATGCTCGCGCGGTTCGCTGTCGGGACCCGTGTACTCCCAGATAGTGACGTGCGTGAACCGTTCGTCGTCGCGTTTAGCTTCGCCTTCTGGCGTCTGGTGCTCCTCCCGCAAGTGGCCTCCGCACGACTCTTCGCGGACCAAGGCGTCACGGCACATGATCTCGCCAAGCTCGAAGAAATCAGCTACCCGGCCCGCCTTCTCGAGCCCCTCGTTGATGCCCAAATCGGAACCTACGACCTTGGTGTTGTTCCAGAACTCCTCGCGCAGCTCGGGAAGTCGATTCAGAGCCTCCTCGAGACCGCTCGCGTTTCGCGACATGCCACACTTTTCCCACAACAGCCTTCCCAGCTCGCGGTGGATCGAGTCGACGGTCCGCGAGCCGTTGAGCCCCGCCAGTCGAGCGACACGGTCTCGTACCTCTTCTTCGGTGCGCCTCACGTCGGGGTGATCATCGGGGATATCCGTGAACTCGTGGCGCGCGATGTAGTCGCCGATCGTCAACGGCAGGACGAAATAGCCGTCGGCCAGTCCCTGCATGAGGGCGCTGGCGCCGAGCCGGTTGGCGCCATGGTCGGAGAAGTTCGCTTCGCCGATCACGTGCAGGCCGGGCAGCGTACTCATCAGATTGTAGTCGACCCACAGTCCGCCCATCGTATAGTGCGGCGCCGGGTAGATGCGCATCGGGGCCTGGTACGGGTTTTCACCGGTGATCCGCTCGTAGATCTGGAACAGGTTGCCGTATCGCTCCTCGATTCCGTCACGCCCAAGTCGCTCCATGGCTTCGGTGAAATCGAGGTACACGCCCCGTCCCGTGGGACCCACGCCGTGCCCGGCGTCGCACATCTCCTTGGCACGTCGCGAGGCCAGATCGCGTGGCACCAGGTTGCCGAACGCCGGATACATGCGCTCGAGGAAGAAGTCGCGCTCGGCCTCGGGGATCTCGTCCGGCGACCGCTGGTCACCCTTCACACTTGGCACCCAGATGCGCCCGTCGTTGCGCAGTGACTCGCTCATCAAGGTCAACTTCGACTGATACTCGTCGCTCTCTGGGATCGCTGTCGGGTGAATCTGTGTAAAGCACGGGTTGGCGAAGCCAGCCCCGCGCCGATACGCACGCCAGGCTGCGGTCACGTTGCACTTCATGGCGTTCGTCGAGAGGTAGAACACGTTGCTGTAACCGCCAGTGCCGAGCACGACGGCGTCGGCGGTCCAGGAGCGGATCTCGCCGTTGTCGAGGTTGCGGGTCACGATCCCTCGGGCCTGCCCATCGACGACGATTACGTCGAGCATCTCGTGGTAGCTGTGGGTGCGCACCCGGCCGGCCTGAACCTGCCGCTCGAGCGCCTGGTAGACCCCGAGCAGGAGTTGCTGGCCAGTTTGACCGCGGGCGTAGAAAGTGCGAGAAACCTGCGCCCCGCCAAACGACCGGTTGTCCAGCAACCCGCCGTATTCGCGGGCGAACGGCACTCCCTGAGCCACCGCCTGGTCGATGATCTCGTTGCTCACCTCGGCCAGGCGATAGACGTTTGCCTCGCGCGATCGGAAATCGCCGCCTTTGATCGTGTCGTAGAACAGCCGGAACACGCTGTCACCGTCGTGCTGGTAGTTCTTGGCCGCGTTGATTCCTCCCTGGGCCGCGATACTGTGCGCACGACGCGGGCTATCGTGATAGAAGAACGCATCGACTTCGTAGCCGAGCTCGCCCATAGTCGCCGCCGCCGAACCACCAGCCAGACCGGTACCGACGACGATCACGCTGTGCTTCCGCTTGTTGGCCGGGTTCACCAGCTTCATCTCGAAGCGGTGCCGCTCCCACTTCTCAGCCAGCGGACCATCGGGAATGCGAGCATCGAGCTTCATCGAGGACCTTCCATTCTGATCACGTGATCCAGCCAGCGAGAATCGAGATCGGAACCACGACATAACCGATGACGATGACAACCGCCAGGATCAGCGACACAGGACGTCGCATGCGGTCGACTCGCTCGTCGTTTATTCCAAACGTCTGGGTCATGCTCCAAACCCCGTGGTAGAGGTGAAACCCGAGCATGACGACAGCCACGATGTACGCTACGGCCACCGGCCACGACTGGAAGCCCACGACGAGGTTGTGATAGGGGTCGCCGTGGACGAAGTCGCCGTGAACAGAGCCCGATGTAAAGTGGAGAATGTGGTACACGACGAACAGGCCAATGATCACCCCGCCCCAGCGCATCGTCCGCGAGGCGTAGCTGAACTCCTCGTGTGGTGTGTTGCGATAACCGACCGGGCGCGCCGCCCGGCTCTGTAGGGTGAGCTGCGCTGACGCCACGATGTGGATCGCGACCGCAACCAGCAGGACGATCCGAGCCATCCACAAGAACTCGCCATGGCCCAAAACGGGAGCTCCTGCCTGGCGCAGGAACTCGGCGTAAGAGTTCAGCTTCTCGGGTCCCTGGAAGATCTTGAGGTTACCGAGCATGTGGCCAATGACGTAGCCGACCAGCAGGATACCGGTGGCCGCCATGGCGATCTTTTTGCCGACGGTGGTGGAGTAGAACGATGCGATTCGCTTCACTGGCGCGCTCCGCGAGGCGACTACAGGTTCAGCTTCGACATCGTCTCCTTAACGTGGGCGGCGGAAGCGTGCAGCGCTTTCCTCTCCTCGCCCGTGAGGTCAACCTCGACGATCTCCTTGATTCCGCCCGCGCCGAGCTTGACCGGCACTCCGACGTACACGTCCGATAGCCCGTACTCCCCCTGCAGCCAAGCCGCGCAGGGAAGGATCCGGTTCTGATCTCGCAGCACCCCCTCGGCCATTTCGACCACCGCGGCCGATGGCGCGTAGTAGGCGCTACCCGTCCCCAGCAGCTTCACGATCTCACCACCGCCCATCCGGGTTCTCTCCACCAGCGCCTCGATCCGTTCATCCGACAGCAGGTGAGGCAGCGGTATTCCAGCCACCGTCGAGTAACGAGGCAACGGCACCATCGAATCGCCATGACCGCCGAGCACAAAAGCGGTGACGTCGCGGACCGACACATCCAGTTCGAGTGCGATAAAGGAGCGGAATCTCGCGGTGTCGAGCACACCGGCCATGCCGATGACCCGTTGGCGATCGAAACCGGTCGTCTGAAACGTGACGTACGACATAACGTCCAGCGGGTTCGAAACGACCAACACGATGGCTTCCGGGCATCGGTCACGAATCTCGGTTGCCACGCCCTGAACGATCTCGGCGTTCTTCTTGAGCAAGTCGTCCCGGCTCATGCCCGGTTGTCGGGCCAGTCCCGCCGTGACGATGACTACATCCGACCCGTCCATCAGAGCGTAATCGGTTCCGCCCACCAGTCGCGTGTCATAACCCAGGACTGGAGCGGCCTCCCACAGATCGAGCGCTTTACCCTTGGGCATCCCCTCAATGATGTCGAGGACGACGACCTCGCGGGCTAGTTGCAGCTCGGCCAGACGTTGTGCCGTGGTCGCGCCAACGTGGCCACCGCCGACCACAGTGATCTTGGTTTGCGAAAAGTCAGCCATTTAATCGATGGCGAGGACAGATACACGGCGCCGATTACCGCGCACGCGATCGAACTTCACCTTGCCATCAGTCAGCGCAAACAGCGTATCGTCCTTGCCCCTCCCAACGTTTGCGCCAGGGTGGAACTTGGTCCCACGCTGGCGGACAATTATCGACCCGGCCGAAACCTGCTGTCCGCCAAACCGTTTGACACCAAGACGGCGTCCAGCGCTGTCGCGGCCGTTTCTCGAAGCCCCTTGTCCCTTTTTATGAGCCATTTCAATCCTCCTGCGACTACTTGTGCGAGCGGGAGTGGTGCAGCTTCATGCCGCGCTCGGTTTCGAACTCCCGACCGCACTCAGGGCAAGCAAAGCCACCCTCGCTCTCGACCTCGGCGCTCTTCGGCGGAGTCTTGGAAGCACCCTTCGCAATCGATACATCGGTGATCCTCAACTCGGTGAAGTTCTGCCGATGCCCCTGCTTTCTCTTGTACCGCTTGCGACGCTTGAACTTGAACACAGTAATCTTCTTACCTCGACCGTGTTTTACGATCTCGGCTGTCACCCGTGCTCCGTCCACCCGGGGCGTTCCAAAGCGGACGTCTCCATCCTCGGCCGCGTACAACACGCGGTCAAAAGTGACGCTCTCGCCGGGTTCTCCGTGCAACGATGGAACGCGGATGGTGTCGTCTGGAGCGACGTGAAACTGCTTGCCGCCCGTTTCAATTATGGCGCGCATCTCTCTCAGCTCGATCTGGATCCTGGAAATGACGTGACGAGGAGTTCAAAAATAGACCCCAAGAGAATGGCCGTCAAGGACTTGGGTCAGCCGACATCGGCTTTTATGGGGCGTCTACCGGGCATCGCCAGAAGGTCAAAATCGTCGCGTTTCAGGAGCGGATCATCCCGAACCTGAACCTCCAGGCCGAACCGTTTCTTGATGCCATCGAAGGTGTCCTTCTCCTCCTCCAGCAGAAACAAGGCGACTGCAGGATGGACCTCCACGAGGATCTTCTTCTCTTTGCCCTCCAAGCCGATCCGCCTCAGTTGGCGCTCGACCTTCCGAGCCATGCTGCCAAACTGGAGCACGGTGCCGGTACCACCACACTCCTCACACACCTCGGCGGCACTCTGTTCCAGACTTGGGCGTCGGCGTTGCCGGGTCATCTCGATCAGCCCCAACTCGCTCACCTCGAACGCCTTCGTTTTCGCTCGATCGCGCCCCAACCAGCTTTTGAACTCGTGCAGCACCTTCTTCCGATTCGCGGCCAGCTCCATGTCGATGAAATCGCACACGATTATGCCCCCGATGTCGCGTAATCTGAGCTGTCGCGCGATCTCTCGCGCTGCGTCGAGATTGGTCTTCAAAATCGTCGCCTCGGGGTTCTTCTTTCCAGTGTATCGCCCCGTGTTGACGTCGATCGATACCAGGGCCTCGGTGGCCTCGATCACGATCGACCCACCCGATTTTAGCGGGACGGTTCTCTGGAACGCGACTTCGATCTCGGGCTCGATACCCATGGCATCGAACAACGGGATACGATCTGAGTACAGCTGTACGCGACTGACGAGATCGGGTGAGACCTTCTTCAGGTATCGGCGCACGTGGGTGTAGAGTCGTCGGTTATCGATCACCAGCCGATCGACCTTCTCCGAGAAGATGTCTCGAATCAGGCCGCTGGTCAGCTCGGCCTCCTGATGAAGCAGGGAGGGCGCTTTCACACGCGCTGACTTGTTGCGGACTTTGCGCCACGTGTCGACCAGGCTTCGGATTTCCCGTTCGAACCCGGTCTTGTTGGTCTCCTCGCCAACGGTGCGCACGATCAAACCGCCTTCCTTTGGCTTGACCTCGTGCAGCAACCGTCTCAAGCGTGCCCGCTCAGCCCGATCATCGATCTTTCGACTTACGCCGACGTGGTCGATGCCGGGCATGAAAACCAGGAAGCGGCCAGGCAGGGAGATCTGCCCGGTCAGTCGCGGGCCCTTGGTCGAGATCGCTTCCTTTGTGACCTGTACGATGATCTCCTGACCGCGCTTCAGCTGGTCTTGGATGACCGGCCCGTCGTATCCCTTGCGACCCCGGCCGCGCCGACGACCACGGCCCCGGCGTCGGCGGCCGCCGCCGTTGCCGTCATCATCGTCATCTTCCTCATCGTGGTAGTCGCTCCCCGCCAAGTCCGATACGTGGAGAAAGCCGCTCTTGGCCATGCCGATGTCGACGAAAGCTGATTGCATGCCGGGAAGGACAGCGGTTACCAACCCCTTGTAGATGTCGCCGACGTGGCGCTCTTCCTCCTCGCGATCAACGAGAAGCTCGACCAACTGGTCGTCCTCGAGGATCGCGACTCGGGTTTCCTTGGGGGTGACGTTAACTAGTATCTCGCGCTTCATGGGCGGTGGACCCGCCCGCGCTTATGGATGGACAATCTTGGTTGTCTCCGGCTTGAACACCGCCACCCGCGGGCGACAGTGCGAGCCGTCACACCACTACACCGTGGTCAGAATCCTAGCTCGGTCTGCAGATAAGCTCCGTGTGGAGCGCGTGTCGAGCCGTGCAACCTCAGTCGTGCGCCGGCGTCGCAGTAGATCTCGGCGATGCTCGAGCGCAGAAAAAGATGCGGGCGCATTCGAAACCCGCGGGTCGCGCTGTACGGTGGTCGGTAGTGAGAGCTCAATGTTTGTACACACTCTTACGAATCGAAATGTTGAAATCGCGCCACCAGTCGATCTCAAGGAGACGCAGAACACTTTGTAGGGCAGCTTCAGACAATCAAAGCTCCCGAAGTAGCACCAAAGGTAGTCGTCTCAGCTCTCGATTACCAGCTTCATCTCTCGGTAGTCGAAGACGACCCGCATACCGCGAAAAAACGGAAACCCCAGGATACCCTGGGTCGCCACGCTCCACGCGTTGCCAACCGGCAGATCGATCAAGATCGCTCGCAAGCTCTCGCCGACGTAGTCCCCCGCCGAGGCCACGAAACTGTCTGGATCGACGCGCAGGATGCCTGCCGTTCGCCGGCCGATCAAGATGTCGCTCGCGCCGGTATCGATGATGAACGGCAAGCTCCGTGCCCCGTCGAGGCTGACGGAGATGAGCGGCCAAACCGCGTTGGCATCAAAGGCGAACGGGACGACGGTCTTCCTGAGACGGGTAGCCCGTTCGGCGTAGGGTTGGCTTTCGGGGTCGTTGCGGCGCAGCTCGATCCGTCGGTGGGCGTAGTCCAAGATTACGACGAAGTCACGAAACAGAAGCGCCGGGTTGAGCACGCCGGCGATGTAGTACTCGCCCTGACCTCGCAGATTCAGCGCGGCAAAGTCGCCAACCGCGACCGGAACACGTTCCACCAGCAGGCTGCCCAGTCGCAGACTATCGACGATCGCGTACCCCCCCGGCGATGGCCGGTACGGACCGCGAAGCCGACCCCCGGGCAGGATCGGCTGCATGCCGATCGACTGCGCGTATCCGACATCGATGACGTTGCGCTCAGCACCGGTATCGAGCAGCACGTAGGCTGGTTCCCGACCGTTGATCGAAACCGCCACGTAGGGGATCTCATCTCCCCGTTTCAGATCGAAGTTGAGCTGAACGCGGTTGACGCGCGGATCGATGCGGTTGGCCGGTTCCGCTCCCACGTGACGATAGAAACGGAGCAACCGCCGGTACCCTTCGACGTGCGACCCGTCAGGCTCCAGCTCCAAGTAGTCGTCGAGCGCGGTCGCCGCGGCGCGGTAGTCGCCCTCCACCTCCGCCCACCGGGCCAACCCGAGCGCGAACGTGGAACGCGGGGACAGGTCGTACGCCTCTTGAGCATGGCGGCGAGCGGAGGGTGGGTCGTTCTCGGCGATAGCGACAAGCGCCGTGCCCCAGTGGGCCTCGGGGTCCTCGGGGTCGCCCTTGATCGCCCGATCGAGGGCGTCGCGGGCGAGACCGAGCTGGCCCAGCTGATGCCGAGCCAACCCCAGCAGCGTCCACAGCTCGGGGTCATCATCGAGCCGGTTGATTCCGCGCTCGGCCTCAGCGGCTGCGGCAAAGGGGTCCCCGGCCACGAGGTACGCACGCGCCAATCCGCGACGCAGCGCCACCGTCTCGGTGCCACGATCGCCCGAGCCATCGCCGTACAGCACCATGAGGCCGAGCAACCCCTCGGCACGGTGGTACTCCTCGATCGCGCCATCGGGATC
>JBFGIA010000081.1:0-10254 GCA_041577935.1 Gemmatimonadota bacterium | reverse complement strand
TTTCATGGGGCGCGGCAGCGGCTCGAGCATCGCGATCCAGCGCCGCCATTGGGCCCCGCCTATGACGACGAGACCAACGTGGAAGAGTTGGGGTTGCGCAGCTCGATCAGCCGCGCAGTGCGTCAGGGGTGGCTGCGCGAAATCGGTTTTGACGGCGATTTCCGGCATCGCGCAGTCGACGCCGATGGTCTGGCTGAGCGAGCGTTTGATGACTTCAACGACTTTGGCGTTGGTGCTCGAGCGATCGGTGACCTCGGTGACGTCGAGCTGACAGCTCAAGCCCGTGTCGATCGCGATGACGTCACCGACACATGGTTCATCAGTCACGCTGTCGGGGCTGGAATAACGACCGATCGGCTGCGACTCGAGGTCGCACATCGAAGCGCGTTTAATCCGCCGGCGCTAGGCGATCTGTTCTTCGACGCGGCGATAGGGGTGATCCCGAACCCGGAGCTAAGGCCAGAGCGAGTGGTGTCGGAGGTAGAGATCGGGATGTCGGCGCGCCGGCCGGGACCGATCGCTCTCACAGTCGGGGGCTCGGTCTATCGCGCTGACGTCGACGACATGATCGAGTGGGCGCCTGATTTTCGGTTCATTTGGAGCCCTCAGAACTTCGACGTTCAGCGTCGGGGAGGAGAGATTTGGCTGAGTGCGACAATGACGGAGATCAACCTGACGGCGGACCTCAGTTACTCCAACGCTCGCGTGCGTTACGATTCGGCCGAGGGACGAGCCGATGTGCAGGTCGTGTATCGGCCGCAACACAGCGCTTACTCCCGGGTAATGTGGACATCTGGGGATTGGCGACTGCGGGCCGAGTCGCGCTACACCGGTGCCCGTACGACGGCTCCGACGGAGGCCAATCAACTGACTGGATTCTGGACCTTTGACGTCGCTGCGGCGTGGCTCTGGCGAGTCGGCTCGCTGGATGCTGAGACGGAGCTGGCGATCGATCGCGTGGGCGGAGAAACGCAAGCCCTTATCTTCGGCTTTCCCGAGCCCGGGAGACGATTCCGGGTGCAACTCAGGATCAGGCCCCAAAAGAGCGATTGAGGATTATGAAAACAATGATGAAGAAAACGTTAATGGCCGTGATCCTGGCCGGCTTCGTCGCGTGCGACGGCAGCAGCAGCTTTGGACCCGACATCCCGGGTGACGCAGAGGTCGGCGTGGTGTTGAACAGCATCGACCGCACACTGACGGTGTTTGAGGTCGACCGGCCGGACAACATGTTCACGATTGGGGTCGGTTTTGATGGGTCTCCAGTCGGGTTTGCCGTCCGTGGATCGACCGTCGTCGTCCCGATGGGGCTGCTCCCGGAGGTTGTAATCGTCGACCTCGACGAGCGGTTGGTCGTGCGGCGTGCGGAGCTTCCGCTGAACTCGGGAGCGACCGGGGTAGCGTTTATCGATGACGATACGGTCCTGGTCGGCAACCCGGGTCTCGACTCGGTGTCGCCGGTCAACGTGCGGACCGGTGATGTCGGGGCACAGATCCTGGTGGGTTTGTTTCCTGAATTCATTGTGTCCGATGGCCAGCGGGCGTACGTGATTAATGCCGAACTGGGCGATGACTTCGTTCCCGTGCGGTCGGGGACCGTTTCGGTGATTGACATCCCTGCGCTCCGAGTGATCGAGACGGTCGAGCTCTCTGGCGAAAACCCTCGCGGGGCAGCACTGGCGCCCGACGGTCGATTGTTCGTCATCAATCGCGGTCGGTTTGGTGATCGTGACGGATCGTTATCGGTGGTGTCGACCACTGCGCTGGACGAGACCGAGCATCATCTCGGTTTCGACGAGTTTCCATCGGCAGTGGGGTTCAGTCCTGGAGGTCAGGTGTTGGTTGTGTCGACAGAGTATGGCGTCGCGGTTTGGGATCCCGATGCGCGAGAGTTCATTCGTGATCCGTTCAATCCAGTAACACCCGGCGGGAATCGCTCGTCCGCCGGAGTCGGTTTCGACAGCAACGGCACCCCCTATACGTTAGAGCTCGAGTGTTCTGAGCCAGCCGACGTCTTCCGATTGTCGGAGGACCTCGTTCTCGAACGAACCATCCGGGTCGGAACGTGTCCGTTCGATATAGCGTTTACAATGCTCGAACAGTAGCCACGTGTTCAGGCCACTAGCCCGGGTCGTCTTGATCGCTGTGCTCTTTGCCGTCTCGGCAAGTCGAGCGGTGGCGCAGGACGAGCTCCAGCCCGCCCCGGCGGACACCGTGGCGCCTTCCGACTCGTTGGCCCCGGCCGATTCGGTCGATGTCGTTGGTTGGACCTACCCCGAGCCGATCACCGATCCGCGCATCACGCTGCTCGGCGACACGCTAGGCCCCGCGGATACGCTTAAGCCCAAGTTCACCGAGCTGCCCGAGATTTTTCCCGATAGCTTGGTCGACCCCTACACGTTGGAGCGGCCCGGAGCGTGGCCGGCATGGGTTCTGACTGGAGATCAACTCCTCGGCCGCGGGGCGTTCAGCCTGCTCGACGTCATCGAAAGCGAGGGGTTTGCCCTGGCCCAGGACATGGGAGGCAGCGGGCTCAGCACGTTCGTCGGTTCGCCGTTTGGATCACACAGCAACATCGAGGTCGTGATCGACGGTGTGCCGGTTGGTGGACCGTTGTCGGTGAGCTGGGATCTGCGCCGCATCGCGCTCGAGGGGATCGCAAAAGTGGCATGGTATCCGGGTCCTCAGGGTGCCGCGTGGGGAAGCGGCGCCACGGGTGGGGTGCTGGCGATTACCACCCGCAGGAGTCTGACACAGACCTCCCGGTCGATGCTTGCATTCACCGCCGGTTCGTTCAAGGTCGAGACGTTCAGTGGCAACTTCGGTCGATCGATCGCCGGGCGCGGCGACGTGTTCTTGGGCGCCAACTTCGATGCTACCGATGGTTTTTTGAGGATCGGTGACTTCACTCGCAACCAGTTCATCACCAAGCTCGGTTGGCGAATCGGTTCGAAACATCGGCTCGAGGTGTCGCGACTGAGCGACGGATTCTCCGGGGACGCCAGCCGAACCAATCTATCGGGTTCTCAGGATCAAGACGGCAGCGTGGTCCACTTGTTCTACGCCGGAGGCTGGGGTGACGTTGGAGCTCGTGTGCACTATTCCCGCTCGCGCCAAGAGTTTCGAGAGAACTTCGATTTCCGGGACGCCGTAGGTTTGCTGGGCAAGGATGAGCGAGAAGGCTTCCGCGGCGCACTCGATTTCCGGCGCGGTCCGCTGCTGATATGGGGCGCGGGCGCTCGGGAGAAACTAGAGGCGGAGTCATTGCATCCATCGTTCCTACGAGTCGATGAAAGCAGCATTTTCGAGCCGGTCGACGATGACCCCGAGGCCGCGCTCGTAGAGAACCCGCGGCGACAGACCGAATGGGGTGGTGGTGTAGGGTGGGGTGAGCCCGACGATATGTACGCGGTCAATGCGGCGGTGCGCCGGATGTCGTTTGGCGATGCGGCCGAAAGCGGCCTGGCTTGGCAGTTCGAGGCGCTGGGTCGACCTCATCCCGAGTTCACCGTTCGATTAGCGGGCGGGAGATCCGTACGACCCGCCAGTTTCGCGGGTCAAGCGCTGCTGGAGGCATTCGCGGCCGAGGGGATAGAGATCCATCCTGGCAAGTCGGCGCGACCACAGCAGCTCGAGGCGTGGAGCAGCGTGCGGGGTGAGGTGGCGTGGACCCGTGGGGGTTGGAAGGCTACCGGACGCCTGTTCACGGCGAACGGTGATGAGGCGTTCTTGTGGCTGCCGCCGACAGCGTGGTTGTACTTCGACCGGACGGACTTTGACAACTCCCGACTAGCGGAGATCGGGTTCAACACATTCGACGTCGTTGACCTGTCGGTGAACGGGTTTGAGGGCGAGGTGGCGGGGTCGCTGCCGTGGGGGTTGCGCGGACGGTTTGTCGTGAGGCGCCTGGATGCGACCGAAGATGAGTCCGGTGATCACGTCCCGTACGTGCCCGAATCCCAGTTCTTGGGACAGCTGCGATATGCGCGACGGCTCTTTCCCAGCCGTGATCTGCTGTTGGAGGCCCGGGTGACTGGGAGGTACAATGGCGAACGGACGACGCTGACCGGTGAGACCCTGGCTTCGTACTTCGTTACCGATCTGCTGGTCCAGGGGACGATCATCAACTTCACGATCTTTGTTTCGCTCAAGAACATTACCAGCGAGCTGTTCCGGACCGAAGAGGCGTTCTTTCTCCCGGGTCGCGAGGGGTTTTTCGGGATCAACTGGCGTTTTCGCAACTAACACCGCAATCGAGCAGCTACCCGGTTGAGGGTCGGTTCGGTAGCTTGAGGCGATCTAACCAGTCAACACGCAACACAACACGAGGATAGGCATACCGATGCGAGCGCTTTTCGCAGTTACCGTGGCGATGATTTTAGTCCTGCCGGTCGCCTGTGGCGGGGGTGGTGACAACGAAACCGATAGCCCCAGCGCGGCCGACGCAGAGGCCTACACCGACTCTACCGCCGAGCTGTTGGAGCAAGGCATGGAACAGGAGGAAGTGCGGAATCTGCTCGGTGAGCCGCGCACCCGGGTCACCATGGAGGGTGGTCAAGAGCGGTGGACCTACTACAGCTATGATCCACAAGGACAGATCGTCGCTCGGACGATGATCATCTTCGGCGACGATGCGACGGTGGCCGAGGTGTTTCACGGTCAACGGTAGGGTTCACCGCAGTACACCATGGGACGCACGGTCTTCGCCTGGACGATCGGGGTAGCGTACACGCTCTTCTGGTCGTCGCTCGGGATCATCACGTGGCCGTTCAGCCCTCGTGGCGAGTTGTATCTGTCATTCGCCCGCATTTGGTCGCGATGGATCTTGGGCACCCTCCGGATTCCGTTGAGCGTCGAGTCGAAGTCGCCGCTGGAGCCGGATCAGCCGTACATCTTCATGTCCAATCATCGGTCGATCTTCGACATCTTCGCGCTGTTTCTGGCGACCGAGCACTCGTTGCGAATGGTCGCCAAACGCGTGTTGTTCTTTATCCCCATCTTCGGGTGGGCGCTGTGGATGTGCCGCTTCATCCCGATCGATCGGAGCGATCGCGAGAGGGCGATCGAGAGCCTCGAGAGCGCAGCCCGCAAGATCCGCGAGGGGATCAGCGTATTGGTGTTCCCGGAGGGCACGCGTGGTCCCGGGGAGCCGTTGCTGCCGTTCAAGAAAGGGAGCTTCATGATGGCGCTCAAGGCCGGCGTACCGGTCGTCCCGGTAGTTGTCTTGGGCACGGAGGACGTCATGGAGGCGCGATCGCTGCGCGTAGGGCACGGCGCGATTACGGTGCGATTGGGCGCGCCGATATCGACCGCCAACCGCGGCACCGACGCACGAGACGATCTGATGCGGGAGGTCCGCGCCGCGATGGAGGCCTTGATGGCCGAACCGGTTGCTGGAGCGGTCAACGGAAAGTAAGTTTGTAGCCGATTCGAGATAGTAAATCGCGTTCGTTCTTCCTTTTAAATCGCGGTCCCGTGAGGCCCGGAAGGGGAGTTCCATGATCGACTTGGTAAAGTGTATCGTGCGTCTCCGCCAGGCGGAGACTTTTTTTTGCGCATGAACGCGGCTCGGCTACCGGCTCGACTGACACTGGAGGACGGTTGGAGCGCCCTCGGCACGGCGGTCGGTGCGGCCGGAACGGCGGCCGGTGAGTGCGTCTTCAACACCTGCCTCTCGGGCTACGAGGAGGTGTTGACCGATCCCTCCTACACCGGTCAGCTGGTCGTCATGACGTACCCGCTGATCGGGAACTACGGTATCACCATCGAGGACGGAGAGTCGGACTCGCCCCGGGTGGCGGGATTCGTAATGCGCGAATGCGTCCAGGAGCCGTCCAACTGGCGGGCTGTCGAAACACTGCCCGAGCATCTCGAGCGCAATGGGGTCGTGGCGATCGACGGGATCGACACGCGTGCGCTGACCCGCCACTTGCGGGAGCGTGGCGCGTTGCGGGGGATCATCTCGACCGAGTTGCTGGAGGTCGAGCCGGCTGCGGCCAGGGCGTCGTCGATCGCGACGATGGAGGGGCAGGATCTGACGGGGACGGTGTCGTGTTCGGCGGCTAGGGTCGAGGGTGACGGAGATCTGCTGGTCGTGGCGCTCGACTTGGGCCTCAAGCAGAACATCGTTCGCCGGCTGAACGCGGGCGGTTGCCGGGTAGTTCGGCTGCCGGTCGATTGCACCCCGGAAACCGTGCTAGAGCACGAGCCGGACGGGCTTTTTGTTTCCAACGGTCCGGGTGATCCAGCAGCCGTCAGGCGAACGATCGCGACGCTCGCGTCGCTGGCGTCGCGTGCACCCGAGGTGCCGACATTCGGCATCTGCTTGGGGCATCAGCTGCTCGCGTTGGCGCATGGTGGCGAGACGTACAAGCTCAAGTTTGGTCACCACGGTGGGAATCATCCGGTGCAGGAGTTGTCGACCGGGCGGATCGATATCACGTCGCACAATCATGGGTTTGCCGTGGCGGAAGCGCGGCACGGACGGAAGCGTGTGGTTGCCGGAGCGCCCCAGCTCCAGGTGACCCACGTCAACTTGTACGACGATACCGTCGAGGGTTTTAGACACGTCGATCGGCCGTTGTTCGCGGTACAGTATCATCCCGAAGCGGCGCCCGGGCCGCACGACGCTTTTCACCATCTGGATGAGTTCGTGGCCTCGATGCGGCGGCCAAGGTGAGCTGACCCGTGCCGCGGCGCGATGACCTCGAGACGATACTCCTGATCGGATCGGGCCCGATCGTGATCGGCCAAGCGTGCGAGTTCGATTACTCGGGTACTCAAGCCTGCCGAACACTCGCTGATGAAGGGTACAGGGTGGTGCTCGTCAACTCGAACCCGGCAACGATCATGACCGATCCCGCCTCGGCTGACGAGGTGTACTTGGAACCGTTGACGGTCGACACACTCGAGCGGGTGATCGAGCGCGAGCGACCCGACGCGCTACTGCCAACTTTGGGTGGTCAAACCGCGCTCAACCTGGCCCGGGACCTGGCGCTCAGTGGCGTGCTGGAGGAGCACGGTGTCGAGCTGATCGGTGCCGACCTTGAAGCGATCGAGCGAGCCGAAGATCGCGAACGGTTTCAGACGCTGATGCTCGAGCATGAGATCGCCGTGCCACGCGGTGGCATCGCGCGCAATCTGCAGGAAGCGATCAAGGTCGTACGCATTACGGGGTTCCCAGTCATCGTGCGTCCGGCCTACACGCTGGGCGGGTCCGGTGGCGGAGTGGCGAAGACCGAAGAGGGGTTTGCGAAGTTGGCCGAGCGTGGCCTCCGCGCCAGTCCGATCGACGAGATCCTGGTCGAGGAGAGCGTGCTCGGGTGGAAGGAGTTTGAGCTCGAAGTAATGCGCGACCGAGCCGACAACTGTGTTGTCGTGTGTTCGATCGAAAACCTCGATCCGATGGGCGTGCACACTGGCGACTCCATTACGGTCGCGCCACAACAGACGCTAACCGACCGCGAGTACCAGACGATGCGTGACATCGCGTTCGAGGTGATCCGTGCGGTCGGTGTGGAGACCGGCGGATCAAACATCCAATTCGCGGTCGACCCAGCCACCGGCCGGCAAGTCGTGATCGAGATGAACCCTCGGGTTTCGCGTTCGAGTGCGCTGGCGTCGAAGGCGACCGGGTTTCCGATCGCCAAGATCGCGGCTCGCTTGGCGGTGGGGTACACGCTCGACGAGATCACCAACGACATCACCGGCTCGACTCCGGCGTCGTTTGAACCATCAATCGATTATGTCGTTGCCAAGATCCCACGCTTTGACTTCGCCAAGTTCCCGAACGCTGACAGTCATCTTACGACGGCGATGAAGTCGGTCGGCGAGACGATGGCCATCGGCCGAACGTTCGGGGAAGCGCTGCAAAAAGGGCTGCGCGGATTGGAGACCGGCGTCAACGGTGTGTTCGATGATCGATGGGTGGGGGTCACCGACGCCGAGCTGGCCGAGGCGCTCGACGTGCCGGTTGCAGGGCGGGTGTTTCAGGTCGCCGAGGCGTTGCGCCGGGGCTGGGCGATCGAACGCTTGCGGACCTTGACCGGCATCGATCCCTGGTTCTTGTATCAGTTGAAGCGGGTGGCGGAAGTTGATGTAGCGCTTGAGTCTACGCACACGGATATGGGTGCAACACGGTGGCGAGAACTCAAGAGCCTGGGCTTCTCTGACGCTCGATTAGCGGAGCGTTGGGGGGCGACCGAGTCCGAGGTTCGGGCGGCGCGGGTGGCGGCGGGTGTCAGGCCCGCCTTCAAGGTCGTTGACACGTGTGCGGGTGAGTTCGAAGCCCGGACGCCTTACTACTACTCGACCTACGACCCCGAGAGTGAGGTCCGGCCGTTGAGCGGTCCCAAGACGATGATTCTCGGTGGAGGACCCAACCGGATCGGTCAGGGGATCGAGTTCGACTACTGCTGTGTGCAGGCTGCGTTCGCGCTGCGCGAGGCGGGCCACGTCGTGATCATGGTCAATTGCAACCCCGAAACGGTATCGACCGACTACGACATCAGCGATCGGCTTTACTTCGAGCCGCTGACACTCGAGGACGTGAGCGCGATCGTCGAGCGCGAGCGACCGGACGGTTTGCTCGTGCAGTATGGCGGACAGACACCGCTCAAGTTGACCGGCCAACTTCACGCCGCCGGTGTGCCGATTATCGGCACCTCGCCTGATTCGATCGACCGTTGCGAGGATCGCGATCGGTTTGCGCGACTGCTTGAAGAGCTGGGGCTCAAGCAACCCCGGTCGGGGATCGCCCGTTCGCCCTCGGAGGTGCGGACCGAAGCGAAGCGCGTCGGATTCCCGGTCTTGCTCCGCCCGTCGTACGTGCTCGGCGGCCGGGGAATGGTCGTGGTACGCGATGCCGACGCGCTGGAGAAGTACTTGGCGAACGCGCTGATCGGAGACGATGGCCCGCTCTTGATCGATGAGTTTCTCCAAGCCGCTACGGAGTTCGATGTCGACGCGATCGCGGACGGTGACCGAGTGGTCGTTGGCGGCGTGATGCAACATATCGAAGAAGCGGGTGTCCACTCCGGAGATTCGATGTGCATCCTGCCACCGCACGATCTCGATCCGGATATCGATCGCGAGATGCGCGAGCAAACGCGACGTTTGGGGCTCGAGCTTGGCGTCAAAGGGTTAATGAACGTGCAGTTTGCGGTTCGTGACGATGGGGTCTACGTGCTCGAGGTCAATCCGCGGGCGTCGCGAACGATTCCGTTCGTCAGCAAGACGATCGGCGTACCGCTGGCCCGGCTGGGCGCCAAGGTGATGGTCGGCGCCTCGTTGGCCGAGCTAGGGTTGTTCGAGGATCCGATCCCGGCCGCCGTAGCGGTCAAGGCGCCGGTCTTCCCGTTCAACCGTTTCCCAGGAGCCGACCCGGTGCTTGGCCCGGAGATGCTGTCGACCGGGGAGGTGATCGGCCTGGCTAATGATGCGCCGACAGCGTACTTGAAGGCGCTTCTCGGAGCCGGAGTCGACCTCGAGACGGCACTCGGTCGCAGTGTCTTCTTCTCGCTCAACGATCGTGACAAGCCCGCTGGTGCAGAGATCGCTCGTCGACTGGCGGCTCGCGAGGTGACGATCCATGCCACACGTGGGACCCGGGAGTACTTCGCTGCGGCGGGCGTCGAAAGCGAGCTGGTGCTTAAGGTCGGCGAGGGAGAACCCGATGCGGTGTGCGCCATTCGGGGTGGAATGTTCGGGTTGATTGTAAACACCCCGCTGGGGCGAGACTCCCCTTACGACGAGTTCGCCCTGCGGCGGGTGGCGCTGGTCCACGGGGTACCGTGCGTGACCACGATTGCAGCCGCTGGGTTCGGGGTTGAGGCCTTGGAGAGCGCCCAGCCGCATCCCGATGTCCGGAGCCTCCAGGGGTGGATGGCCCAAGCGTTGAGTTGACAAGCGCTTGCGGCGACGTATCTTGGTCCGCGCTTTCCACGTCGATGACCGGATTCGGAGCCAACGACGGCGCGAGGACAGGAGAGAAACCATGACCAAAGCCGACCTCGTCGAGCAGATCGCTGAGGCGACCGGGCTCACCAAGAAGGACACCGCCGTCGTTGTTGACGGCTTTCTCGAAGCGGTCAAACAGGCCTTGGCCCGCGAGCAAAACATCGAAATTCGTGGTTTTGGGTCATTCAAGGTCAAGCAGCGCAAGGCCAGGAAAGCCCGCAACCCGAGGACCGGCGAAGCGGTTCACGTCCCCGGACGGACAGTGCCGACCTTCAAGCCGTCAAAGGAGTTGAAGGA
>JBFGIA010000080.1:0-10320 GCA_041577935.1 Gemmatimonadota bacterium | reverse complement strand
GGATAACGCCGGCCATCCCCTGCCCCGGAGAACCGTGGAAGATGCAGAAATACGGGAACACCGTGCCCGGTGCGGCGTCGGCTGGAACCGTCCAGCTCCATGATGCGCCGGAGTTCACCGTGCCTGAATCCCAGATCCCGCTGTCGCTGGTCGATGTGTGGGGTCGGTTACCGACGTTCTGCCACGTGATCGCAGTCCCCGGCTGCACAGTGATATCAGCCGACGAGAAGAAATCGTCGTCCATCGCGACCACTACTGTGCCCGGAGGCGGTGGAGGTGGCGGGGGTGCCGGCGGCGGTGGTGGCGGGGGCGTGGGCGATGGTGGCGGAGGCGAGCCGTCGATCGTCGGGATACGGATGACGCCGGCCATTCCTACCCCGCCCGGAGCACCGTGGAAGATGCAGTAGTAAGGGAACACCGTGCCCGGCGCTGCATCGGCTGGAACAGTCCAGCTCGATGACCCACCAGAGTTCACCGTTCCCGAGTCCCAAACCCCTGTGTCGCTGGTCGAGGTGTGCGGCCGGTTGCCGACATTTTGCCAGGTGATCGTCGTCCCGGGTTGTACGGTGACGTCGGCCGTCGAGAAGAAGTCGTCGTCCATCGCGATAACCACAGTATTTGGGGCCGATGGCGCCGAGTCGCTGACGACCACCGTCGTCAGACCCTCGAGGCGTACACCCGCACCCGTAACCACCACTTTGACCGTGAACGAGCCTGCCTCTTGGTAGCTGCAGACTCCGACCGCGGTTAGTCGGTTCGATTCTGACGTCATGGATGCTTCCATGACCCCGTCCGCCGTACAGTCGAAGCCGAACTCGACATTCCCCGCGGGTGTAACGCTGAGCTCCGCGGTGAGATCGACCACCAACGGAGCAACGCCGGAAGCTGGGTTGGCGGTTAGCGCAACCGATGGAAGCGAGGGTTCAAGAACGGCGACATCACCCTCGTCGCACTGCACCATGAACATCGCAATCAGCGCCGTCGAGGCGGTTGCGAACAGGCGGGTCGCGCGTTTCATGCTGTATCCCCCCACCCTCTCGCTAGTCGAACTGGAGAGCCACTGTGGTCGGTTTTCCAGCTTCGACCACCACTTCGGTGACGAGTTCGCCCAGCGATTCATGCCAGACCTTTAGCGGATACGTACCTGGTGGTACGTTCTCGATCGCAAAACTGCCTTGAGCATCGGTCACCGCGTGGTAGGGATGATCGAACAAGACGACGTATGCGAACATCCAAGTATGCGCGTCGCAGGTCACCTCGATCGTTCCCGCCCGCCGCGTTGCGCGTGAAGCGTCCACCGGTCCGGCCTTCGCCGGCAGGGCGAGGTTCACCAAAGACCTACGTTTGGATCCCATCTTCAAGTAGAGGCGAACGTTGTGGAGCACGCCGTCCTGATTGAACGCGTTCAGCGTGCTGCCCACCGTGCCGGTCTGGACGTGTGGCGCAAACGCGCACTTCTTGTTTTCGATGCGTAGCTGGTCGGTGGTCGGCTGACCTGGGAAACTTGCGCCATCGAGCGAGACGACAGCGTAACGAACATGGCCTTTGGCCGTTGCGACCACGGCTTCTGAGGGTATCTCCTCGCCACAGAATTCCGCATCGGTGTCGACCTTGAGTGGTGCGGCGCCCTTGGCCGTCGAGGTCGTGATCGTCCCCACGATCGAGCCGTTTGGGGGAACACCGTCCGTGGGTGAGGGCACCACCGCCGCTACGACGAGAGCTGCGCCAACCATTAGTAAGCCAAACTGTTTGCTCATGCCTTGTCCTCCGTTTTGCGATTATGGTTCATGGTTAGAAGAACGTGTGCAGTTCGAACGTCACCTCATCTCGATTGCCGACTTGAGGAATGTCCTCAAGGCGGGAGTAGTAAATCGATGCCTGCAGGAACTGCGTGATAAAACTCTCGGCACCGAGCCGCACGCGATACCGAGAGTTCTCGCCTACGTCGCGATCCGGATCGAGAAAGCCGTACGCGAACTTCAGATTGAGTCCCTGCGTCACGAGCAAGTCGCCTTCGACAAATGCAACTGTCTGATCCCCGCGGCGACCCTCCGGCGGATCGTCGTTGATGAAGTCGTACTCCCCCAGAAAGGCAAAACGCCCGAGGCGGAATCCGCCAAAGGCTCCAAAGGCCTCGCGGTCGCCGGTCTCGCCTTCGTTCCGGGACGCACTGACCCCCACGCGCCATTGGGGGAACACGACGGCCGCCAGCCCGCTGAACTGTTTGTCGTTGTTGTTTTCGGCCGCACCCTGCGTTCCGTTGGTCACCGCGACTGCGACGGAGAGAGGACCCGGCTCGAGTCCGAACTCAACGCCCACGTCCGAGTTGTCAAAGTTGAACCCGGTACGCTGGCGAATGAACTCGGTGTCATCGAGCAGTCTGAAGCCGTAAGGAAGGAAAAACTTCCCGACCTTTAGGTAAGACTCCCCTGGAAGCCCCTTGATCAGCGCAAACACCTCACGGTTGCGAGGATTTCCGGGTGCGAACTCTTCATCGACATAGAACGTGAGACGGTCGCGGATCAGGATGGCTTCGACATACAGGTTTCCCTCTTCGATGTCGAAGGGGTACAGCGTCTCATCTTCGGTCTCTTTTCTTGACGCCCGGGCGCGCAAGTCCGCACCGATCGAAAGAACGTCAGCGATGTTAGTCGCCATGAACGACCCGCCGTCGCCTATGCTCGTGACCATCATCGAGAGACGCGTTTGAGCGTAGATCGAACCGAACGCGTTCCGCTTCCCTCCACCGGTCATGTTGGTATGGCAAACCGAGCATCGCAGACCTGTGCGGACCGAGAGGTACGGCTCGGCAGCTAAGCGACTGCTCGACGGGCCAAGCAAACACGACCCGACGAGTGTTATCAGGACTGCTAAGCGCGCGTGCCTCATGACGACCACCTCAGTTCTCGAGAGCGCCGTCCGCGATCCAGGCGCGGATGGCGGCGATCTGTTCAGCCGACAGGGGTGACAATCCCAAGGGCATGCGTCCACCCGTGATGCCGGGCGCCCCCTCGATCTTCATCACCAGGTAGCTGTCGTCCGGTTGTCCCGGGTCGACGCGAAGCAGCTCCGGCACTTCGACGCTCGGAACACCCACGAGTTGGTCGTAGCTGAAACCAGCCTGCAAGGAGAAGCTCAACGGCGCCGATGCCCCGGCGTGACACTGAGTGCAGATCGGCGTAAAGATGTTGGCCTGAATGCTGGAGAACGTCGGTTCCAGCTCACCGCCCCCGCCCTCTCCAAGCGGGTTACCAAACTCGTCGAGTCCCTCACCGGATCCGGCGCACGCGACAGCGAACACAATTGCGATCACAAACCAGTGGGCCCTATGCAAGCATTTCATTCCGAGCCCCGGGCAGGAGTCAGATTGGGGTCCTCGACGAACAGTCGGAAAAAGAGATCGCGTGGCCGGGCCAGCGATTGCAGATACGCGACCAACGACCAGAGCCGTCGCTCAGCGATCGCGTCGCGTTCGGATGGCGCCATCTCATCGAGCTCCGCACGATCTGGCTGACTCGCGAGATACGCGCGAAGGGCCGACAGGTCCGCGGCGCCAAGGCCCGACTGGACGGAGGAGAGGTCGCTCTGTGATCCGCCCGCGAAGAGGACAACGCCGGGCTCGAACGCAGGCATCGGAGTGCCGAACAAGCCTGTCCGCAGGGTTCGATACAGATCCTCCGCCCGTCCCCCGTTTTTGTAACCGCCGCGGGTGAAATCGTACGGTTTGATCGGTTGATCCCAGTCGTCGGTCAAGGTCCCAGCGGACGGGCCGTTTCCGCGCGCACCCACACCATGACACTTGGCACAGCCCAACATCAGGTACACTTGGCGTCCCTCACGAGCTGTCGCCCCAGTCGATGGTTGATTGGGAAGTGACAAAGGTTCCTCGTCTCCAAACCCCAGCGCATAATCAGGAACCAGCGTCTTCAAGTACTCGACCACCGCCCAGCGCTGTCGCTCGCTGAGCAGCTTGTTCCAAGCCGGCATCCACGTACCCGGTACGCCTTTTGATACAGTTTGGTAGAGATCTCGGTCGGTAGGCAGAGCGCCCGACGGCGTGCTGCGGAACTTGAACACGCCGCTGGTGAAATCGCGCGGTGCGGGATTCATGTGTCGGGCCGCCGGTCCCACGCCATCACCGGAGGTCCCGTGACACGAAGCGCACGCCGAGCGATAGACGGCGCGGCCCTCGGTAACGAGCGCGGCTGTCAACGCCGGATCCGACGCGGGTGGCGGGGTCGTTTGCGCCAGCCCCACGCCGGTCGCTACCACGACGAGGAGCCAGCTGAGGGCCGGCGCCGTTGTGTATGAGAGAACGCCTTGTCGGGAAAACCCTGACGAGCTCGGAAGGTGACTGGGGCGCGTTTTTGTCTTCATGAGGACCTCTCTCGAGTAGAGAGAGGAGGTCCACGCGCGTTCTGATACAACGGAGTTGGCTGGACTACGTTTGGTACTTTTGCAGGTACTCCTTAACGCGCACCTTGCGGGCGGTGTTTTCGCTGCTCATGTAGCGGATCTTGCCGAAGATCGGGCGCTCGGGCCCCCAAGCCCGATCGTAGCGGCCGAGGCACCAGAAGATGCCGCTGTAGCTGTTCGGATCGCGGCCGTCGAGCGCGTATTTATTGTTCAGCTCGACCATAACGTCGGCCGCGCTCTCGGGGCGTTTGGTCCATTCGAGGATCTTCTTGCCCCAAAGCATGCGTAGATAATTGTGGATCCGGCCCTCGCGCACGAGCTGTCGCTGCGCGGCGTTCCAGAGCTCGTCGTAGGTCTCGGCGTTTTCGAACTGCTCGAGCGTGTAAACATGCTCGCGCGAGTCGGTGACGTGCTCGGACAGGGTCTTCTTGGCCCAGTCGGGGAGCGACTTGTACTGGTCGTAGTCGGGCTCTTGCCACGCCATGTTGTACCCGACCTCGCGCCAGGTAATGAGCTCGTCCAGAAACGCTTCGACCGCGGGACTCGCCCCCCACCATCCCTCCCGGCTACCGGTTGCCTCATCGGACACGTCGTCGGTGTTCCAACCGTCGTTCTTCATTACCTCTGAGAACACCTGATGTACCGAGATGTGACCGAAGTGGAGGTAAGGCGATAGACCGCTTGTCACCTCTTCCTCGGGCTGGTTCCGATCACTATCGTACTTCGACAACTTCGATCGCACGAACTTCTGCAGCGTATCCTGAGCCGCTTTCGCCCCGCCCTCGGTATCGGTCGGGTTCACCGCGTGGTCGATCGGGAACGTCATCAGACCCTTTGGTGTCGCGACTGAATCATCGAGATCAGCGGCCGGCCATTCGCTAGCGATCTCCTTTGGCAGTCGCTCCATCGTCGGCAGACGAACGTTGAAGAGCGGGTCGGGCTCGGGAAACTCCTCGAGATGGGGCTCCAACGTCTTCTGCAAGAAACGCCGGAAATCGTGCGCACGGAGGAAAACCTTGTCCGCTGCTCGCATCGGCAATATGCCGTTCGAGTCGACCAGTTCGAACGAAACCGGTATCTGGTCGCTGGCGGCCTCGATCATTCGCGGTAAGAAGAACGCCGGATAGTCGTCGCTGACGACGACCGCGGCGCGCTTGGCAAGGGCTTCGAGCAACCCCTTTCCCGCGCCAGCCTCGGGTTCCAGGTAGGGATAGTAGAGCATACTCTTGCGGCCGTTTATCCGCCGCGCGTTGTCGATCATGCCCTGGATCACGAACGCGTGCAGCCGGTCGCTGGCCCATCGGTAGCCGCAGCGCAGCGGCTCGAATACCAGCAACGGCTTGCGCAGCTCGCGCGCCCACCAGACCGCCCGCTGCAAACCGAAGTTCCACTCGGTTCGACGACTGGCTATCATCCAATAAAGCACCCACTCGGCGTCCGAATTGACCTCCGCATCGTTGACCTCGCGAACGCGCAGATCCGGAACTTTGGCGGTCTCAGCGGTCATCCGATGCTGGTGTCGCTCAATGGCTCGGACCCCGTAGACACCCTCCCCGACGCCGGTTCCTTTCTTACCGCACGCGCGATGTTTCGCAGCATCCCCGCAAACATGAGGCTGTGAATCGGATAGAGCGCGTACCAATAGGCGAGACCAAACAAACCGGCGGGATCCCAGATCGCCGTTTGTCGAATTGTGCTCCCGTCATCGTCGCTGGTCACCTCGAACTCGAGCCAGGCTCGGCCGGGGACTCTCATCTCGGCTTGTAGCCGAAGCAGCCGATCCGGTTCAAACGCTTCAACTCGCCAGAAGTCCAATGCGTCCCCGACTCGAATACGCACGGGATCACGGCGGCCGCGCCGCACCCCAACCCCACCAACCAACAGATCGATGAAACCGCGCAATCGCCACAGGAAGTCACCGTAGTACCATCCCGTATCGCCACCGATCCGCTGAATGGGGGCGAAGCTCGCCGCGAGAGAGGCCTGAACCTTCGCTGTTCGCGAGTCCAGTATCCGCGAACGAAAGCGGACCCCACCCCACGATTTTTGCACCCCCGATGACGACAATGCGTCCGACCAGCGGGTCTCTGCGATCTCTTGGTCCTCTTTGACGAGCGCCCTTTCGATCGCGTCGCGGAGCCCCCGCGGCCGAACCGAGAACTCCTTATCTGCGAGGTCGTTCGAAACGAGAGTTGGGTTCCGCAGACTCTCGATCAGCTTTTTCCCTATCCGCGCGTACACCGGTGTAACGAGGCCAAGCCAAAGGCTGGACAAGTACGGCGTGAGGACCGGAACCGGGATCATCAGCCGTCTCAGGCCACGTTGACGCGCGTACTCGCGCATGATGTCACCGTACGAGACTTGATCCGGTCCACCGATCTCGAAGACGCGCGAGTCCGTGCCCGGCAGCTCGATCGATTGGACGAGATAATCCAGGATGTCTTCGATCGCGATAGGCTGCGCAAGCACGCTCACCCACTTCGGGCACACCATCACCGGGAGTCGTTCCGTGAGCGCGCGGACCAGCTCGTACGAGAGACTCCCCGACCCGATGATGATCGAAGCGCGAAGCTCGATCACAGGGACACCCGAAGAGCGAAGGACGTCGCCCGTTTCCAAGCGACTGCGGAGATGCTTCGACAGATCTTTGTCGGAGCTGCCCAGCCCACCGAGGTAGACGATTCGCCGCACGCCTGCCACTCGCGCAGCCGTGCCGAAGTTGGTCGCGGCTTCGCGATCCTCCTCCTCGAAGTCTTTGGTCGCTCCCATCGAGTGGATGAAGTAAAACGCCGTGTCGATGCCCTCGAGTGCGGCCGGCAGCGAGTCGGGGTCGAGAACGTCACCCGGTACGATTTCGACACTGTCCGATGCGCGAGACCGCAACGACTCGGGCCGCCGCGCCATGCACCGCACGCGGTAGGGCAGACGCTCGAGCTGTGACAACAGTCGCCCCCCGACGTAGCCGGTCGCGCCGGTCAGCAGAATCAGTCGCGGCTCAGCGGTCACTGTCCGATCTCGATGAACTCTTCGTCCGACAGCTCGATCCGGGCCGCGCGAACGTTCTCCTCCAAATGTGGGATCGATGCGGTGCCAGGGATCGGCAACATGACGGGCGAGCGGCGAAGCAGCCACGCCAGAGCTATCTGCGCCGGCGTCGCGTCGTGGACGCGAGCCACGTTCGCCAACGTTCCACCCTCGTCGGCGAGGTGACCCATGTCGAGCGGGAACCACGGAATAAATCCTATCTCGAGCGCTTCGCAACGGTCGAGCACGTCCTCGGACGATCGATGCGCCAGGTTGTAGCGGTTCTGCACCGACACGACGTCGACGATCGCGCGCGCCCTCTCGAGCTCGTCCACGTCGACGTTCGACAACCCGATGTGGCGGATCTTTCCTTCCTGCTGAAGATCGGCCAGCGCACCGACCGATTCCTCGAACGGGACATCGTCGTCGGGCGTGTGGAGCTGATACAGGTCGATCCGCTCGACCCGTAGGCGCTTCAAGCTCCCCTCGGCGGCCTTTCGCAAGTACTCCGGACGGCCGTCGGGCTCCCAGCTCCCGGGACCGGGGCGCGTGTACCCGCCCTTAGTCGCGATAACGAGCCCGTCCGGATACGCATAGAGCGCCTGAGCGATCAGGTTCTCGGAAACCTCGGGGCCGTAAGAATCCGCGGTGTCGATCAGATTGACGTCGAGCTCGACGACGCGGCGCAAGACGGCGCGCGCGCGATCGAGATCATCGGGCTCGCCCCACACACCCTCGCCGGTCACGCGCATCGCGCCAAACCCGAGCCGGCGCACTTCCATGTCACCGAGGACAAACGTTTCGCTCATAGCCGCAGCAATCTAGGCCGGCGGCAAGGACTTAGTTCTCAACAAGCCTAACGTCCGAACAGCGCCGCGTGCGGGATAGCCGGCCCCGTCGGCCCGCGCGGCCACTCGTCACGGGTCATCGAGAGGCCCTTTCCGAGGCCGTCGAGTCCAAACGCCAATAGGGGAGCACGCGCAGCATTGGCAGACTCTATCCGCATATCTGTTAGGTTGTCCACCAAATGAGCGAAGAACACCTCGGCATATTCCTGGTCCAAGTCCTTTTACTGCTTGGACTTGCGCGCGGGTTTGGCGAGATCTTGCGGCGTTTTGGTCACCCACCGCTGGTGGGCGAGATCGCGATCGGGCTGCTCCTTGGACCGACGATCCTTGGCCGCGCGTGGCCCGAGCTTCAGAGCGCGATCTTCCCCGCCGACCCGATCCAACAGACGATGCTGAGCACCGTGGCGTGGTTCGGCGTGCTGTTCCTGCTCCTGGAAACCGGTCTCGAGGTCGACGTGTCGGCTGCCTGGCGCCAGCGCGGGCCGGCCTTGCGGGTCGGCATCATCGGTGTGCTCGTGCCGCTGGGGTTCGGGTTTGGCCTGTCGCTGGGGCTGCCCGATCGGTACCTGGCCGATCCGTCGCTCCGGGTCTTGTTCGCGCTCTTTCTCGGCACCACGATCGCGATCAGCGCGATGGTCATCATCGCCCGCGTCCTGCAGGACCTCGACCTGGTAAAGAGCGACCTCGGGCTGGTGACACTGTGCGGCTACGCCGTCAACGACATCCTCGCATGGGTGATCCTGAGCGTCGTGCTGGGCCTCGCCACCCCGGCGGGGGTCAACGTCGTGAAGGTCGCGCTAGTGGTGGCTTTTTCGATCGCGTTCACCGCGTTCTCGCTTTCGTACGGGTTGCGCTGGGTCGACCGATCGATCCGCTTCGTGAGCCGGCAGTTGCCCGCGCAACCGGGAGCGGTCCTGACGCTGGTCAGCTGCCTCGGGCTGGCCTGGGGCGCGGCCACGAACAGCGTCGGCTTGACCGCGCTGCTGGGGTTCTTTCTGGCCGGCATCATGGCCGGGGACTCACCCGCTCTGACCGAGCGAACGCGACAGATCCTGAGCCAGATGGTGCACTCGGTGTTCGTACCGCTCTACTTCGCAGGGATCGGCTTGCAGTACGACTTTCTGAGGGAGTTTGACTGGTTCATCGTCGCCTTCGTCACCGTCATCTCGATCGTCGCCAAGTTCGCCGGCGCGTACCTCGGTGCGCTCGGAACGTCGCTGTCCAGAGACGACCGGCTATCGGTCGGGATCGCTTTCATCCCGAGCGGCGTCACCGGGATCGTCGTTGCCGACATCGCACTCGCGCACGGAATCCTTACGACACCGGTGTTCGTCGGCATCGTGGTCTCGGCGATCGTCTCATCGCTTATCGTCGCGCCGTTGCTCTCGTGGTCGATTCGGCGTCGGCAAGCGGTCAGCGTTCTCGAATACTTCGTGCGGCCGGCAACGGTGCCCAGCCTGACCGGAACAACGCCATCGGACGTGATCGACGAGCTCTGTCAGAGCCTCGCCAGGCACGGAGCGATTTCCGACGCTACCGAATGTGCAACGGCGGTGCGGGCGCGAGAGGAGCTCTTGGGTACCGGCACGGGTCGCGAAACCGCCATACCACACGCGCGCATGGATGGACTCGCTCAACCGGTCATCGCGTTCGGACGATCCATGATCGGTGTAGACTGGGACGCTCCCGACGGATCGCCCGTGCACCTGGTGTTCCTGGTCCTAACCCCGAAGGATGAGGAGGGTTTACAGCTTCAGATTCTGGCCGCCATCGCGCACGGGTTGAGCGACGATGCGGCGCGGAGGCAGTTGGAGAGCGCCGACACCAACGCCGAGGTTTGGGCCGCGCTCGACAGAATCGTGCACGCGCAGGATCTCGCCCGGGTTACCGACTAGAGAAAGTGCGGGTGGCAGACCCGCGCGCCTACACCTCCAGCGCGGCTGCGGCCCGGTCGTACTCATCCGGCCGGACGTACAGCACGTAGCCGTAGCTCCCCCTGCCATCGGTCACGCCGGTGGACGCGTACACGTTG
>JBFGIA010000079.1:0-10477 GCA_041577935.1 Gemmatimonadota bacterium | reverse complement strand
TCGTCGTAGTCCGACGCGGTGAACTGCGCGATGTCCTGCGCGGTGGCGGTGGGGTTCGAGTTTTGCCCGTTCGAGTCGTTCCCGTTCCCACGCTCACCCTTCAGCTCCTTCGCCTCGTGCGGCCCGACGACTTTGAGCGACGAGCGCGTGACCGCGTAGTTGACGCGATCGTGAATATCCAAATGGATCATCGCTTTGTCGCGGACGCGGGAGCGGTGAACGTCGGATTTGTCGGCCAGGATCAGCGCCGCCGCGATGTCGCTGACCGGCGCACCGTCGGTCTCATGATGGTGACCGATCGCGGTCACGACCTCGATCGTCTCCTCGATCGACAAGCCGGCGTCGCGCAACAGCCCGTGGGCGATCGCCGCCCCCGACTGCGCGTGATGATCACGATTGACGATGTTGCCGATGTCGTGCAGGTACGCAGCGATCCCGGCCAGCTCGCATTGCCTGGCCGGTCGTTCCAGCGCTTCGACTACCGCCTTGGCGCGCTGCGCAGTGACGTTGGCATGACGCCGGCCGTGCTCGGTGTAACCGATCGACTCGAGAACGCCATCGGCACGATCCAAGTAGTGGGTGACCTCAGCGTTCTCTCGAATGTCGGCTAGCGTTAGCATGTATTTCCTCTCTCTCGTTCCTATAGTCTGATATGAGCGCGGCCACTTCTCGGTGGCCCTCACCGCGCACGCGATCGGGCACCAATTCCAACGCGATCGCACCCAGTGCACGGTACAGCTGACACACCTTTGGATACGGCGCCAAGGCATCCAGCTGTTCCCGAACGGTTTTGACGTCGCCCCGGGCCACCGGTCCGGTCAACGCTTGATCGGGCAACTTGGTGGCCAGATTCTCGTCGGTACGACCCGCTAGCGGAGCGATCAAGTCGCGCGCCGTCTCGGCGTCGATCCCGGCCTGCAGCAGCAACACCGCCGCGGCCGCGTCGAGCGCGACCCGACCGTTGGCGACGAACACGAGCGCGGCATGGTACTGCGGCTTGCTCTCCGCCGCGACGTGGATGAAGCGCAAATCGAGTGCTTCGGTAAACGCTTCAAGCACGGTGACCGCCGCTTCGTCGCCCTCGATCACGACGATCGCCCCCGCGAGCGCAGCCGGATCGCTCTCCGCGCCACGAAACGTCATCGCCGGGTGCCATGAGCCGCACGCCACCCCGCCCTTGGACAGTGACTGCAAGAGGCTAGCCGGATGGGCGCCCGCGCAGTGCGCTACAACGGCGGGGCGCGGCCCGGTGGCTCGACCCAGCCGCTCGGCGGTGGCGCAGATCGCGTCGTCGGGCACCGCGATCAGCCACAGATCGGCGCGGATTGCAGGCGGCTGCGCGTTGATCGCCACGTCGAACCCCTCGGCCAGCGCGGCCCGCCGTGGCTTGAGCGGATGCGGGTTCCAGAGCCCGACGACGTCGACGCCTCGCTCGCGCGCCAGATTGGCGATCGCCAACCCGACCCGGCCAGCGCCGTAGACGAAAACCGATGGCGCTTTCTTACTCACCCGACCTGCTCGACCCGAAACCCGCTTTGCTCGATCCGAGCCACCACCTCGGGCCGTGTCTCGAGCTCGACCTCGACGACGGAATCCGTGTAGCGGCGTTCGATCACGTCGCCCAGCTCGTGCAGCCGTGCCAGCGAACGCGTGTCGTTGAGCGGTAACGTAACGATGACGCGCGCCTTTCGCGCTTTAAGAAAGTCGGTCAGCGCCTCGGTCAGTGCCTCGAGGCCGCGCGACTCGATCGCTGATGCCATGACCGCGTTCGGGTAATCGGCCACGATCTGAGCCCGCAAGCTCGCTCGGTCGCCCGCCGGAACGCGATCGAACTTGTTAAAGACGTGGATCATGGGCGCGTCCTCGGCCTCGAGCTCGATCAGCACATCGCGGACGACCCGCATCTGATCCGCGTAGTGGGGATCGGAGACGTCGACGACGTGCAACAACAAATCGGCGTGGAGCACTTCTTCGAGCGTGGCCCGGAACGATGCCACCAGATGATGCGGCAGGTTGCGGATGAATCCAACCGTGTCGGTCAGCAAGACTTCCTCGTCGTCATCCAGATCGATCCGCCGGGTGGTGGCGTCGAGCGTGGCGAACACCTTGTCCTCGACCCGCAGTCGCTCGCCCGAGAGGCGGTTCATGATCGTCGATTTCCCGACGTTGGTGTACCCCACCAGCGCCACGTTCCACGCGTCGCGCCGGCTCTTGCGCTGCAGGCTCCGACGCTCCTCGATGTGCGTCAGCTTCTCCTTGAGCACACCGATCCGGTGACGGATGACCCGCCGGTCGACTTCGAGCTGTGTCTCGCCGGGTCCCCGCAAGCCGATACCGCCACGGATCCGCGACAAGTGCGTCCACATCCGTCGCAACCGCGGCAGGAGGTACTGCAGCTGGGCCAGCTCGACCTGGAGCTTGGCCTCGTTGGTGCGGGCATGATCGGCGAAGATGTCGAGGATGAGCTCGGAACGATCGAGCACCCGGACGCCGACCAGATCCTCCAGGTTCTTCCCCTGTGCCGGTGACAGATCGTTGTCGAACAACACCAGCTCGGCGCCGGTGGCGAGCACCTCTTCCTTCAGCTCGGTCGCCTTGCCGCGCCCGATGTAGAAGCGCTTATCCGCTGCTTGACGTCGCTGAGCGATCTCGCCCACGACCTCGCCGCCGGCGGATACAGCCAGCGCCCGCAACTCCTCGAGCAACGTTTGCTCCGACCATTTCACGCCATCCTCATTGGCGACCGGGCCGCCGACCGCTACAAGCACGACGCGCTCGGCCGCGTTGCTTGGTGACACTTCGTAACTCAAGCTCCGACCTTCTTGGACTTAGTGCCAGCCTTGGGAATGGTACTCCTATTCCCATCCCGCGTCGCGGCATAGAGCGGCGACAAGATCTCTATCCCCGCTTCCGCACACCGATCCTGAATGTTCTGGTGCAGCTCCGAGTACGTGCGCGCCATTCTTTTCGCATCGTCCGTGTAGGCGTTGAGCTCATACGCGACCGAGTAGTCGTCGAGGCTTTTCTGTAGCACGAACGGCGCCGGATCTTCCTGAATCGCCTCCAAGTCGGTGGCGGCCGAGAGCAGTGCCTCGTGAACCCGTCGCCAATCGACATCGTACCCTATCGTCACCATCGTGTGGAGGATAAGCTTGCCCTCGCGTGCACTGTTCGAATAGTTGACGAGGTGGCTTCCCAGAACGAGCGCGTTGGGGATCGAGATCTCCTCGTTCTTGTTCGTTCGCACCCGGGTCACGAGCAACGTCTTCTCGATCACATCGCCAACGGTGTCGGCGATCTTGACCCGGTCCCCGAGCTTGAATGGCCGCATGTATACCATCACCGTGCCAGCCATCAAGTTGGCAACTGCGGACGCAGAGCCGAGCGAGATCAGTAGTGCTAGAAACGCCCCCACTCCCTTGAACGCAGTCGACTCGCTTTGTGGCAGGTACGGAATCGTGACGATCACCGCGAGGGCGATGATGAAGATCCGAGCAAGCTTGTACGTTGGCTCGGCCCACTCAGGATGAAAGCCTCGAAAATGAATCCGCTCGTGCTCCATTCCCAGAAAGACGAGCCGAACGAGTCGCAGCAGGTACCGCGTCGCCAAAATGATGACTGCGATAAACAGGAGATTCGGCAGGTATGACACGATGGCCGACGTCACGACATCGATCGGCGTTAGGACGTAATCGAGCCAATGACTGGCGAGCTCCCGCGTCCACGGGAAGAAACTCAGCACGAGCGGCACGTAGAAGTACAGCAGTGCGATCGTGATCAAGACCCGAGTCGCCTTGGCGGCAAGCAAGAGCGTCTCGACGATCTGGCTCTTTGGCACCAGCTCGAGTTTCTGGATCCGTAACGAGGGCAACCGCTCTGGCCCGCGCTCGCGAATCGTCGGGTAGACTCGGCGGAAGAACCGTTGCAGGAATCGGAGCAAATAGACGAGGATCACCGTCGCCAGCGCGGTCAGCCCCACACCCATCAGAATGGCCCGCCAGTTGGTCGCGATCGCCTGCTCATGAAGGGCCTCGTCGACGATACGGGCGTACCGCTCCGCGGCTTCCTGACGCGTGAGGCCAACCGCAGCAGCGTCGCCATCGGTCACCGTCATGATGACCAGGTCACCGATCAGAAGATCCGATGTCTTCTCGCCGTGGAAGACCGAGATCTCGCCCGGTTGTCGCACCGGATCGCGCGTCAGGCTCCGGAAACGGCTTTCGATCGCCCGCACACGCGCCACAGGCGGGAACGGACCGATCCGCTCGGCGATGTAGAACAGCGTGTCTCCGCCGACGACGACCGGGACGCGGTCCACAGCTTCGGCGCCGAGCGTATCGGAGACAGAGCGGAGCGTATCGATCACCGCGCTCGTGTCTTGTGCCGAGCTTCCCGCGCTGGTCTGGGGCACAAGCTGATCCGGTGCCGATGCGATCAGCGTTACGGCGAGAAGTAGCTCACTACCGCGATTTAGCGCAGCGATCATCTTTGCCTATCGTCCTTTTTGAAAGGGTTTGGCCCTTCGTAGTAGATGCGGTCGCGCAAGCTCTCGGGGAGATGCTGCTGGTCGACGACCGCGTCATCGTAGTCGTGCGCGTATTGATACCCCGCACCGTAGCCGAGGTCCTTCATGAGCTGAGTCGGGGCGTTTCTCAAGTGCAGCGGGACCGGCTCGCGTTCGGTCTCGCGAGCGTCAGCCGCGGCGCGCTGATACCCGCTATAGATGGCGTTCGATTTGGGAGCCGTCGCCAGGTAGACCGCTGCCTGGGCCAACGCCAGCGCGCCTTCGGGCATGCCGATGAAGTGGACCGCCTGCTGGGCGGCGACCGCCTGTGAAAGCGCGTGCGGATCGGCCAACCCAACGTCCTCGGACGCGAAGCGCACCAACCGCCGAGCGATGTACAGCGGATCCTCGCCAGCCTCCAGCATCCGCGCCAGCCAGTACAGTCCGGCGTGCGGATCGGAATCGCGCAACGACTTGTGGAGCGCCGAGATAATGTTGTAGTGCTCTTCGCCGGCCTTGTCGTAGCGCAGCGCTTTCTTCTGCAGCGCGGCCTCGACCTGGTCGCGGGTGATCGTCGCGCCGTCGGCCGCCAGCGACGCCGCCAGCTCCAACGTCGACAGCGCCACCCGGGCGTCGCCCTGGGCCGACTCACAGACGAAGTCGCGCGCGTCGTCTTCGAGTGTCATATCCCGAGCGGCGAGACCGACGTCGGAGTCTTCCATCGCGCGATCGACCAACACGCCGATCTGATGCGGTGTTAACGACTCCAGCGTGTAGACCCGGAGACGCGACAAGAGTGCGGCGTTGATCTCGAACGACGGGTTCTCCGTAGTGGCGCCGATCAACGTGACGACGCCCTTCTCGACGTGGGGCAGGAACGCGTCCTGCTGGGCCTTGTTGAAGCGATGGATCTCGTCACAGAAGAGGATCGTGCGCTGACCGGTGGTGCCGATCGTCTCACGGGCTTCGGCGACGATCCGCTTGACGTCGGCAACACCCATCGTGACCGCGCTAAACCACACGAACCGCGACCCGGTGGCCTCGGCGATGATCCACGCCAACGTCGTCTTTCCGGTACCCGGCGGACCCCAGAAGACGAGCGAGTGGATCTCGTCGGCCTCGATCATGCGGCGCAACACCGCGCCCGGCCCGACCAGGTGGTCCTGGCCGACGAACTCGTCCAACGATCTGGGGCGTAGTCGATCCGCCAGCGGCGCGGCGGCATCCAACCGCTCGCCAGCCAGCTGCTCGAAGAGGTCCATTAACTGGCCCGCGCCGTCTCCCTCGCGTGGGGGTCGGGTTGGCCACCGGCGAGAACGATGGTGCGATCGAGAAGCCCGGCCAACGTCTGAGCCGTAACCCCACCGACGTCGCGATTTAGATCGTAGCGGGCCAACCCCAGGCACCGAATCGGTTGGTCCCCGAGCGCGTTCTCGATCGCGGCCACAACCTCGGAAGGCGCGATCGCATCGTCCACCGCCTCGTCGGCTGCCGGCACGCCCTCTGGCTCGAGCACCGTAGTGTCGATGTGGACGTACCAACCGTCGACGTCGGTATCGGCAACCGCCGCACTCAGGCCCGACAACGTGCCCGGACCGATGACGCGAATCCCGTCGTCCTCCAATGCTCGGGACTGGTCGGCGTCCAGCCTTTGACCGCCGACCACGATCACGTTGCGTCCCGAGAGCTTGCACGGCTTGACGGCCATGCTGTCGCGCTGTTGGCGACCGGTCATCATCGCCAGTGTCGTCCGGTCGAGCTTTGGACGGCGGAAGAAGCCGGTCGTCGCGTAATCTGCGCGGGGGGAAAACCACAACACGCCGACCCGCGGTCCAAATCCATCGACGACCCCAAGCGCGCAGGCGTTGACGAGGCTGAACACGACCGGGAAACGGCTGCGGTCCCAGGCCGACAGCACCGCATCGCCGATCGCGCGCGCGTACGCCTCGGTGGTCCGCGCTTCCGCCACCGGCTTCTCGAAACCGAAGTCCTCGAGTCGCGCCGTCCACCCCAAGGGGCCTAGGAGATCGGCCAGCGTGCGCAACCCGAGCCCGCCGGGGCGGTGATCCCCGTCCGGCTGTCGCACACCATCGCGCGACGGCATTGGCAAAAACTGTAAATGATCGACAAAACTCTTGTTCATTGGTGCTCCATCTCCATTCGGTATCATCGGCTCATTACGGGGCTCGGTCTCACCACCGCTTGGTGGTTGAGCCGGGTCCTAGAAACATAAGGCGATTCGGGGTCGAAGCACCGCCAGACACGTTCCGTGCCGACCTTGATCCCGACCCGCGGGCTCCACGCGATCTCTGTCGGCGGCGTCCCGGCTTCGATCCACAACGTGTCGCCGGTCAGATCGAGACGGTTGTGCTCGAGCGTGAGCCCCAGCGCGTCGCAGAGCTTGCCGGGCCCGTTGGCCAGGTCGCGATCGACGACCGGTGTACGGCGCCTTGCCCGCGCAGCGCGACGACCGCGCATGCGATCCAACCCCTCGAGCGGCTCCAGCGCGCGGATCAAAACCGCCGACGGCAGCCCCTCGCCTCGAGTCACCGCGTTCAAACAATAGTACATCCCGTAGATCAGATAGATGTACGCGTGTCCGGGCCGGCCGTAAAGCGGTTCGGTCCGACTGGTGCAACCGGCGGCCGCGTGACACGCCGGGTCGTCCTCGCCCTGATAGGCCTCGACCTCGACGATCCGACCGCTGGTCAATCCGTCGGGTCCATCGTGAACCAGCGTGCACCCCAAGAGCTCAGGTGCGACCTCGATCGTGTCGCGGTCGTAGTGGTCGCGCCCCAGCCGGCTCACGTGTGATTTACCGGCTGGACGCCGGTCTGCTCACGGACCATCTCGAACAGCGTCTCCCTCGTATTGAGCGCCGGTTGCTCGATCACCTGTTCGAGCAACCACTCCAGCGTCTGACCAAACTCGGGCCCCGGCGCCAGCCCCATGGCCGTCAGATCGTTGCCGTCGATCGCCAGATCCTCGACGCGCAGAGCAGTCTGCTGCTTGAGCACGCGGCGCGCCTGATGGTACAGGTCGACGATCGGCGTGGGCGGCCGCTCGGCTCGCTTACGATTCCCACGCCAGTCGGCAAGTTGGAGACGATACAGGTCCCACAGGTGCTCCTCGCCCACGCGCCGGATCCAGCGCCGGATCGCGGCGTCCGACACGTCTGGCGGGGGCAGATCCATGTGCACCCGGACCAGGTGCGAGGCCCGAGCGACCTCGCGGCGCGAGAACTTGAGCCGCCGCAGCGCCTGCCGGGTCAACCGCGCGCTCGGCACCTCGTGTTGGGGGAACGTCCAGTCCCCTGTCTCGGGGTGCACCTCGCGCGCCATCGGCTTCCCCAGGTCGTGACACAGCGCCACCACCCGCAGAAACGGTCGCCGAGGGTGAACGTTGTCGGCCACCAACAGCGTATGAATGCCGACGTCGTCGGCGTGATAGACGTTCTGCTCTACACCAAAGCACACCGCCAGCTCGGGGAAAAGCAACGCCATCGAACCGTACTGACGCCACATGCCCAGGACCGACGACACCGAGCGACATTCGGCGAGCGTCTTCAAGAGCTCGTCCCGCACTCGCTCTCCCGAGAGGCGACGTACGCCAGCGGCGTGGCGCTCGAGCGCGCGCTCGGTCTCCGGTTCGATCTCGAGTCCAAACCGAACGGCGAACCGGAACGCGCGCAGGACACGCAGATAATCCTCCGGGAACCGCCGATCGGGCTCCCCGACCGCGCGCAGAACACCGGCTTCGAGATCGCCGCGTCCATCGAACGGATCGATGACGGTGTCGCTTTCCAGATCCCAGGCGATCGCGTTTATCGTGAAGTCGCGCCGCTCCAGGTCTTCCTCGAGCGTGGCGCCGAACCGAACCTCGGCGTGACGCCCGTCGGTCGCGACGTCGGTCCGAAAGGTCGTGACCTCGATCGTCTCGCCCTCGGCTCGCACGCCGACGGTGCCGTGTTCGATCCCGATCGGGAAGGTGACCGGGAAAAGCGACTGGACGACCTCCGGGTGCGCCGCGGTGGCCACGTCCCAGTCGCCCACCCGCTTGCCCCCCAGGCTGTCGCGCACGGCGCCACCCACGGCGTAGGCCGGGTGACCAGCGGTCACCAGCCGTTCCACGACCGCGCTCAGGCCGGGCGTCGGTTGCAGCAAAGTCGCCTGATTCATAGAGATGGGAATGTACCGACTCCGGGCGCCGGCTTGACACCCCACGCTGGCTGTGGTAATATGCGCAATCGAGAGCAAATCTACGCCTCGAATCCCCGTAATCCTTTTACAACGCAACCGGACACGGCCTAACCGCCGTTCCCTTCGCTCACCGCACAGAGGTAACCCACTTGAATCGTTCCCGTTCTCGCGCACCTCGCGCACGACAGCACAGGCGCCCGCCGACGCCCGGTCCAGACGCAACCGTTATGGACATCGGCGAAATCAAGTCCAAGTCGATTCCCGAGCTTCACGAAATGGCGGAAAAACTGAGCATTCAGAACTTCGCCGGCCTGCGCAAACAGGATCTGATCTTCAAGATCGAGCAGAACCTGCTCGACAACGAGACCGTTCTGCGCGGCGAGGGTGTGCTCGAGATCCTACCCGAAGGGTACGGCTTCCTTCGGAGCCCGGATTGGAACTATCTGTACGGGCCCGACGACATCTACGTCTCCCCGAGTCAGATCAAGCGTTTCGATCTCAAGACCGGCGATACGATTCAGGGCCAGGTACGTCCGCCAAAGGAAGGCGAACGGTACCTCGCGCTGCTCAAGGTCGAAGCGGTCAACTACACCGATCCGGACAAGGCCAAGCACACCGTCTTTTTCGACAACCTGCGGCCGCTCTATCCCGAGGAAGGGATCCAGCTCGAGCGCAAGGACGGCGATCTGTCGATGCGCATCATGGACCTATTCTCTCCGATCGGCAAGGGTCAACGCGGGCTCATCGTCTCTCCGCCCAAGGCCGGTAAGACGATCCTGCTCCAGAAGATCGCTAACTCGATCACCGAGAATGATCCCGATATCAAGCTCATCGTGCTGCTGATCGACGAGCGGCCCGAAGAGGTCACCGACATGGAGCGCTCGGTCGACGGTGAGGTCATCGCCTCGACGTTCGACGAACCGGCTGATCGCCACGTCCAGGTCGCGGACATGGTCATCGAGAAGGCCAAGCGATTGGTTGAGAACGGTCACGACGTCGTGATCCTGCTCGACTCGATCACCCGGTTGGCACGCGCTCAGAACGTCGTCGTGCCGCACTCCGGAAAGATCCTGTCGGGTGGTGTCGACGCCCACGCGCTGCACAAGCCGAAACGGTTCTTTGGCGCCGCGCGCAACATCGAGGAGGGCGGCTCGCTGACGATCGTCGCGACAGCGTTGATCGACACCGGCAGCCGGATGGACGAGGTCATCTTCGAGGAGTTCAAGGGCACCGGTAACATGGAGCTGGTGCTCGACCGCTCACTATCTGATCGCCGGATTTATCCCGCCATCGACATCAATCGGTCGGGGACGCGGCATGAGGAGTTGCTGATCCCCGAGGATCAGCTGCAGCGCATTTGGCTGCTGCGGAAGTTCTTGAACGATATGAACCCCGCCGAGGCGATGGAGTTTTTGATTGACAAGATGAAGAGGACGGATACCAATACCGAGTTCCTCGCCTCCATGTCCGGCGATTAACGGCCGTTTCTGGCGGTGCATCTCTGTGTTGTGCTCGTCGGGCTGCGCTGCGGCGTACTCGCCCGTACGCCTCGCTTACCCTCCTCCCACGCCTTGATCTGCACCGCCAATAACGGCCTCGTACCCACAGTCAGTCGAGAGTTGTCTTGCAAATGAGTGAGCGTGTGCTAGCGATCGATTACGGTGAGCGGCGCGTCGGGTTGGCGGTGTCGGATCCGACCTACGGGTACGTCCGCGGTTTGCCGACGATCGACCGCCGTGAGCTGACCGCATCGCTGTTCGAGGCGATCGCCGAC
>JBFGIA010000078.1:0-11096 GCA_041577935.1 Gemmatimonadota bacterium | reverse complement strand
GAGCTCACGAAACGAGAAGAGATCGAACGTCTCGACCGCGCCATCGCTCGCTTGTCGTCCGAAGAGCGAGAGATCCTCCTGTTGGCCGAGTACGCTCAGACACCCTACAAAACAATCGCTCAGCAACTGGGACTGAGCGTGAGTGCGGTCAAGATGCGCGTCCTTAGAGCTCGCGCAGCGCTTCGTCGCGCGTTCCTCGAGGAGGAGACACAATGACACACGTGGACCGCGATACGCTCATGCGCTTCTACAACTCCGATCTGGAAGACAAGGAAGTGGAGCGTGTGCTTCAGCACCTGACCTCCTGCGAGGAATGCGAACACCTTGCCGAGGAGATCTGGTCGAGCGTGGAGCCTGCGGTACCCAGCTCGCAGATGCCATCTTCAGCACCTTCGCCGATTCCTCTCCAGCGGCGCGAGGAGATCCGGGATGCTGCACTTCGGGGGCTGCGCTTTGGCCAGCTCGTGGGGGAGTTCATCACTTTCTTCGCCCACGGCCTCGGTCGTCTGGTGCGAGTTTTTCTAGCCCCGCTCGAGGATGCCCTCGATGACTCTTCGGAGTCGGACAAAAGGAGAAAGAACCGATGATCGACGACACGATGTTCCGCGAAGCCATCGCTTCTCTTGTCGAAAGACTGGTCGTATCTGCACCAACCTTCTTGTTGGGACTTTTTCTGTTCGTCGCCGGCTGGCTCGCGGGGCGCGTGGCGGCTTCGATCAGCCGTCGCATCTTCCGCCGAGTCGGTATCGAGCGCCTGATCGAAGACAGTGGCCTCAAGCAGAAGTTGGAGCAGGCCGGAATCGTCACCCCGCTGTCCGACATCTTTGGCAGGCTGATATTCTGGATCGTCTTCCTCATGTTTGCGATCCTGGGCCTGCAGCGCCTCGGCATCGACTTCTCGGTCTTGCCGGTCGATCGGATCTTCACCTATCTGCCTCGTCTGCTCGGCGCGATACTGCTTCTCATTTTCGGCGCCCTAGCAGCCGAGATAGGCGGGCGAGCGGTTCAGACAGCCGCCGCCGGTCTCGGCGTTCAGTTTCACAAGAGCCTCGGGACAGCGGCGCGTGGTCTGCTCCTAGCCATCGTGGTCATCCTCATGATGGAAGAGCTTGGTTTCGACGTCACGATCCTGTCGTCTACGGTGATCAACCTGATCACGATTCTGGCCGCTGGCTTCATCTTGACCTTTGCCATCGGTGGCCGCGAAGTAGCGCGCAATGCGCTTTCCGGCTACTACGTCCGTGAGAATCTCAAGATGGGCGACAGCATCCAGATTGGCGAGATCTCAGGCTCGCTCGAGGCGATCGGCACCCTCGGATCGGAGATTGCGACCGAAGGCGGGACCGTGATCGTCCCCAATTCGATGCTGCTGGAAAGCACTGTCTTGGTGGCAAATGCGCCCGCGCAGAATCGGTGAGCGGCCGCCCGGCCGCGGCTACTTCGCCGCCCACCCCTCGGCGGCGTACACGATGCGACCGCCGACGATCGTGAGCACCGGCTCGATCGCTTCGAGCTGCCCGGGCTCGACCTCCAACGGGTCTTCAGACAGAACGACGAGATCGGCGAGATAGCCCGTCCGAACGCGGCCCTTCTCATGGCCGGCAAACTCGGCGTACGCCGAGCCGCTGGTATACGCCGCCAACGCTTCCTCAACGCTGATCTTCTCCTCCGGCACCCAGCCATCCGGGTGCGCGCCTTCCAGCGTTCGCCGTGTCACCGCAGCGTAGACGCTGCGCATCGGCTCCAACGGTGCAACCGGCCAATCGGTCCCAAAAGCGAGTGCAACCCCGGCGTCGAGAAACGATCGAAACGGATACGTCGTTTTGGCTCGATCTGGGCCGATCTTCCGTTCCGCCCAGCGGCCATCGTCGATGGCGTGAAAGGGCTGTACGCTGGCGACCACGCCGAGGTCAGCCAGTCGCGCAAAATCTTTGCGTGCCATGTGCTGGGCATGCTCGATCCGGAAGCGGCGATCCCAAGGCGGGTTTTCCTCTTCGATCCGTGCGAACTGATCGATAACCAGGCTGATCGCGGCGTCGCCGATGGCGTGAACCGACAGCTGCAGGCGAGCACGGTCGGCACCCGCGGCCAGCCCGTAAAACATGTCGACCGGGAGCATCACATCGCCCAGGAGTCCCCGGTTATCAGGGTTGTCCGTGTAGGGCTCGAACATGTACGCGGTCGACGAACCCAACGCACCGTCGGCGTACGTCTTGAGACTTCCCCAACGGAGCCAGGAGTCGCCCGACCCGGCATAGACACCGGCTGCCGCCGGCGCTTCCCAATCACTGAGCGCGGTACGGCAATAAAACCGTGCGGTGAGCTTTCCTTCGCGCGCGTACGACTCGAGCAACCGCTTCCCGACCGAGCCCGATTCGTAACACATGTCTTGCACGCTTGTCACACCGATGCGGGCGGCATGCGTCAGCGCCGCGTCGAGCGCCTCGCGATACTGGTCTTCCGAGATCGGTGGTATCGCTGGCCGGATGAGATCATGCGCATCGCGCAGAATCCCAGTCGGCTCGCCGTTCGAGTCCCGATCGATGCGACCACCCGGCGGGTCAGGCGTAGAGCGATTCACGCCGGCCAACTCAAGCGCCAGCGAGTTGGCGAGACCGATGTGTCCATCAGGACGTCGCATCCACACCGGGTTCTCGGGTGTGACCGGATCGATCAAATCGCGCGAGGGCAGCAAATGACCTGGCCACCGCTCGTGATCCCATGCCGCGTGAAGGTCGATCCATCGACCCGGCGGCAGCATCCGCGCGTACTCGCCCAAGCGGCGAACAAGCTCTTCAGCGCTGTCGGACGAGAGCAGGTCCGGCGCGAGCAACGTAAACCCGCCGTCGATGAAGTGCGTATGAGCATCGTTGAAGCCCGGTACAACGCGATGGCCACGAAGATCGATCCGGCGGGTGGCAGAAGTTACCGGCGCGTCTTCGTTCTTCCCCACCCACACGATCCGGTCGCCTTCAATGACCACGGCTGATGCCACTGGCCGATCCGGGTCGTTAGTCCAGACACGACCGTTTTCCAGTAGAGTCGAACTCTGGACGGCCGATTCCTGTGCTCGGGCCGTCCCGACGACAACGAGCACTAGCAGCAGGCAGAACTCGGCTCGCATCTACGCCTCGAACTCCGGTTTGACGCTGCGCATAAAACGCTCCTCCTCTTCCAGGTGCGTTTTGAGTTCCTCTCTGGCTGGCGCGTTCGCGGCCCGATCGTGCCAGTACTCCTCCAGCGCGGCGTCAATCGATGCATGGTTCAGCCCGTCTGGATCGGATGCACGCCTGTACTCCAAGTAGCACACGATCGCTTGTGCCTCTTCACGCGTAAAAACCGACAGCCTTTGCTGACCATAGTCGTACCACGTCATCGCGCCGTATCGTCTGGGGTTCACAAACGTCGACTTCCCGGTCTTTCGCACGAACGTTCCAGACTCGGTTGGGATCTCTACCGCGATATCGTGAAACCCATGCACGAGATGAAACACAGGATCTTCAGTCATCAGCTGCTCCCGCAGATCTGCAATCATGTAAGCCGGCATGTAAAAACGGAACCCTGCCTCGGAGAAAAAGTTCAGCGCACCCGCTCCATCGAGAACTTGCGAATCGACCGCCTCCCAATCTTCTTGCCCGACAAACGGCCCCACGGCATCGGCCGGCTCACACCCTTCGAAGCTACCTTGAAGGAAGTGATCGCCCGGGTACTCGTTCGAGCCAAAGGCTTCCTGAATCGTTTCGATCACCCGGTCTCGATCACTCACGTTATGCCTCCGACTTGCTGGACTTGTCGCCCAGCGCGACAGCGATCGTCTCCAGGAATTCCTGATCGTGATTGGCAAACGCATCCAGCCAGTCGGAGTCGATGTCGATCTCGCCGATAACCCCTTCAGGTCCATGAATGGGGACCACGATCTCCGACTTGGTGGACGGAAAACAAGCGATGAACTCGGGTCGCTCGCCAACGTCCGGTACGAGCTCGGTTTCTCCAGTTGCGGCCGCCAACCCGCAGATCCCCTCGCCGATCCCGATGCGGGTGTGCTCGGTCTCCTCGGGGCCGCTCCACGCTGAAAGCAAGAGCTCATCACCATCGACGCTGTAGATACCGACCCACGAGTAGTGTTCAAACGCTACGTACAGCTCGTCGCACACCCGCTGGTGGGCTTCGGCGACGCTGGGTGCCCGGTCGATTAAACCGAGCAGCTCCTCCCGCGCCGCTTCGTAGGCTGACTTGGGGACGCTGGGCCGGGCTGTGTTTGGGTTCTCGGTCATGCTGCCCCGCTTCCTGCTTCGGCTGGCAGATCCGTCAACGCGTCGCGGATGTCGGTCCACACCCGTTGGCGGAACTCCTCGAGCCGGCTCTTATCGTAATCACCGCCTTCAACCGGCGATCCCACGAAGACATCGATCGACCCCGGCAGGATCCACCACTCGCCTTTCCTCATAAGCTGCTCCGTTCCCATGATAGCGACCGGGAGTATGGGTAAGCCGGTATCAATCGCCAGGTGAAACCCACCCTTCTTGAACGGTGCGAGCCGACCGTCAATGCTCCGCGTCCCCTCTGGCATGATCACGAACGACACGCCCTCGGTGCTCTTGGCCGCGGCCTCTTTGAGCGCCGCAATCGACTTGTTCCGATTCTGGCGGTCGATCGCGATATGATGGCTGAGCGCGAACGCCCAACCGAAGAAGGGCACCCTTAGCATCTCGTGCTTGCCGATCCATCTCAGATCGCGATTCTTGCCGAGAAGGTAGTGGAGCGCTGGGATGTCGTACATGCTCCGGTGGTTGGCCATCACGATGTACGATCGCCCAACGACTACGTTCTCCAATCCGTGACTACGCAGGTCGACGTTCGATCCGCGCAGGATGAACCACACCCAGAACCGCTCGAATGCGTTGACCAATCGACTGTTGGGCCCGATCGCCGCGGATGGGATGTACACCATCGCCAACCCCACCGTCAGGATCGCCAACGCGACCCAGCAGTACAATGTTCGGACCACGGCATACGGCCACCAGAGTACGGCCCTGAGCCCGCCGCGAGGCCGACGATCGGTCACTGGCGTAGAGACCGCCGGTCCGTCAGCTGATCGGTCCACGCGATCAGCTGTTTCGAGATCTTGTGCCTCGGATGAGCGAGCAGGAACGGCTCACCATCGCGGACCACCTGCGCGACGCGCCGGTTCTCCGGTATCACGCCCAGCGCCTGGCAGACGAGCCCCAGGTTCTCCTCGAGCACGAATCGGAAACGTGTCAAAAACTGTCGGTCGCGCCGACCGCGCGAGCGGTTCAAGACGAGCAGCGGCGTGTTCTCCTGTAGGATCCCCGTCACTTCCGGTCGAACCGTAGGGAATTCCGCTCGCAGGTTTTCGACCAGGCAGGTGATCGTGCGATCTCGAATTTCTGTAACGGTTCCCGATGCACGATAGTGATCGAGAATAAAGCTCATGATCTCTTTCCGATCACGAAACTCAGTCAACAATCGCCGCAGCAAGTAGTTCTTCAGAAATCCGTACGCGTTGTGAAACGCCGTCGCCTCGGGGTTGGTGACCACCAGCTTGATGTCGCCGAGGAAGAAGAAGTCGAGTGTCGCCGGCGCGCTGCCCGCCGGCAGATCGAGCACCACGTAGTCGGCGTCCAAACCTACCAACGCTCGGACCAGATCGAGCTTGCGATCGCGCAGCGGATCCACCGCGGTGATCAAATCAAATGAGCCAGCGACGTAGCGCAGATTGTCGAGCTGGGTCGGTTGCGAGATTGCGTCCAAGTTTTCGGCCCGACCGTCGAGAAAATCAGCCAGCTCGCGATCAGGGAACGACTCGCCCAAGAAGAGGTTGAGGTTGGACCCGCCAAAATCGAGATCCACGGCTGCCACGCGGCGGCCGATGGTGGCTCCCCGCTGAGCCAGGGCCAAAGCGATGTTGGCGGCTAGAAAAGACTTCCCGACCCCACCCTTGCCACCGCCGACAGCGACGATGACCGGCCCCGGACGGGGGTCATGCATGGAGGATCAAACGGCGTCGGCTTCGCTATCCAGAGACGGCATCAAATGACCGATCGTCTCGGTCAGAGTCTGCACGATGGCTGAGTCCAGCGTGTACTGCCCCAGAATCTGAAGTCGCGAGAGCGCTTCGCCAAGCGCAAGGTGCTCGCGGAACGGCCTCGGATGTGTCAACGCCTCGAGCGTGTCACACACAGCAAGGACGCGAGCGCCGGGATCGATCGTCTCACCCGACATCCCCTCTGGATACCCAGTGCCGTCCATCCGCTCGTGTTCTTCCAGCACCATGCGCGCGATATCACCGGTCATCCCGGTGATCTCCTGGAGCCGTTCGTACCCCTTTTCGGGATGTTGACGAATGGCTGTGTCGAACAGCTTCGGGGGCAACCGCATATCGCTGTCCCAGTTCTCGCGGGTCTGCGCCATTCCGATATCATGAAGCATGGCCGCCGTGCCGACGTCAATGATATCAGTCAACGTCGTCTCGAGCTGATCAGCGGCCAGAATTGCCAGTACCGCCACGTTGACGTGGTGTCGCTCGAAGTACTCTTCCTCGACTGGTTTGAAGACTTCCCGCAATAGCGGTTCAGCGTCTTCACGCAGGACCTCGAGCAGATCGTACAACGCGTACCGGATCTTCCCCAGGTCGATGTCGGCACCGAGGTTCTCGGCCGCCATGACGTGGCGCGCGATCATCAACGCGTTCTCGTATGGCGTTCCGGTGAACTCCAGTTCGGCCACCGCAGTCGCCACGGGCTCGGCCTGTGTTACCGGGGCCGGAGCCGGAGGCTTGACCGCCGGCGGTTCCGCCTCGATCACCGGCGGTTCGACATCGATCACCGGCGCGGCGGAGGTGGTCTCGATCGGTGGCTCGGGTTCGATCGGGGGTTCCGGTTCCACCGCTGGTTCCGCTTCCAACTCCACGGTTGGCGGCGGTTCAACCGGCGTTGTTTCGACCGGCTCGGCCTCGACCGGGGGCGCGCTCAGCTCAGGTGTAGCCGCCGGCGGTTCGACCACATCTTCTGCGACTTCCTCAACCACCTCAGGCTCCACGACCGGCTCAGGCTCCACCTCGGTTGCTGATTCAACCGGAGGCGCGGGGCGGGTGGGTGGTTCAACCGTCAACTCCGCCAAGCCCGTCGTATCAGGCGACAGGAAATTTTCATCCAGCGGGATCAACGCTCCGGCGGCGCGACGCTTTTCGACCATCCGCTCACGATCGGCCTGCACGCTGTCTCTCAGCGCCAGCATCCCACTCGGGAATGGCAGACCGGCCGAGACGAGCATCGCCATCGCCGGCTGGTCAGCGTAGAGCGCCTGCGTCATCGCACACGGGGCTGCCTCCTCCCAGGCCGACTCGACGAGCTGATCGAAACGCAGGCGACCCTCCGCCTCCAGCCACGGGCGCGGGGCGCGGACGACGGGCAGGATGGCCTGCGCGTCGCTCCACCCGAACCCGTCCGGTTGCCACGTCACTCCCGCATCGGTCATCCGCGTGTGCCAGGCATCACCCTTGGTCAACATCTCGCGTGACAGCTCGACCTCGCGCCAACCGACAAAACCCGGCGCCGACAGCTGTTTGACCAAAGCGCTCCGGCTGAGGCCCAGGATCGGTTCGGCGTCGTCTCCGCCTACCAACTCGAACAACCCGAGCAGTCGTTCCAGCGCACGGTTCGCTTCCACGTCGGCGCGCATCCCGAGACCCTCGGATGGTTGGACCACCAACACGCTCGTCGAAGGCGCTTGAAGCACCCCGTTCAGCGCGACCAGACCCAGCGCTCGTTCGTCGGGACCCGACTGCAACCCCGGAAGCCGAGTCACAGCCAACCGACCGACATTCGGCGCCAGTGCTTCGAGCTGGCTCAGCAACGTGCCGAGCAACGCCCCAGCATGCGTGCTCACGTTAGCGACCACGACAAACAGGTCACAATCGGTATCGTTCGCTAACGCCGTAGAGACGGCCTCATCGGCACGGAGCGCATCCGCGGCTTGCGCGTAATCGCCCACCACGCGACCCGCCATGTCGACTCTATGTCGACGAGCTGTATCCAGTTGCGCGTGCTCAACCGCAGGATCCAGATCGATCGCCCGGGCGCTCAGCCCGCTATTCGAGAACAGCTCGGCCGCGCGGGTTCCCCACTCGCCGAGACCGATCACCTGAATGCGGAGATCTGTCTTCACTGACCGGGCCGTTTGTTGCGAACTCGTGACATGTTCAACTGACGCGTCAGACTCCGACCGATGGTCTCCATCGGTGCGGGACACACCCTCCTCATCCTCGATAGGATCCGTGACCGCTCTAGTCTCAGATCGTCCGCCGGGCTTGCTGGGCTGCATGAGTGCCTCCGATCAATCGTTCGGTGATACCGACACCTAGAGGTCGGCAGCCCAAACGGCTCGCACGATAGCGCCGTGGCCACAGTTCTGCGGTGTTGATTGTATCTCGATTTGGCGCGTGAGAGCGATCGTTACCCGCACGGTGGTCACGCCTCGCATTTGGATTTTACACGGGTCGAGCGGCTCCCGACAAGACGCCCCGTCTGATGTCGTAGCCGCTTCCCGTACAACAGCTTACACGTCGTGAAACTCACCCGGGTGCGGTACGGCCACCTGGGCACACCCATTTTCCTGCAAGCGCTGGGCCAGAGCGAGCGCCTGGGGCTCCTCGCCATGCACGAGGAAGATGTTGTCGGGGGCCGGGTTACAACCGCCGGCGAAGCCGATCAGACCGTTCCGATCGGCATGCCCCGAAAAGGCCCGGATGTCGACGATCTCGGCGTCGACGAGCACGTCGACACCGAAGATCCTGACTTCGGGTTGGTGCTCGATCAGCCGGCGCCCGAGGGTATGCTTGGCCTGAAACCCGACGATCAGCACCGTGTTTCGCTCGTCCTCGAGGTTGTTTCGCAGGTGGTGCACGATACGCCCGGCGTCACACATCCCCGATCCAGCGATGATTATGCTCGGCTCCTCTTCGTAGTTGAGCGCCTTTGAGTCCGACACTTCACTGATGTAGCGCATCGTGCGGAATCCGAACGGGTCGACGTCCTCCCAGAACGTTCGCGCTTCACGATCGAAGTACTCAGGGTTGAGCTTGAAGATCTCGGTAATGTCGATGGTAAGCGGGCTGTCGATGTAAATCGGCACGACCGGGATCTTCTTTTCAATCAACAACCGGTGAAGCAGATAGAGAACCGTCTGTGCGCGTTCGAGTGCAAACGCAGGGATCAGCACTTTGCCGCCCCGCTCGACGGTGCGGTTTACAACTTCGGCCAGCTTGTCCTTGCCGCTGTGCGGCTCGTGCAGCCGGTCACCGTAGGTCGATTCCATGATAAGAACGTCGATGTCCTCGACCGGCTGGGGGTCGCGCAGCAACGGCATATTGGGGCGACCGAGATCGCCGGTGAAGCAAATCCGCTTCTCTTTCCCGTCGGTCGCGATATCGAGGATCGAAATCGCGGACCCCAGTACGTGGCCAGCGTCACGAAGCTCGAGCTGAATCCCGGGCGCCAGCGTCATGGGCGCTTCGTAGTTCACGCTCACGAAATTCCCCATCGCGGCCACCGCGTCCTCCTCGGTGTACAAGGGTTGAACCTCGGGCTCGCTCTTCGATCGAATGCGGCGGTTGTAGTAATCCGCGTCCCGCTCGTGGATGCGAGCCGAGTCACGCAACATCGCAGCGCACAGGTCGCGTGTCGCGTGGGTGGTGTAGATCGGGCCTTCATAGCCCTGTTTGACAAGTGACGGGATGTTCCCGCTGTGATCGATGTGGGCATGGGAGAGGACCATGTAATCGATCCCAGTGGGATCAAACGGCAGAAAGCGGTTCTTCTCTTCAGCCTCCTTGCGTCGGCCCTGGTACATGCCGCAATCGAGTAACACGCGTTTCCCCGCCGCCTCGATGACATGCATCGAGCCGGTGACAGTGCGCGCTGCACCGAAGAAGAAGATCCGGAGCCGCGAGTTCACGCCGAGAGTGACTTGCTCGCCGCCGACCGGATGAACGCCCGCACCAGCGCTTCGATTCTCGGTCGAGCGTCGGCTGCTGCCTCCGTTACCTCATCGTGGTGCAATGGCTCGGCGCTCAATCCGGTGGCGTAGTTGGTCAGCAACGAGATCCCCGCTACAGGCAGACCGAGCTCGGCGGCACTGACGACTTCAGCCACGGTCGACATCCCCACCGCTTGAGCACCAATCTTTCGCAGGAAGCCGATTTCGGCAGCGGTCTCGTAGCTGGGGCCGAGCACGCCTGCGTAGACTCCCTCGCGCAGCGCGATCTCGTGCCCGAGTGCGATCTCCATCAGCTGCTCGCGAAACCCCTCATCGTAGGCGTTGCACATGTCGGGGAAGGGGTTTGTGACTTCACCTGCCGGGCGACCGATCAACGGGTTGGCGAACTGGAGGTTGATGTGATCGGTGATCGACAGCAGCGTACCCGGTGGATTGTCGGGTTCGAGCGAGCCAGCGGCGTTGGTCACCAGCAGGAAGCGGGCTCCGAGCTCGGCGAGCACTCGCACCGGCAGTGCCAACCACGGTGGTGGGTACCCCTCGTATAGATGAAATCGACCCTGAGCAAAGGCGACCGGCACGGTGTCGAGCGTGCCGACGACGAAGTGACCGCTGTGACCCTCGACCGTTGATCGCGGGAAGCCCGGGATCTCGTCGTACCCAACCGTGATCGGGTCGTCCACGTCGTCGGCCAAGTACGACAACCCCGACCCTAGAATCAGCCCGGCTTCGACCCGTTCTGCGCCAACTGCGCGTAGTCGATCCACCGCGGCCTCGACGAGAGCGGTCGAACTGGGAATTGGGTTGATATCGCGGAGGGCGTTCACCTCGCGTCGAGGCTGGCGTTCGGCACCGATCTCACAACAAAGCGCCGGCGACGGTGGCCGTCATGAACGCCGCTAGCGTGCCGGCGATCATCGCTCGCAACGCGATCTTTGCCAGATCCTGCTTTCGGTTCGGTGCGATGCCTCCGATACCACCGATCTGGATCGCGATCGAGCTGAAGTTCGCGAACCCGGCCAGGGCGTACGTCGCGATGACGATCGAGCGCGGCGAGAGATCGGACCCTTCACCGAGCATGT